>CAIPZZ010000276.1 GCA_903869665.1 uncultured Opitutia bacterium | reverse complement strand
GCCCCGCGCAGCACCTCTATGCGGCGTTCGCCGCTCGGGTAGGTTTTGCAGAGGCCGCGAGCCGGGACAATTGCCTCACTCATGGCGCAGCGCCTCCACGGGCTTGAGTTTTGCGGCGCGCCAGGCGGGAAGCAGGCCGGCAAGCGTCGAGATGACGATAGTGAACGCCACGATTTTGACGAGGTCGGCGGCGGTGGTGTGCGCGGGCAGCCGGCTGAACATGTAGAAGCGCTCCAGCACGGTCTCGCGCTGGGTGAGGCGGGCGAGGCCGAGCACGATCTCGTTGCGGAAGGCGAGCAGCCCCAGGCCGGCCACCAGCCCGAGCACGGTGCCGGCACAGCCGATGAAAACACCCTGAGCGCAGAAGCATGCCGCCACGTCACGCGGTCGGCCGCCGAGCGCGCCGAGCAGGCCGATCTCGCGCGTCTTCCGCACCACCGTGATGAGCAGCGAGCTGGCGACCGAGAACGCCGCCACGATCACGATGAAGAGCAGCAAGAAAAAAAACATGTTCTTCTCGTTCTGGAGCACCCACAGGAAATCAGAGAACGAGTCCATCCACGCCACGGCCCGCGCGTTGGCGGCGGCGGGCAGCGCGACGTTGATGCGCGCGGCCAGCTCGTCGGGGTCGGCGCCGGGTGCGAGGCGGACGTTGAAGCCGTGGACGGCCTTGCCGAGGCCGTAGAGGTCCTGCATCCGGCGCAGTGTCACCAGCGCGGTGCTGCTGTCCAGCTGCTGGTGGCCGACTGCGAAGATGCCGGCGACCGTGAGCTCACGGGGGAGGAAAACCTCGTCGCGCTTGAGCTTCTCGATGAGGAGCGGCGAGGAGATCTCAACCTTGTCGCCGAGGCGCGCGCCGAGCGACCGGGCGAGTTGCGCGCTGAGGATGACGGTGTCATCGTCCAGCCCGTCGAGCGAGCCGGGTGCGATGTAACTGTTGAGGGGGACAACGCTGTCCACATGGCGCAGGTCCACGCCAAGGAGCTGCGGGAAGGACGGCTTGCCGTTGCACTCCAGCAGCGCGACACCGGCGGCGTAGGGCGTCACGCCGGTCACACCGGGCACGCGCGCGATCGCAGCCAGCGCCTCATCCGGCTCCTCAATCAGGCCGCGCGCTCGCACCTGCACCTCGCCCTGCGTGTCGGTGATCATCCGGCGGATCTCGTGGCCGAAGCCGCCCATCACGCTCATCACCACCACTAGCAGCGCCACGCCGAGCGACACGCCCAGCACCGAGATCGCCGTGAAAAACGACAGCCGCCGCCCGGTGGGAAAAAGCTGCTTGAGGGCGAGATAGAGATACCAAGGCATGATGGAACACGGAGCACACGGAGTTCACAGAGAAAGTTCAACCCAGCACTGACTGGCCTGGCTCCGTGCTCTCTGTGACCTCCGTGTTTAAAATCAGGTGCTGCCCGGCCGCAGCTGCGGGAACAGGATCACATCCCGGATGCTCTCCGCGCCGGTGAGCAAAATGCACAGCCGGTCAATGCCGATGCCCATGCCTCCCGCCGGCGGCATCCCGTGCTCCAGCGCGAGCAGGAAGTCGTGATCAATGCTCTGCTGGTCGCCGCCCGCCTGCGCTTCAAACATCGCGCGCTGCACGTCGGGGTCGTTCTGCTCCGAGTAGGCGGGCGCGACCTCCATGCCACCGATCACCAGCTCGAACACATCAATCGTCGTCGGGTCATCGAGCGTGAGCTTCGCCAGGGGACACAGCTCTTTCGGCAGGTGCGTGACAAAAGTCGGCTGGATGAGAGTCGGCTCGATCTGCTTCGAGAAAATCTCATTGGTGATCTCGAACTCCTCCCATTTCGGGTCAATAGAGAGGCCGAGCTTTTCGGCGCCGGAGATTTTCTCCGTCTTGGTGCGGGCGAACCAGTCCGCGTCGCCCGTGGCGGCGCGGATGAGGTCCTTGTAAGGCACCTCGCGCCACTCGCCGCCGAACTCGATGTCCTGGCCGCTCGCGGCGTGTTTGATTTTCAAAGAGCCGTCGGCGGGCTTGATCACGTCGCGCACGAGCGACTGGAGCAGGTCGCGCACGAGCACCATCATGCCCCGGTAGTCGCTGTAGGCCTGATAGACCTCCAGCATGGTGAACTCCGGGTTGTGCTTCCGCGAAATGCCCTCGTTACGAAAATTACGCCCGATCTCAAACACGCGATCGTAGCCACCCACCAGCATGCGTTTGAGGTAAAGCTCCAGTGAGATGCGGAGGAGAAAATCCGTGCCGAGCGCGTTGTGGCGCGTCGTGAACGGCCGCGCCGCCGCGCCACCCGCCACGCTTTGCAGCATCGGCGTCTCGACCTCGATGAACTGCCGCGTCTCCAAAAAATGCCGAATGTGCGACACGATCCTCGGCCGCAGCATGAGCCGCGCCCGCGACTCCGCGTTGACGATCAGATCGAGGTAACGCTGCCGATAGACCTGCTCCGGATCGGCGAGCCCGTGCCATTTTTCAGGCAGAGGGCGCAGCGCCTTGGCAACGAGCGTGACGCCGCCCGCCTCGACGCGCACGGTGATCTCGCCGGTCTTTGTCTTGAACAGCGTGCCGCGCGCCCCGATGAAGTCGCCGAGGTCGAGCTTCTTGAACGCCGCATAGGCCGCGTCGCCGACCACATCCTTTTTGATGTAGAGTTGGATTTGCCCCTGTTGGTCGAGAATTTTTACGAACTGGCTCTTGCCCATGTCGCGGATGGTCACGAGCCGCCCCGCGACGGAGACCGTCACAGCGTTGTCCTGTCCCTCCACATGGAGCTTGAGCGCGTCGCCCGAGAGATGCGTCGGCGTGAAGCTCGCGCGGAATGGGTCGTGCCCCGCCGCGCGCAGCTCGGCGAGCTTCTGCCGCCGCACGGCGTGCTGGTCGTGGGAGATGTCCGGGGGAGTTTCGCTCATGGAACGGACGAGGCTGGGGGGCCGTCCCAACGGGGGCAAACGGAAAACCGAACCGAACCTAAACTCAGCCAGTGTCTACCATGTCACTCCAACCCCAATATTTCCAATATGCTTCGAGAAACTGTTCGGAGCCGGTGTGTCGGCACAGCCAAGTCAGAGGCGCATAAAAATACAGATGCTTCTCATACCAGTTAATTCCATTGGCGGAATTAGTCCGGCGGAAGGCCACGCCGGCCAGTGGCCCGCTGCTGCCAGCATAGAAGACGAGGAGGATAACGACCACTGCAGCCGCAGAACTTTTTGAGGAAGGCTGTTTCATGATGATGTCAGTTGGTCAATCAGTAAGACACCGACGGGCGACTTTTCTTAGAAGCATTTACAAAGACTTGTGTGGTGCAGCTTACCCTACCTCAAACTCCACCAGCACCGGTCGGTGGTCGGAGAGGTGGGCGCGGACGACCTCGCCGCGCGCGTGGCGGCAGCCGGGCGGGAGCAGGATGAAGTCGAGCGCGCGCGCCGGAAGCGGCGAGGGGAAGGTGCGCGCGCCGTCCGCCGGGTGCAGCCCGTAGTCACCGTGGCCGTGGCCAGACAGCTCGCGCAGCAGCGCGGCGGTGGCGTCGGCCCGCGCGGCGGAGTTGTTGAAATCGCCGCAGACGACGGGCGGCACGGCCCAATGCGAGCCGTGGGCTTGGGCGCGGGCGCGCAGCCACGCGACCAGCATGCCCGCCTGACGGAAGCGGTGGACGCGCGAGCGATAGTGCAGGTGAAGGTTGACGAGGGGCAGGCGATGACCGCCCGCGTCGAGCTCGGCGAAAAGAAAACCCTTGTCGCCCACGCGCCCGTGCCCGAAGCCGACGCTTTCGGAAGCAACGACCGGATGGCGCGAGAGGAGGGCGTTACCGTAGCAGAAGTTGAGCAGCCCTCCGCGCCGGGCGCTAATGCCCCAGGCCGCGTGCGGAAACCCGGCCGCTTCGCGAAGAAACTCGAGCTGGTCGAAGTTGCCGGCCCAGCGCGAGCATTGGTCAATCTCCTGGAGCGCCACCACGTCGGCGCGCAGCTCGACCAGCAACTCGGCGATTTTCAGGAGCGTGAGACGGAGGCGGCGCGCGGTCGTCAGCCCTGGCAGCGGTGAGAGGCCGCGCCCATGAGCGATGTTGAAAGTGACGAGGCGCAGGCGCATGGGAGAAAGGCGAAGGCAGAAGGAAGAATTATGAATGATGAAACTAATCGGGCGGCGCGGTGTGTAGGTTGGTGACATTTCAGCGCAGCCGCACGGTGTGACGACCGTCGGGCGCGATGCCGAGATCGAGATGCCACGCGCCAGCCGGTAGCCAGGTGGCGATCTTCTCCGGCCACTCAACGGCGAGGCACCACGGGCTGACTAGAAAATCGTCGAGCATGAGCGACTCCGCCGCTGCCGCGCCGTCGCCTTCGAGTCGGTAGGCGTCGAGATGTGCGAGCAGCCGCGCGCCGCCGCGATGCAGCGTGAGGAGGTTGAATGTCGGGCTGGTCACTGGCTCGGTCACGCCGAAACCCTCAGCCAGCCCCTGCACGAATGTCGTTTTGCCTACGCCCAGGGTGCCGTGCAGCGCGAGCACGGTATCCGGCGGCAGCACGGCGGCCAGCTCGCGCGCCAACACCCGCGTCTCGCCGGCCGAGGCGGTGGCCACGCCCGCGCGCAGCCGGTCACAGATGCTCGTAACCACGGTGGCCCTCCAGGTTGAGCGCGCCGGGCGGACGCGCGCCGCGCCGCACAAAATGCCCGATGCAACTCAGCCGTGTGCGTGGAAAATTTCGCCGCCATGCGCGCAAGAACGCCGCGTCCGACCCGCCCGTGACGGCGAACAGCAGCTCGTAGTCCTCGCCGTCGGAAAGCGCCGCGCGCAGGTCGCACCCCCGGCGACGCGGCAACGCGGCCGCGTCGAGCGCCGGCTCCGCGCCGGGCGGAGTGAGCGCGCGAATGTCCTTCGCCAGCCCGTCGCTCACATCGAGCATGGCGCGCACCTCGGGCCGTCCCGCCAGCCACGCACCCTCGGCGAGGCGCGGTGAGAATTTCCAGTGATGTCCGCTCGCCAGACTGCCGCCGAGCTGTCCGGTAATAAAAATCCCGTCGCCGGTCCGCGCGCCGGTCCGCGTCACCACCCGCCCCGCCGCCGCCTCGCCGACGAGCGTCATCGTTGCCACGATGCCGCCGTCGTGCCGCGCCACGTCGCCGCCGACGATGGGCACGAGATACTTGCGGCTCACCGCCGCCAGCCCGCGGTAAAATCCCTCCAACCACTCTAGCCTCACGTTCGGATCGAGCGCGAGGGCCACAACCGCCGCGCGCGGGCGCCCGCCCATCGCCGCGATGTCGCTCAGGTTGCGCTTGAACAACTTCGCGCCCACGGCTCGCGGCGGCACAGCGGCATCGAAATGTTCGCCGTAGATCACCGGGTCCACGGTAAGCAGCGACCGCCCGCGCCCTGTCGGGAGCACCGCGCAGTCGTCGCCGATGCCAAACGGCGCGCGCGGCGACGCGGCGCCCAGCCAGCGCCGGATCGACGCGATGAGCCGCGCCTCGCCCAAGGCGGAGACGGATTCAGCACGGCGTTTCGTGAAAGGGCTCATGATCTCCGGGCCTTGTTAACACGGAGAACACGGAGAGCACGGAGAAAAGATGCCTCGGATACCATGTTCACTGTGTTCCAAGGCTTAGGATTGGTCCGCGTTTGATTTTGTCCGGGGTAATTGGTGATGAAAACTCATCCGCCCGCTCCGGCCAGCAGAAGCAGAATCGTGTTCAGGTTGAACAACGCGTGAGCGAGCATCGGCACGGCGAGGTTGCCGGTGCGCTCGTAGGCGAGCGAGAGCACCACGCCCAGCGCGAGCAGCGGCGCGAACGCCGTCAGCCCGTGCAGCGACGCCCACACCGCCGACGGTAGCACCAGCGCGCCCCAACGCGGGAGGCGGCCACGCGCGAACCGGAACAGCACGCCGCGAAACACCCACTCCTCGGCGAGTGGCGCGAGCACGATGGCGTAGGCGGCGAGTGTGGCGCGCAGGCCCGGAGATTTCATCCGAATAAAATCATCCACCACGTCCTGCTGCGTGGCGGGCAGACCAATAGCCGTCAGCAGGAGGTTCCAGGCTACCCACACCACCGCCATGACCGGTAGGAAGACGAGAAACGCCGCCGCGCCTGCGCGAAAAAAACTTCCGCCGAACTGCGGCGGATCGCCCGCCGCGCGCGCCCGGCGCTGGAACATCACGCACGCGAGTAGCATCCCCGCCGGCATCGCGGGCGCGGCCGCGACAAAGTAGGCGTCGCCCGCCAGCCCCGCGACCTTCGCCGCGGCGCCAGCCAAGATTTGCGCGACAAACCCAGCGGCAAGCACGCCCCAAACCTCTAGTGAAAAATCCACCGGCGCGATCTCCCAGCGCACCAGCCGTGCCGTTGCCGGCCGCGCGCGGGCCGCCGGGCAAAGCACGAGCCGCCACAGCAGCGCGAGGCCGGTGAGGCCGAGCGCGAGCTCGGCGAGTTCGGCGATGGAGAGATCCGTCATGCGTGCGGAGGTTCGCAGCCCGGAGGGCTCATTTCAAGGGCCGCAATGGCACTCCATTCGGACAGTTGCCGCCTTCGGCGACGAACTGCGCGCGGCAGCGCGGACAGAACGCACGGCTCGCGAGGCCATCAGGCGCGGGCGATGCCAGGAGCGCGGGGGTGTCAATTTTCTCCCTGTGCAACAGCACCTCCAGCTCCTCGCCGAGCACGACGCGGAACCAAGCGACAATCTCCCCGACCTGCGCGCCGTCGGCAGGCGACGTCAGCGGCCAGCGCAGGTCCGAGAGCGTGTGAAACAAAATCTCACCGCGCGCGGCCGTCGGCGCGAAGGCGAGCGCGAGCGCCGCCGGGTGCGACGGCGGGAACCACTCCGCACCGAGCAAAGCGCGCAGCCGAAGCGCCGAAGGCGGAAAGAGCAGCGCGCCGGGCAACGGGTTTTTACGTGGACTGCCGCCGGGCGAGAGTCGAAGCAGTCGGCGTCGCGCCCACCACGCGAGCGCGACGCCACCAATGTGTAGACACGCGAGATAGGCCAGCAGGAGCGGGCCGGCACGCGTGAGGCGGGCGGCGTAATCCGTGCCGATATGTTCGGCCGACAGCTGGCCGAGGAACCACACTGAGAGCGAGAGCAGCCCGGCGAGGAGAAGTGCGTTGGCGAGAACGAGCGATTCCGTGCGCGCGCGCAGCACGGCGGCGCGGCGGCGCAGGTGCGTGGGGCGCAGCCAGAGCCGTAGCCGCGCACGGGGGAGCGCGGCGCGGGCGGGGGGTGTGAGCGCTGCGCAGGCGGCGGCGAGCGCGCGCAGACCCTCGGCGGTCAGATGGACTGTGGCGGCGCAGAATATTTTGCCGTTGATCAGCACGAGACCGTCATTCTCGCGCGCATCGGCGATGTCCTCCCAGCGCCAAGCCTGCGCGGAGCCGGGATCGTTAGGAGGACGGCCAGCCGCGCCGGCAGGGCGGTTACAGATGCCGGTGGGCGAGAGGGAGAACGGCAGGTCGTCCGCGAGCGCGCGCCAGCCGCCGGGCCATGGGCTGAGGAGGTGCCATCGCCGCCACGCGGGCGAGGCGCGGCGTCCGCCAAGCCAGTTGGTGAAACTCCAACGTGAGCGCCGCCCGGCCAGCGCGCCGTCGAGGAGAAAAAGCCCCCAGAAGACGGCGATAAGCAACGCGTGGTCGGACATGGGGAATGGTCTTAAGGTCTCAAGGTCTGAAAGTCGAAAGGTCCACGGCGGGTGGCGGGTGGGAGAAATATGGAAGGCCTGACGCAAGGTCAGGCCCTACGGGAAACATGGGCGGGACGCCCATGTCACACAGACCTCATGCACGGCCGGTAATCTTTTTCCAGAATTTCTTGAAGACGCCCGCAACGGCGATCACCGCGACGATGAGCAGCTTTTTGGCCGCGAGCAAAAACGCGCCGAGCTTGGCAAAAAGACCGGCCTTCGACGCCAGCACGCCCGCGCCGCCAAGCACCAGCGCGCCTAGGCCGTAGGCGGCGACTTTGTCGCCGGTCTTCCACTCGGAGTATTTCTGGCCGGAGACGTAGCCGAAGCTCGCCGCGAGCAGCTTGTCCACGGCAGCTTCGGAGGGCTTGAAGTCCTCGGTGTCGCACACGAGCGTGACCTTCATCACGCCGCCGCGCCCGAGCAGGCGGATGCTCTCGTTGATGAACACGCCTTTGAAGTTGTCCGCCGAGGAGGTGAGGTTGATGGCCCACTTGAGATTGTGCGTATGCTCGTCGTAATGCGGCTGGGTGGCCCAGCCAGTGACTTTCATGGCGTCCCAGCCGCGGGCCTTGCGCGCGGCGTTCACCTCGTCCTCGTGTTCCGTCATCGCGGCCATGAGTTTGGCCGCGTCGAGCTTCTCGTCATCTTTCACATAGCCGGTGCTTTCATAGCGGAAAAACAACGTCCAGACGCCGACGGGATCAAGCAGGACGCCCACCTCCTCGCCATTGACGCTGCTTTGATTCAGCTCATAAAATTTTTTGATACTGTCGGCGTCGGCGATCAGGCCGAAACCGTCGGGAGCATTGATCTCGGCCACGCTTCCTAGCGGCGAGGTCACCGGGCCGCGCGAAACCTTGATTCCACGGGTCTCCAATTTGTCGAAAAAATTGGAGGGCGGCGCGGGTGTGTCGGCGGCGCGTGCGGTCGTGAGTAGCGCCGCGGCGACGGCGAGCGCGGCGACGAACGGAAGGCGGGACGGGCGGGCGGGGTGCATGTTGACGAGCGGGTGGTTGGGTTGGAGGTGGAAGGCTAAGCACGGTCAAGCGGTGATTTTTCCGCCCGTGAAGACAATCTTGCCGGCGACGACCGTGGTCTTCACGCGGCCGGTGAGGGTCTGGCTGTGCCACGGGGAGTTGCGCGATTTGCTGAAACCGGCCTTGGCGTCGTAGCGCCACTTTTCGTCGGGATCGAAGAGGCACACGTCGGCGGGCGCGCCGGGGGCGAGCGTGCCGGCGGGGAGCTTCATCAGTTGGGCCGGCTTGCGGGTCATCAGGTCTATTACCCGTGAGAGCTTGAACTTGTTTTTCCGCACGAGCACGTCGAGCGAGACGGCGAGCGCGGTCTCGAGGCCGAGGATGCCATTGGGCGCGTGGTCGAACTCGCGGTCCTTCTCGTCGGGCGTGTGTGGCGCGTGGTCGGTGGCGATGATGTCGAGCGTGCCGTCGCGCAGGCCGGCGATGAGCGACTGCCGGTCGGCCTCGGTGCGGAGCGGCGGGTTCATCTTGAAATTCGTGTCATAGCCGCCGAGCGCGTCTTCCGTCAGCGCCAGATGGTGTGGTGTGGCCTCGGCGGAAACGCGCACGCCGCGTGCCTTGGCGCGCCGGATGATGTCCACCGAGAAACGTGACGAGATATGCTGGAGATGAACGTGCGCGCCGGTGGCCTCGGAAAGGATGACGTTGCGCGCGACGATGATGTCCTCGGCGGCGTGGGGCCAGCCGCGCAGGCCGAGGCGGGTGGACATGACGCCCTCGTTCATCACCGCGCCGACCGTCATCGCGGCGTCCTGGCAGTGGTCCATGATCGGCAGGTCGAACATTTTGGCGTATTCGAGCGCGCGGCGCATGAGCTCATTGGACTGCACGCAGTCGCCGTCGTCGGTGATGGCGACCACGCCGGCGCGCTTAAGCGAGCCGATAGGCGCAAGCGCCTGGCCATTCATACTGACGGTGATGCAGCCGGTGGGGTAGAGGTGGACGACTGAGCCGCGCTCGGCGGCGTCGAGGATGAAGCGGATGGTGCCGGCGTTGTCGGCGGGCGGCGCGGTATTGGGCATGCACACCACGCTCGTGAACCCGCCGGCGGCGGCGCAATGTGAGCCGGTGGCAATGGTCTCCTTGTGCGTCTGGCCGGGTTCGCGGAAATGGACATGGATGTCCACGAGACCGGGGCAGGCCACGAGGCCACGCGCATCAATTTTCTTGGCGCGCTTTTTCTCGGCGGCAGAGAGCGAGGCGGCAAACTGGCCGTCGCGGATGAAAATGCTGCCGGCCGCGTCGCGCTTGGCGGCGGGGTCAATCACGCGGGCGTTGCTAATCCAGAGGGAGGACATGGTGGTTAAAATCGTTCTCGTTCTTCATTCTCTTACTCGTTCTCAAGTTTGGGCGTCAT
>CAIPZZ010000275.1 GCA_903869665.1 uncultured Opitutia bacterium | reverse complement strand
GTCGCCGGCGGGCAGCGAGCCGTGGAAGGTGACGACCTCCTGCACACCGGTCTTGCAGGCGATGAGATCGAGACCGGCAACTTGCGCGCGGACGACGTGGTCCGCGATGCGGGCAGGGGCGTCGGCGGCCGCGAGCCGGGCGGCGGCAAGGGCGAGCAGCGGGAGCGTAAGCAAAAGATTTTTCATGGCGGGGAAACGGAAAATTTTAACCACGGATGTAAGGTGGGACGCGCTCAAGGTTTCTCGTCGGCGGGGACGACGGGGATGAACCAGCCGGTGGTGCTGTGCTCTTCGGTGAGATATTTTTTGGCGACGCGCTGCACGTCGGCGGGCGTCACTTTTTTTACGGCCTCGTCCACGGCATAGTAGAGCGTCCAGTCGCCGGCGGCGATGCACTCGTTGAGGTTGCCGGCGACGGCGTAGGTGCCGTCACGCTGGAAGGCGGAGTCGGCGAGGAACTTGGCGGCGGCGGTGGCGACCTCCTTGTCGGTCACGCCGTCCTTTTTCAGCTTCTCGATCTCGGCGAGGGCCGTCTTCTCGGCTTCCTCGTGCTTGGTGCCGGGGGCGAGCGGGACGAAGGTGAGAAAGAGCGTGGCGTCGTGGTTGAACTGCGGGCCGGCGGAGACGCCGGTGGAGAGCCCGGGATCGGTGAGCGCCTTGTAGAGCCGGCTGTTCTTGCCGTCGCCGAGGACGGAGCCGAGCACGGCGAGCGCGGGGTAGTCGGGGTCGGTGCCGGGGGGGATCTTGTGGGCGAGGGCGACGACCCCGAGTTGGCCGGCACGCTTCACAGTCACGCGGCGCGGGCCGCTCTGCTCGGGCTCCACGGTGTAGAGCTGCGGGATGGGCTTGGGCGCACGCGGGATGACGCCATAGAATTTCTTCACCAACCCGAGCGCGGTGGCAGGCGCGAAATCGCCGACGATGGTGATGGTGGCGTTGTCGGGCCAGTAGAACGTGTCGTAAAATTCGCGGAGCTTCTCGATGGGCACCTTCTCAAAGTCGCTGCGCCAGCCGATGGTGGGATGGTGGTAGGGGTGGGCGAGAAAGGCGGCGGCAAAGAGCTCCTTCTCGAGGGCGTTGATGGGGGAGTTCTCGCCGCGTTCATACTCGTTGCGCACGACGGTCATCTCGGGCGCTCGGTCGCTCTCACGCAGCAGCAGGTGGCGCATCCGGTCAGCCTCCAGCTCGACGATGAGCGGTAGGTGCTCGCTGCCGAAGGTCTCGAAATAATTTGTGCGGTCGAGCCAGGTGGTGGCGTTGTTGGTCGCGCCGATGGGGTCGAGGATCTGGTCAATTTTTTTGCCGTTCCCGGCGTTGAACTTTTCCGAGCCCTTGAACATGAGGTGCTCGAGCAGGTGCGTCGCGCCGGTGGTGCCGGTCACCTCGTTGCGCGAGCCAACACGATAGGTCACCATAAACGTGAGCACCGGCGCGGAATGGTCGGGCATGAGGAGCACGGTGAGGCCGTTGGCGTCGAGACGGTATTCGGAGATGGCGCCGACGGACTTCACAAAGGTGAAGCCGGGCGCGGTGGCTGGCGCGGCAGTGGCGGCGGCGCGCAGGCAAGGGGTGGCGAGGGCGAGAGCGCAGAGGGCGAAGCGGAGTTTCATGGGAAGGAGAGCGGAAGATGGGCGTAACCTAGCCGCACGATGTGGGGAATTTTGTGTGCGCCAAGCACGGTTTGGCGGGGGGCTTCAGGCTACGGCGATCATTTCTTGAAGACCTCCCGTGGCGGCGAGACAACTTCGCCGGGAAATAGCACGCCCCAGAGCGCTGGCCGCGCCTGCGCGTCGGGCTTGGCGTCGGGGGCGAGGAACTTGAACACGTCCTCGAAGCGCAGGCTGCACTGGAGGCGGCGCTGCGTGGCGGAGTCTATCTTCGGGTTGAGCACGATAACGGCGCTGGTGAACGGCGGCGCGTTTTTCATTTTCTGAGCCGCAGCGCGCGCGGCCTCCGGCGTGAGCGAGCGGTCCTTGATGACGGCGTCGAGCCGCTCAAGATCGGCGCGTGTCACGTCGCCCCAGAGCTTGCGCCAGACCGCCGGCTCGATACGCGGGGCGATGATGTTAACGAATTTCTTGTCGGCACCGTTCTGCTCCCAGAAGCCGACGACGAGGAGAAACGGCTCGGCGATGTCGAACTGCCGGAGTGCGTCGCCCAAATCCACCGGCGTGCGGTTTTTGGTGGCCTTGGGGTTCACAGGGACGCCGCCATGGGTTTTGTTCACGGCGGCGGGGACGTCCCATTTTTGCGTGGCACTGGGCGGCTTGTAGCCGTCGAAAAATGTGTCCCGCACCCACTCCTCGAACACGAGGCCGTGCTGCTGCACGGCGGCGGCGCGCGTCGCGACCGACAGGGCGAGGGCGACAAGCGCAAACAGCGCGCATCGCAAAGTTTTCGCCGGGAAAGATCCGAAGGTGGAGCGCGACGTCCCCTTGTTTCCGGCCCATACATTCCCCGGCGCGCTCTGGCCGTGATCAACGCGCCGGGACGTCGCGTTCCACCCCGGAGCGGTCCTGCTGCTCGGGACAAAAGCGGGTTGGGGCACGGCGACGCGCATGGCGGGAAGGTGGCGGCGGACAGGGAAAACTCAAGGTTTCCCTGCTGGTAGCTCATATCGCACCAGCGACGCGCCGGGCAGCTCGCCGGTCACGAAAATCGCGCGTCCGTCGCGGCTGAAGCCCGCCGCCTCGCCTTGCAGCAGGCCGTGAGGGGCGAGCTTCTCGCCCTTGGCGGCGAGCGCGTCAGCCCAGCTCTGGCCGGGTGTGCGGTGGAACAGCCAAGTGTCGCCGTAGGTGAGCACGACGGCGGCGGAGCCGTCGGGCGCAAAATCCAGCGCGGTCGGCTCGGCGCGGTATTTGCCGGTCGGCAGCGGCAGGAGCTTTTGCTCGGGAGTGGGCTGGAGAATTTGCGCGAGGCGCGCGACGAGCACGGCCTCGGGGGCGGCCGCCGGCGCGGCGCGCGGCGGAAACGCCAGCGAGGGCAGGGCGAACGCGCTGCCGTCCGCCGGGCGCAGTGGCAGCGTGTAAAGCTCCGCGGGCACGGTGCGTTTCGTGAGCAGATAAACTTTCCCCTCGCGCGCGTCCACCGCGATGGCCTCGCAGTCGCGCGGGCCGCCGGGCCAGCGCACGGGGACGCGCCAAGCGACGGTGGCGGTGAGTTCTTTATCGGGCTTCAGCTCGGCGGAGTCCGGCTCGGCGACGACGAGGAGCGCACAGTCCTTGCGTTTGCCGTCGTTGTCGCCGGTGTCGGCGACGAGCAGCCACGCGCGGCCGTCGAGCTCGAACGAGGCGATGTCCTCCCAGTCGGTGTTTTTCACTCCCTCAATGCGGAGCTTGCCGCGTAGCGCGCCCTTGGTGTCGAGCGCGAAGAGCACCGGTTCGCCGCCGCTGTCGTTGTGCGCCCAGAGGAGGTTGTCCGCGCGGCGCGACGCGGCGAGGCCGCTGGCCTCCCCGAGCACGGTGGGAATCGTGCCGACGCGCGGCGCAGGCGGTGGCGGCGTCGCGGCGGCCGGTGTGGCGGAGCGGGCCGTCAATGCCGCCAGACCGGCCACGCCGCAGAGCAGTTGCCGGACGCGGCGGAGCAACGCGGCGTGCGGTCTCATGTCGCGCCCTCCTCATCCTTGAGCAGCTCGCGGAGCATCCCTTCTGGGTTGTTCAGAAAGCGGCGCGTGAGTGTGTGGTGCTCGGTCTCCTCGTAGCGCACGGGCGCGAGGCCGTGCTCACTGACGGCGAGGATGGTGGCGTCGGGATAGGCCATGAGGATGGGCGAGTGTGTGGCGATGACGAACTGGCTGCCCGCGCGCACGAGGTCGTGGATGCGGACGAGCGCGGCCAGCTGGCGGGAGGGCGAGAGCGCGGCCTCGGGCTCGTCGAGAAAGTAGAGGCCGCCAGGGCCGAAGCGATTTTTCAGGAGCGCGATGAACGACTCGCCGTGCGACTGCTCGTGGAGCGAGCGGCCACCGTAGGCGTGCAGCACGGGGTCAATCTTGTCCAGCCGGTCAATCTCCGTGGCGACATTGTAGAACGACTCGGCTCGCAGGAAAAATCCCGTCTGCGGCCGTCGGTGGTTCCAAGTCAGGCGCAGGCAGCGGTGCAGCGCGGAGTGCGAGGCGCGCGTTGCGAACAGAAAATTGCGCGAGCCACCCTCGGCGTTGAAACCGGCGGCGACCGCCAGCGCCTCGATGAGCGTGGATTTGCCGCTGCCGTTCTCGCCGACGATGAAGGTGACGGCCGGATGCAACGGCAGCGTTTCGAGGTGGCGGACAGCGGGTAGGCTGAAGGGGTAGGCGGCAAACGATTCCACGCGCTCGCGCAGCAGCGTGGCGCAGCGGACGAACCCGCGAGTCTCAAGCCCCATGCTCATGGCGACGTGGGCAAAACGACGCGCTCGCGGCGGAGGAAATGCGCGATTTCTCGCACCGTGGGCATCGCGGGTGCGGCGCCGGGGCAGGTGACGGAGAGCGCGGCGACGGCGTTGCCGAGACGCGCGGCCGCGACAAGGTCGCCGGAAAATTTCACGAGGCCGGCGGCGAGACCGCCGTTGAACGCGTCGCCAGCGCCGGTGGTATCCACCACGCGCACGCGGTGCGCGCGGATGAAGGTGTGGCCGGCGGCCTGCGAGACGAAAACGCCGCGTGCGCCGAGCGTGACAATCACCGCCGGCACGCCGAGGCGGCGGCAGAGTGCGTGCAGGGCGGCGGGCGCAAGGGCGGGGAGCTTGTCCGCTGTGAAAGCTTTCCGGTCGGGCACGAGCGCGCGGATGAGCGCGGCGAACTCGGTCTCGTTGGGAGTGAGCACGTCGACGTCGCGTAGGTCGCGCGCAGCGAGGTCGGCGCGCATCGGCGCGGGGTTGAGCATGGTGGTCGCGCCGGCGCGGCGCGCGGCGCGGAGGACGTGGGTGTTGACGGCCGGGTTGGCCTCGTGCTGGCAAACCACGACGCGTGCGGCGCGGATCGCGGCCGCGGGCACATCGACCGGCCGCAGGCGCGCGCCCGCTCCGAGGGCGACGACGATACGGTTCTGCCCCGTGCGGTCGAGCACCACAGCGGCGGCGGCGGTGGCGTGGCCGGGCTTGACGACGAGCCGCGCGCGCAGGCTGATGGCGCGGCAGAAGGCGCGCGCGTTGCCCGCAAAGGCGTCGCGTCCCACCGCGCCGACAAATAGTGCTGGCACGCCCGCGCGTTGGGCGGCGACGGCTTGGTTGAAACCCTTGCCGCCCGCCGCGAGCGTGACCGTGCCCACGACTGACTCGCCCGCCGCCGGCGCGTGTTCGCAGCGGAAGGCGAGGTCCT
Source organism: uncultured Opitutia bacterium (assembly GCA_903869665.1). Classification (GTDB taxonomy): domain Bacteria; phylum Verrucomicrobiota; class Verrucomicrobiia; order Opitutales; family Opitutaceae; genus CAIYUN01. Next base: position 376 of record CAIPZZ010000275.1, on the reverse strand, counting down.
GCACATAGGTGCCGATGACTAGGACAGAGGCTGGCATCGGCGGAATGTTTGGAGCCGTGCTGCTCAATGGGCAAGTGCGGTGGCGTGACGCACTCAGCCGAGGGTGAGCTGCGGCTGGATAACCTCGGCGTAGGCCTCCATGCCGGCGCACGAGCACACGAGGTTGCGGTCGCCGTGGACGTTGTCCACGCGGCCGACGGCGGGCCAGAACTTGCTCGCGCGGGTGTGTCGGTCGGGGAAGGCGGCGCATTCGCGGGAGTAGGGGCGGTCCCACTGGTCGGCGCGGCAAACTTTGGCGGTGTGCGGGGCGTTTTTCAGGAGGTTGTTGGTCTTGTCCGCCTCCCCTTTTGCGACGGCCTGCATCTCGCCGTGGATG
>CAIPZZ010000274.1 GCA_903869665.1 uncultured Opitutia bacterium | reverse complement strand
GTCTTTCCGTTCTCCGTTCTCCGTTCTCCGTTCTCCGTTCTCCGTCCTCTGTCCTCCGTTCTCCGTCCTCTGTCCTCCGTTCTCCGTTCTCCGTCCTCTGTCCTCCGTTCTCCGTCCTCCGTCCTCTGTCCTCCGTTCTCCGTCCTCTGTCCTCTGTCCTCTGTCCCTCCCTTCTTCCTTCCCGCACCATGACTTCCGCCGCCATCGCCGCCGCCCTGCCAAAAACCGCCCGCACGTCCATCGAGGGCGTGCCGTTTCCCCGCGTCGCCTCGGGCAAGGTGCGCGAAATCTTTGACCTCGGCGACGCGCTCCTGCTCGTGGCGTCCGACCGTCTCTCCGCGTTCGACGTGATCCTACCCGACGGTATCCCCGGCAAGGGCATCGTCCTCACGCAAATCAGCAATTGGTGGTTTGCCCAGACCTCGCACCTCATCGCCAACCACCTGCTGCCCGACCAAGCCGGCGAGTTCAAGAAACGCGGCCTGCTCGACCGCGACCTCCAGCTCCGCAGCATGATCGTCAAAAAGCTGAAACCGCTCACCATCGAGTGCGTCGCGCGCGGCTACCTCATCGGCAGCGGCTGGAGTTCCTACCAGAAAACCGGCGACGTGTGTGGCATCAAGCTCCCCCCCGGCCTGCGCCAGGCCGACCGGCTTGCCACCCCCATTTTCACGCCGACGACCAAGGCCCCGAAGGGCCAGCACGACGAGCCGATCAACGACGCGCAGGGTGCCGCCACCATCGGCGCGGCGCTTTATGACCAGGTAAAGGCGCTCAGTCTCCAGCTCTACCAATTCGGCCACGACCGGGCGAAGCAGGCGGGGATGATCCTGGCCGATACGAAGTTCGAGTTCGGCACAGACGCGGCGGGCAACCTGTTCCTGATTGACGAGGTTCTTACACCCGACTCGTCGCGCTACTGGCCGGCCGAGAGCTACGCGCCCAACCAGTCGCCACCCAGCTACGACAAGCAGTTCGTGCGCGACCACCTCGTCGCGGTAAAGTGGAACCAATCGCCCCCCGCCCCACGCCTCCCCGCCGAAGTCATCGCCCGCACGCAGGAGAAATATTTGGCCGCCTTGAAAAATTTGTTGGGCTGAGTCCGAGCCCGATCAGCCATGGACGACAAAGTCGCTAAATTGCCCGCATGGTTGGCTGTTTTGGGCACCACTTTGTTTGCCTGTATTCTGGTGGGCGGCGGGGCTGCGTATTATGCTTACCGTCTTGATGTCGCCACTTGGATGGCGAACCTTAAGTCAAAAAGCCAATATCCCGCCTCTGCCGACGCTCTGAGCCGGCTTCAGTCAACGACTCCCTCCGGCCTGACCGCTAAAAATATCGCGCTGCTTCAGGCGGAGATTAAGTCCGGCAATTATGACTCAATTTTTTCCAGCATCGAAAAAGTAAGGCTCGGCGATGCGGATATCCGATTCAAGGACCTGAATTTTCAGGTCATGGCCCCCATCCTCGAATATCAGTTCAACGCGGATGCCGGCGAACTTGATTTCAAGAAACTGAGCCCCCGCCGGGCAATCTACCCCATGCGGTCGGATGAAAAAACCATGTTGATGCTGCTCACCGAAACAGCAGCCAGCGGAAGCCTGCGGATTGCTGGTGTTATGTCAGTGCTCGAAAAGGGCGACTACGCCGAGGGCATGACTGAATTGATCAGAATTAGCCGCGAAAGTCTGGCCGGGCCTGAGTTTGCGGACCCGATTTTTCTCAGCATCTCGGACATTCACATCGGGGAATTTCGGGCCATCGTGCTCAGATCAAAAATCGACAGTTCGGTTTTGTTGCATTTTTATGGGGCTAGCTTTTCGCCTTGGCCGTCCGAATTGAAAGCCAAGGCTTTTTACCGGCCGGAGGAAGCCACCGCCATCATCCGACGCTTGTCCAATGCGGCGCAAAAATCTGAACTTAATAGAGGCAAAATTCATTTGGAATAAAAACGATGGTGCCTTCCCTCGTTCCCCGCTTGGCTGGCTGCACCTTTCGTGGCTGTTGTGAAGACACTCACTTTCCTCCTTTTACTCATGGCCGCCACCGTCCGCCTCTCCGCCGCCGTGCCTGACACCGTCGTCCTCCTGCATGGATTGGGTCGTGGGCCACTGTCGTTGAAACGCGTCGAGCTCGCGCTCCGCGCCGAGGGCTACAACGTCCGCAACCTCGACTACCCCTCGCGCTCCGCTGACGTCGCCGCGCTGGCCGATGAGGCCCTCGGCCCGGTCTTTGCCGCCGCAGTGTCGGCAAACCCCGCCCGCAACTCCTCGCCCGCCGCCCCGCGCATCCACCTCGTCACCCACTCGCTCGGCGGCATCCTCGTGCGCCAGTATTTGCACGACCACGGCGTGCCGCCGACGCTCGGCCGCGTGGTCATGCTCGCGCCGCCCAACGCGGGCAGCGAGGTCGTGGACCGGTTGCGAGACTGGAAGCTTTACCAATGGATCAACGGCCCCGCCGGTCTCCAGCTCGGCACCGACGACGCCAGCACGCCGCGCGCGCTCGGCCCGCTACCGGCCGGCGTCCAGGTCGGCGTGATCGCGGGCGACCGCACGATTAACCCGCTGTTCTCCGCGCTGCTCCCCGGCGCGGACGACGGCAAGGTCACCGTCGCCGCCACGCATGTCGCCGGCGAAGCCGACCACCTCACGCTGCCCGCCACACACACCTGGATCATGTGGCGCGGCGACACGGCCGCGCAGGTCGCCGCGTTCCTGCGTGGCGGACGATTTTCCAGATAGCGGATAGAGAGGAACAGGTAGCAATCTGTCAGGCGATGCCCGACAATCTCTTGTCTTTGGCAGGCGATTTGCTTTATCTAACGTAAAGGATTGCCTTTCGGGCAAATTTTATGCAATAACTGCCACCGTGATTATTAATTTCAATCTGAGCAAACTCTCGAAGCGCAAGAAAGTGCCGCCCGTCCCGGCGGGAGATTTCGTGAATCTCGCCGGCAAGGTCTTCTTGGATGACAGCACCGCCGCGCCACCCTCTCCCGCCCGGCCGGCCGCGCGCTCGACATTGATAGACCACGGCAAGGCCCCACGCGCTGACGGCTCCGTGCCGCCGTTGCCCGCCGCCAAGCATCGGCCGACCACGTTGATTGATCACGGCAAGCAAGACCCGAGTGCCGATTCGCGCCCGCCGTTGCCGCCCGTCCGCAAGGCGACCCCGTCGCTGATTGACCACGGCAAAGTGTTCTGAGCACGCCTGATCGCCGCCGCCACCCACCGCCAACGCCATAATTTCCGGCCCATTACATGCCTTCCAACCGCAATCCGGTCCTCCTGCCAGATCCTGTCAGCGCCGCAGCCCTGAAACTCGACGAGCCGCCCGCCAGCCAGCCCGCCGACCGGCGTCGCTCGCTTTCCCAACGTCGGGTGGAGCTGGGCGCGAAATCCATTCTCGCCGTCGGCGCACTGGCCGCCGCCGGAGTGATTTTGTTG
>CAIPZZ010000273.1 GCA_903869665.1 uncultured Opitutia bacterium | reverse complement strand
CTCGCGGGCCGCGGCGTGGCAGGGGCCCGGATTGTCGCCACGAGGAGCGGTCGCGGGCCGCCGGTCCGGCCCTCCAGCCGACTTCAACCCGGATCGCCACGCTCGGCTGTGCCGGGACTTGGGAAGGTGAGGCCAGATGAGCTACCCGAAGCGGCGCAGGTTTGGGCTTTTCTTCCCCGCCGCCGATGCTAGGTAATGGCGGCCATGAGCCACATCGCCGCCGCTTTGGCCAAGAGCAAGGGCAAGGATGCGCCGGCCCCGCCGTCGGCGGAGCTTGCGCCCCAACTGTCGGTGGCCGCCGCGCCCGTGCCCGCCGCCGCGCAAACGGTGCCGAAGAAAAAAATCTCGCCGGTGGCCATCCTGGCCGGGGTGGTGGTGCTGGCACTCGCCGGCGGCGCGGCATGGTTGTTTTTCGGAGCGAAGGATGAAGCTCCGGCCGCCCCGGCCAAGCCGCCCGCTTCGGCCGCCGCGCCCAAGCCAGCGGCGCCGGCCCCTGCGGCCCCCAAGCCCTCGCCACCATCCGCCCCGGCACCAGCGGTGACCACCGTCGCCGCGCCCGTGCCCGTCGCGGCGGTCCCGGACGCGGACGCGGCCGCCGCGCAACTACACGAGCGCGTGGCGAAATTTTCCATCACCGCGCGGCGGGTCGCGGAACAGCGAGTGATGATTGACGGCAAAATGTATGCCGCCGGCGCGCGGGTGGGCGAAGGGCTGATGGTGCAGGAAGTGCGCGACGACCGGGTGGTGTTTCGCGACGACAGCGGGCGGACTTACGAGAAGTGACCGCCAGACCTAAGGGGCGGAAAACGTCGAAGGGAGGCTGAAGGTCTGAAAGTCTCAAAGTCTGAAGGTCGCAAGGTTGGAATGTCTTAAGGTCTCAAGGACGGAAGGTCGCAAGGTTGGAGACATCGCGTCTCAGCCAGCCGGGACGGCCGGGATGGTGTCGAGGCGGCCGCGGGCGGTCTGCTTCGCCAGTTCCACGACCATGATCTCGCTATCGGCCACGCTGCGCTCGGTGTCGTCGGGGTTGACGAGCGGGGTGACGGCCTCGCGGAGCTGGATCCAGGCGGCCTCGAGATAATTTTCGATCATGGAACCTTGGCCGGCGTCGGCGGCCTCGGCCTGGGTGCAGAGCTCGGTGATGCCGGTCTCGCAGAGCCGCTTGGTGTCGGAGATGAGCGATTCGAACTGCATCTGCGCCTCGGTGAGGCTGCGAGAGCCGATGGTGCTGACCCAGACGGCGTAGCTGACTTCGCGGAGGCGCGGGAGCGGGTGCGCGTTGGCGAAGCCGCCCTCTTCAAACATCCGCGCCTGCGCGTCGGCGACCTTGTTGGCGAACTGCACCTCGGACTCGACCTTCTGGGCGGCGGCGATGGCGATGACGAAGGCCTGGACGGCGGACTGGGAAAAAGCTTGGGTGGCGCGGACGTAGCCCGTGCAGGCCATGTTACGGGCGTTGCCGAGGGCCTGGACGAACTCGTGCATGCGCTCGGCGAAGCGCTCGAGGCAGCGGCGCCAGTCGGCCTTTTGCTCGCGGGCGGCGAGCGCGGTGGTGTATTCGGGGCAGGAGGCGCGGAGAAAGTCCTCGATGGCGTCGCGCACGAGCTTGCGCAGGTGCGGCTCGACCCGGTCGAGCTGCTCGACGCCGGTGCGGAGGAGGCGCACAGTCTGCTCGGCCTCGGCGACCGCGGCGAGGTAGGCGTTGCGTTTATCCTTGGGGGTGAAAAGGAGCGTGGCCGGACGGCGGGCGACGATGGCAGCGAGCCCGGCCTCCTGCGCGGCGAGCACCGGCGCGAGCTGCTCCCGGCCGAGGCGCAGGTGGGCCTCGCGCACGAGCAGGTCTTGGAGAGGGCGCGGGATCTCGGTCATGGAAGCCGCCCAAGGCTGGCGGGCGCGGCGGGCGCGCGCAAGCACGGCGTGCAGGCCTGGCGCGAGGCGTCAGTCATTTCCCCGCGGGGGGCGGAGCGGCCCACTCCGCGCGCAGGCGCGTGACCGGGGAAAAAGCGGGAATTTTGCGAACAATCTCGTCGGCGAGCGCGGCGGCCTCGGCGGGGCGTCCGGCGTCGTGGAGCTGGCGCGCGAGGGCGGTGGCGGCGTTGGCGCGCGCGGGGTCGGTGGTCAGCCACTGGCGCGCGGCAACGGTGAGGGCGGGGATGTCGCCGAGGCG
>CAIPZZ010000272.1 GCA_903869665.1 uncultured Opitutia bacterium | reverse complement strand
GCGGCCTTTCGGAAAAAATACGCGCGGCTGCTCGACGACCTGCGCCCGTGGTATGTGGGCGCGGCGCGGCCGAGCGGACAGGTTGCCGGGCAACAGATCCAAGCCGCGACGCAGATGCAGCAGACCGGAGGCAATTATTACGCGACCAACGGCAATGCCAGCCAGTTCACCCAGCAGCGACGTGAGATCCAAAACGCGTCGCAGGCCGGCACGCTCGCGCAGAAGGTCTCCGCCGTCGAGCACGGTGGCTGGGTGCCCCTCGGTGGCGGCGCAGAGCCGCTGCGGATCGTGGTGTGGCTACAGCGCAACCTCGGCGACGACGTGCGCGGTGCGGAGTTGAACGTCGCCGCGTTGGGGAAATATCTCGTGGGCGCGCTTCCCGTCGAGACCGAGGCCGGTGAGGGCTACGCGCTGCTCGACGAGATGGGTCATGCGGCCGGCACGCGTGGCGACACCCCGGCGGGCGCTGAGCCAGCTGCCCGCGTGCGGCTCGACGCGGCGCTGCTGCCGGGCTGGCAGGTGGCGGCGTATCTGCCGACCGTCGCGGTCGGAGACGCCGGGCGGGCGCTGTTCGTCATGGGCTCGGTGCTCACGGGAATTTTTGTGCTCGTGATCGTGGCGAGCGGCTCACTGCTGCTGCGGCAGGCTGAGGCGAGCGCGACCGAGGCGCGGCAGAAAACATCGTTCGTCGCCAACGTTTCCCACGAGCTCAAGACGCCGCTCACCACCATCCGCCTCTACGCCGAGCTGCTGGAGCAGGGCCGTGTGCGCGACGACACGCAGCGCGCCGGGTTTCTCCGCACCATCGGCGCGGAGACGCAGCGCCTCGCGCGGCTGGTCAACAACGTGCTCGACTTCAGCAAGCTCGAACAGGGCAAAAAGCTCTACGCCCGCGCGCCGCTCGATCTGCGCGCCGAGCTGGCGGCGCTGCTCGACACGCACGCGCCGCGCGTCGCCGAAGCCGGGTTGCGGCTGGAACGCGCGCTGCCGGAGGAGCCCCTCAACGTCACCACCGACCGCGACGCCTTCGCCCAGATCGTGCTCAATCTCGTTGAGAACGCCTGCAAATATGCCACAGCCGGCGGCGAGGTCGCGGTGGTGCTTACCCCGCTGGGCGGTGGCGGTGCGGAGCTGCGCGTGCTCGACCGCGGTCCCGGTGTGCCGGCGGCGCATGCTGAGAAGATCTTTGAGCAGTTTCACCGGGTGGACGCCGCTCTGACGGCCGAGCAGGGCGGCGCGGGCTTGGGCCTGAGCATCGCGCGTCAGCTCGCGCGGGGGCTGGGTGGCGACCTGCGCCACGAGCCGCGCGATGGGGGCGGGGCGGTTTTTATTTTTTCACTCCCATGAAGGCCAAAATACTCATTGCCGAGGATGCCGCCGCCATCCGCCACGGTCTGCAGGCCACGCTGGAAAGCGACGGCTACGCTGTGACGGCCGCAGCCGACGGCGCGCAGGCGCTGAAACTGCTGCCACAAGACAAATACGACCTCATAATATTGGACGTGATGATGCCGAAAGCCAGCGGCTACGACGTGTGCCGCGAGATCCGAGCGCGCGACACGCGCGTGCCGGTGATCTTCCTCACGGCGAAGGGCGAGGAGATTGACAAGGTCGTGGGACTCAAGCTCGGCGCGGACGACTATGTGACCAAGCCCTTCGGGGTGCAGGAGCTCCTGGCCCGCGTTGAAACGCTGCTGCGCCGCGCGCGCGAGCGGGCGGCGGATCATGGCGGCGGCGCGGCCGCTGGCGGGCCGGTGCTCCGCCTCGGCGCGGTGGAGGTTGACCGGAAGAAGTTCACCGTCACCGCGCATGGCCGCACGGCGGCGCTCACGGCGCGCGAGCTGCGGCTGTTGGAAGTGTTCGCCGCACGACGCGGCGAGGTGCTGACGCGCGACGCGCTCCTCTCCGCCGCGTGGGGCACGGGCTATCTCGGAACCACGCGCACGCTCGATCAGCATGTGGCGCAACTGCGGAAAAAAATCGAGGCCGACCCGGAGCACCCGCGCCTCCTCGTGACCGTCCACGGCATGGGTTACCGCTGCGAGGCGTGAGTGCGACGGGAGATTATTACTAGTGCCGGACAGCCGCCGGGCCAGGCGCGGACGGGATCACGGCCTGCGCACCGCGCGGGGCGTTGGCAAAAAATTCCACAAGATGCGAAACGCCGGTGTAGCCGAGCGCCTTGAGCTGCTCCTCGACTTTGCCGACAGATGTCTTCAACTCGGCCGCGAGGGCCGGGTCAATTGGCTCGATCATACCGCCGTCGCGCGTGACCACATGGTAGACCGGCCCGCCGTCAAGCTGGAGCTGGTAAAGGCTGGTGCCGTTTTCAAAATAGCTGCGGCGCACGAGCCCCAGCTCCTGAAACGCCGCCAGACAGCGATAGACCGTCACGAGGTCGCACGATGAGTCGGCGAGATCCGCGTGGATTTGTTCGATCGTCGCAGGCTGGGTGCGGCGGGCGAGCACACGGAGAATGGCCTTACGAGGCTCCGTGATGCGCAGCCCGCCCTCGCGCAGTCGCGTGCACGCACGCTCGACGGATCCGCCGTTTTTGGCGGCGTCTTTGGTGTCGGCGATCGGGTGGTTGGTCTGTGTGGAAGCGATCATGGCCTGATAGGCGCGCTACCGGATACTTTGAATCAAAGGGGTGTTACACCTGAAAAAAGCAAAAAGGAAACATTAAAACAGCCAACTGCTTGCAATTGCCGCAAGTGTGCCGCCTACACGGACCTGCCTCTATCGGAAAATGCCCTAAGTTGGGCGGCTTTGGGGATTGCGTGGAGGCGGGCGGCTTGCATGTTGGTCGCCCGATGCCCGAACCAGATTTCAACTCTGTCGTGGAGCTCATCCGCAAGGAAGACGCCCGCTATGACCGGCTGGCCTACGCCTTTGTCCGCGACGGCCTCGGCCATACTGTCGCCGAGCTCAAACGGAAAAGCGCCGACCGCGCGCGCAAGTCCATGCATGTGACCGGCCCAGAGCTGCTACAGGGTCTGCGCGCCCACGCGCTCGACCAGTTCGGCCCGTTGGCGAAGACCGTGCTCAATGCCTGGGGCGTGCACCGCTGCGCAGACTTTGGCGAAATCGTGTTCAACCTAATCGAGCATGAGTATTTCCGCAAAACCGATACCGACAAACGTGAGGATTTCGCCGAAATCTATGATTTCGACACGGCGTTCGTGAAGCCGTTTCTCCCGCGTGTCGCGCCCCGCGCCGCCCCGCCCGTCTCCGTCGCTCAGTCCGCCGGCCCGGCCTGACCCCTGTGCCGCTGGCAAACCTCTGACTCTCGACTTTCCGAAATTAGACTTTCTCTGCCTTACATGCCCGCCGCCACCGCCGACCTGCGCTTGCTTCAGAGCTTCTGGGCGCAGCCCGTTGCCCGCCATGTCCTTCCCAACGGCGTCACGCTTCTCGTGCAGACCTCGCGCGCCGCGCCCGTCGTCGCTGCCCAGGTGTGGGTGAAAACCGGCAGTATCCACGAGAGCGCGCGGCTCGGCGCGGGCCTGTCGCACTTTTTGGAGCACATGATGTTCAAGGGCACCGCGCGCCGCGCCGGCCGCGAGATCTCCGCCACCGTGCAAGCGCACGGTGGACACATCAACGCCTACACCTCCTTCGATCGCACCGTTTATTACATAGACCTGCCCGCCACGCACACCGGTCTCGCGCTCGACGTGCTCGCCGATATCACACTCCACTCTACGCTGCCGGCCGACGAGTTTACAAAGGAGCGCGACGTCATCCTCCGTGAGATCGCCATGACACGCGACGACCCTGACAACCGCCTCGCCGAGGCGCTCTTCGCCACCGCGTTCCGTGAGCATCCTTACCGCCAGCCGATCATCGGCCACCGCGACGTGTTCGCCTCGCTCACCCGCGACGACCTCCTCGCCTACTACCGCGAGCGCTATGTGCCTGACAATTTGGTGGTCGTCGTAGCCGGTGACGTGGACGAGGCCGCTGTGCTGGCCGACGTGGCGAAACATTTCGGCTCCGTGCCACGCGCCCGGCTTGCGCCCGTTTTTATCCCGGCCGAACCGACGCAGCTCGCGCCCCGCGCGCTGCACCAGTTCGAGGACGTGGAACTTACGCGTGCCGGTCTCGCCTGGCCCGCGCCCGGCCTCACGCACCCCGACGCACCCGCGCTCGACCTGCTCGCCGCGTTGCTCGGTCGGGGCGACAGCTCGCGGTTGTGGCAGGCAATTCGGGAAAGGGCCCGTCTGGTTCACCACATTGACGCGCACTGCTGGACGCCCGGCGGGCAGGGGCTGTTTTACATCTCGTTCACCTGCGAGCCGGCGAAGCGCGCCGCGGCCGTCGTCGCGATCCATCGGGAGTTGGCCCGCGCCGCCGCGCGCGGCTTCACCGCCGCCGAGATCAAAAAGGTTGTCCGCCAGTCGGTCGTGGACGAAGTGCATACGCGCAAGACCATGGGCGGCCTTGCCGCGCGCCTCGGTGACGCCGAGGTCGTGGCTGGCGATCTGCGTTTCGGAGAGACGTGGTTCCACCGCCTCGCTGCGGTCACGCCCGCGGCATTGTGCCGTGTGGCCCGGGCTTGGCTCGCGCCGCACACGCTCACCGAAATATCGCTCAACCCCGCCGCGTCGCGCCCCGCCGCTCACGCCGCCGTCACGACGGCCACCGTCCAGCCCGATTTCACCGAGGAACGTCGTCCCAACGGCGCGCGTCTTCTGCTCCAGCCTGACCGCACGCTACCCAACCTCCACATCCGCCTCCTCTGCGCCGGAGGCCCTTTGCATGACCCGCCAGGCCGGCGCGGCGCGTGCGCGCTGCTCGCCACCATGCTGACGCGTGACACTAAACGCCGCACCGCAGCCGAGGTCGCCAAGTTCATCGAGGAGGTCGGAGGGAATTTCTTCCCCTTCTCGGGCAACAACAGCCTGGGCCTCGCTGCCGAGGTGCTGCCCGACGACGCGCCCCGTGCACTTGAGCTGCTGGGCGACGCGCTGCTCACGCCCGCCTTCACCCGCGCCTCGTTCGAGGTCGAGCGCGACGCACAGGCCGCCGCTCTGCGCGAGCGCGACGACGACGTGGTTGAGCTAGGTCGGAAGCTCGTCCGCCAAAAATTTTTCGGTCCGCACCCGCTGGCACTTGACGCGCAGGGCGACCTGGCCGGCCTCGCCGCGCTCACCTCGGCCGACCTCGCGGCGCTCTGGAAACGCGTTGGCGTGGCGGGTAACTGCGTGCTTGCTGTCGCCGGAGACTTCGACCCGAAAAAACTCGCGCCCAAGCTCCGTGCTCTCCTCGCCAGACTGCCGCGCGGATCTGTCATCGCGAATCAAGATGCTGGGGCCAACCCGTCAACCACCTCCGGTGACTTCGTCGAGCGCCAGCCCCGCGAGCAGGCCGTTGTGTTCCAGGCCTTCCCCGGTCCGAGCGTGCTGGCGGACGATTTTTACGTCGGCGAGGTGGCCGACGAGCTGTTCAGCGGTATGTCCTCGCGGCTGTTCGAACGTGTCCGCGAGGAGAAAGGGTTGGCGTATTTCATCCGCGCGACGCGGGTGACGGGTGTGAACACCGGAATGTTTTACTTTTACGCCGGCACCGCGCCCGGTAAGGAGGACGCCGTGCTCGCCGAGATCGCCGCCGAAATCGCCCGGGTGCAGGCTGGCGACATCGCGCCCGAAGAGTTGCGCCGCTGTCAGACCCGCCTCACCGCCGCCAGCGTGATGGGCCGCCAGACCAACTCCGTCCGCGCCATGCAGGCCGGGCTAAGCGTTCTGCACGGCCTGCCCGCCAACGACTGGAAAAACTACGCCGCCCGCATCGAGGCCGTGACGGTGGAGGGCCTCCGTGACTTTGCCCGCCGCTACCTCACCCTTGCGCAACGCACCCAGCTCATCGTGCGGCCGTGAGCCCGGCATAATGGTGTCGCCCAATTGCCCCGGAGAAAATAGCTGCGCTGGTTCGTTATTCGACGTGTCGAAGTTGGGCCGCTGAGCGCTATGGGGCCGGACACTGAACCACGGTAATATCCCCTTGCTGCCGCCTTGCTTTCCGTAATCCGCGTCGCCTAGATTTGGGTTCTTATCCATGAGCCAAGCTCCCGCTCCTCTCTCCACTTGGGCCCGTAACATCGCGCCGTCACCGACCCTCGCCGTTGACGCCAAAGCCAAAGCCCTCCTCGCCGCCGGCGAGGACGTGTGCGGCTTCGCCGCCGGCGAGCCCGATTTCGACACGCCCGAGCACATTAAGGAGGCCTGCATCGCTGCGCTCAAGGCCGGCAAGACCAAATACGCCCCCACGCCCGGCATCGAGCCGCTCCGCCAGGCCATAGCCGACAAATACGCTGCTGACTACGGACTGAAGGTCGCGCCGTCGCAGGTCATCGTCTCGCCCGGCGGCAAGTTCTCCTGCTACCTCACCATCCTCGCCGTGTGCTCGCCCGGCGATGAGGTCATCATTCCCGCGCCGTTCTGGGTCAGCTACCCCGAAATGGTGAAGCTTGCCGGCGCGACGCCGAAGATCGTCCTTGCCGATGACACTACCGGTTTCCGCCTCACGCCCGCGATGTTGGAGGCCGCCATCACCCCGCGCACCCGCCTGATTATCATCAATTCGCCCTCCAACCCCACCGGCGCGGTCTATTCGCGCGCCGAGCTGGAGGCCATCGCCGCCGTCGCGCTCCGGCACAACTGCTATGTGATGTCGGATGAGATCTACGAGCACCTGACCTACGACGGCGCGACTCCGACCTGTTTCGCCACGCTCGGCGCGGACATTGGCGCGCGCACCATCACCGTGTCCGGCTTCTCCAAGCCCTACGCGATGACCGGCTGGCGGCTTGGCACCACCGTCGCCCCCGCACCCATTGCCAAGGCCGTCGCCGAGCTGCAAAGCCAGACCTCGTCCAACGCGACCACTTTCGCTCAATACGGCGCGCTCGCTGCCCTCAAGGAAAAGGAAAAGACCCGCGCCGCGCTCGCGCAGATGCTCGCCGCCTTCGACCGCCGTCGGAAATTTCTCCACGCCGAACTCAGCAAAATTCCCGGCGTGCGCTGCCTGCTCGCCCAAGGTGCGTTCTACCTGTTCCCAAATATCTCGTCCTTCGGCCTCAAGTCCGAGGAGTTCTGCACCCGCCTGCTCGACGAGCAGAAAGTTGCCGCCGTCCACGGTAGCGCCTTCGGCGCCGAAGGCTACCTGCGCCTCAGCTACGCCACCAGCGACGAGATCATCGCCAAAGGGGTCAGCCGGCTGGCGAAATTTTGCTCGGGACTTAGCAAGTAACCTGGTCAAACCGCCGCAGATGCAAGGCGGTGTCGGGGCGGTCGTAATGATTTGGCACCAGTCCGGCCGGGTTCAGCGCGCGCACGCGCGCCACGCTAGCGGGCAGCAGCGCTGGCTGGCTGGTGAAAATTGCTGGCGAGAGATGCGCGCTGAAAGCGTAGCTGGCAAACAGGTCTCCGCTGAAAAGCACGTTTTCCCGAGCGCTGAAAAAACCGCAATGCCCCGCCGTGTGCCCCGGAAGATGCACCACACGCAGCCCGCCCCAGAAGGGCAGTTCATCGCCGTCGCGCACGGGTGTATCAATTTTTACCGGATGGTATCCTAGCAATGTGCGCCCCATCGCCTCAATCGCTCCGCCCACGCGTGCAGCCCCGTGATAGGAAAACGTCCCGTCAATGTGCGCTTGCTCCGCCGGGTGGGCAAACACCGGCGCGCCGCTCCAAGCTTTGATCTCCGCCAACCCGCCCGTGTGGTCGAGATGTCCGTGCGTCAGCAAAATCGCGCGTAGCGCCGTTGGCTTCAGTGCGAGCCTGCTCATCAGCTTTCGCAACCGGTAAGGCGCAAGGCAGAGCCCGGTGTCAATCAATACTGCCGACCGCTCCCACACGAGGAGATGGCAGCGCACCAGCGCGCCGCCGATGGAGTGCAATCCGGTTGGCCAAATTGTGCTCATAGCGCCTTCCCCCATACCGCCGCGTCGAAGCCCACCAGTCCGAACGTCTCGCCGAGCAGGAAGGGCCGTTTCACGAGCCGGCCGTCGGAGATGAGCAGCGCGAGCGCCTCGGCCTCGGTCATCGCTGGCAGCTTCGCCGCTAAGCCGCGTTCGCGGTATTGAATGCCCGAGGTGTTGAACAACCGGCGCATGTTTCCGCCTTGAAACGCTAGCATGCGCCGCAGTTCGCCGAGAGTCGGAGGCGTCTCGTAGATCGGCTTCTCGGTGAATTGGACGCCGCACGCGCGTAGCCACTTCACCGCGTCGCGACAGGTGGAACATTTGGCGTAGGCGTATAAGACGGCTGGCGCGGGAGTGGGAGACATGGGCGCTCAGCTTGGGGCGAGATCTTGGCGCAGCCAAGCGCGGCTTCGCAGCTTTTTCTCAGCGCAGCCGGGTAATGTTAACCAGGCGTTCACATCCCCCAATTCCGGACCGGGCCAGCGCGCGGCCCGGCCCGCACCGGCCGGTTGTTAAAATCATGCGAAACGCGACGGAAAACCTGTCTCGGTCTACACATCTGTGTCCCGGGCGTGCAGTGGAATTCCCCCTAGTCGCGCGGCCGTCTTGCCTAGAATCACCGGGGAGATTTCCCCGCACCGCCCGGTCCGCGCCCGGTTTCCGCCGGGTGGTATAGCGCGGTAATCTGAGCACACGCCCAACGAGTGTTTGAGGGGAGCACTCAATACAAAAATTTTCCGCGCGCAGGCATCATGGGCACGCCATGAAGCACTCCTTCCTTTCCCTCCTCGCCGCCCTCCTCGCGTTTTGCCCGCCGGCCCGCGCCGCCGACAACCCCGTCACCGCCGTGCCGCTGGCCACCGCCCTCGCCGACGCCAGCCGCCTCGCCGCGGCCAAGCCTGGGCTGTCTGTCGTGCGCGTTGCCGGCGACTCGATGCTCCCTTATTTCGGTGACGGCGCAGTGCTCATCCTCCGGCCCTCACGAGCCGCCGCGCTCCAACCCGGCATGATTGTGGTTTACACCAACAGCGTCGGCGAGACCGTCGCCCACCGCATCGTCGCCGCCGACGGCGACGGCTGGGTCGTGCAGGGCTTCAACAACAGCCGCGCGGACAGCACCCGCGTGACCGACGCCAACCTGCTTGGCGCAGTCTACGCCACGTTCCATACCGCCATCCCGGACGCGACGCCTGGAGGCGCCCCTATTCCCGCCGACATTCAAGGCGTGCCGCTCGCCCTGGCCGCTCCGGCGCGTTGATCTCATTTGCCCTCGTTCGTCCTAAAAATCAGGCTTCCCCTCACGCCGCAACGGCCTATGTTAGGCCGTTCATGCAAAAAACTCTCATCATCCTGAAACCTGACTGTCTCGCTCAGAAGCACGCAGGCGCGGTGCTCGACCGTTTCGAGAAGGCCGGCTTTGAGATCGCCGGGGCCAAGATGCTCCAGCTCACACCCGCGCTGCTCCGCGCGCATTACGCGCATGTGGCCGACAAGCCGTTTTACCCGGAGATTGAGGCGTTCATGAGCTCGCGTCCGGTGCTCGTCCTCGCGCTACGCGGTGACAATATTGTTGCTCGCGTCCGCGATCTCCTGGGCCCGACCGACTCGCGCAAGGCCGCCAAGGGCACCATCCGCGGCGACTTTGGCACCGAGATGATGAAAAACGTCGTCCACGCCTCCGACAGCGACGCCAACGCTAAAATCGAACTGGAACGTTTCTTCCGTCCCGAGGAGATTTTCGGCTGAGTGTGGGGCGCGTCGCTGCGCGGCCCAGTCTCCCGTGTAACGGGGGCAGCGGAGTAGATTCGACAGCCTTTCTGCTTGCCTCGCGGCTTTCGCCGCCGCCACGCTCGCGGTCATGTCCGAAGCTCCACGTCATCCTTTTCTCCAAGGTCTTAGCAAGCACCGCGGCGCACCGCCGACCGTCGTCGTCATTTTCGGCGCGTCGGGCGACCTCTGCGCCCGTAAGCTGATCCCCGCCATCTACAACCTCGGGGCCGACGGCCTGCTGCCCGCCGAGTTCTCCCTCGTCGGCTTCGCGCGCAAACCGATCCCCGATGACGAGTTTCGCAAGCTCGCCCACGCCGGCATCCTCGAATTCTCGCGTCGCGCGCCCACGCCCGAGGTGTGGGATCGCCTCGCGCCCAACGTGAGCTACGTCTCGGGCGGCTACGACGAACCGGCGGCGTTTGCGCGGCTTGCGGAGAAGATCGCCGGCATCGAGAAAAAACTGGGCCGCGAGGTGCAGACCGTGTTTTATATCTCCACGCCGCCGAATGTCTTCGCCCCCATCCTCCTCAACCTCGGCGCGAGCGGACTCGCCGGTAAATATGTCGGCCAACCGCACCAGTCGAAGTGCATCATCGAGAAGCCTTTTGGCAAGGACCTCGACTCGGCCAAGGCGCTGAACCGGACGATCAACTCCGTTTTCGCCGAGCCGCAGGTCTATCGTATTGACCACTACCTCGGCAAGGAGACCGTGCAGGATCTGCTCGTCCAGCGCTTCTCCAACTCAATCTTCGAGCCGCTGTGGAACCGCGATTTCATTGACAATGTGCAGATCACCGTGGCCGAGGAGGTGGGCGTGGGCACCCGTGGCGGCTACTACGAGCAGAGCGGCGCGACGCGCGACATGATCCAGAACCACACCATGCAGCTCCTCGCCCTCACCGCGATGGAGCCGCCCAGCTCGCTCGACGCGGAGTCTATCCGCGACGAGAAGGTGAAGGTGCTCAAGGCCATCCAACCCCTCACCGTTGGTCCGCATGGCGATGTGGCTCGCGCCCAATACTCCGCCGGCCTGATGGGCGGCAAGCCGGTGAAAGGATATTTGGAGGAGGAGGGCATCGCCCCCCAGTCCGCGACCGAGACCTACTCCGCGATCCGCCTCGCGATCAACAACTGGCGGTGGCAGGGCGTGCCGTTTTACCTGCGCTCCGGCAAGCGCATGGCGCGGCGCGTCTCCGAGATCGCCATCAACTACAAGCGCCCGCCCGGCACGCTCTTCGCCGGTGAGGGCGCGAAGTTCGACCTCGCCGCAAACACCCTCTCATTCCAGATCCAGCCCGACGAGGGCCTGAGCCTCGTGTTCAACACCAAGATTCCCGGCCTCGAGACCCGCACTCAGCCGGTGAAGATGAGCTTCCGCTACGCCTCTACCTTCGGTTCCAACACCGCCGAGGCCTACGAGCGACTCATTCTCGACTGCATGATCGGCGACGGCACGCTCTTCATCCGCGGCGACGAGACCGAGGCCTCGTGGAAAATCTACACCCCCGTGCTCGACTACTGGCGCAGCGTCGGCCGGCAGGGCATGGACGCCTATGCTGCCGGCTCGTGGGGCCCCGCCAATTCCGACGCGCTTCTCGCCCAGCGCGGCCGCCGCTGGCGCGAGCCCTGAGCGCGGCGTCACGACCGACTGCTTGTTGGTTGTTGCCTAACGCCTATTGGGTAATTTCCCGACAACGCCAAGGTGTTCGCCAGGTGTCTCCCAACAATCGCGCCGTCAGCTTTAACCCACAGCCCATGACAACTCCCGCCGACCTCTTCTCCGTGCTCCCCGGCCTGGATGTGCCCGTCGGCGGCATCGCCAAGGGACTTGCGCAGATGTGGCGCGACAACGCCGCCGTGGGTGCGGCCGCGCCCGGCTCCGACGACGCCCGCGCCACGCAGGTCAACTTCGTCCTCCACCTCGGCCCCGCCACCACGCCGGAGGACGCGCTCACGCAGTTTCAGGTCGCCGTGCGCTTCTCCCAGCGCTGCCCGAGCCGCGTCGTCATCCTCTGCCCACAGCTCAACCGCGACGCCCCCGCCGAGCTGCGCGCGAAAATTTACGGCGAGTGTTTTCTCGGCAAGTCGAAGGCCGACAAGCGCTGCGTCGAGTTCGTTATCCTCAGCTATCCGCGCGCCGCTCGCGAGTTTTTGGAGAACCAGGTCTCCATCTGCCTCTCGACCGACCTGCCGCTCTACTACTGGGCGCACCGCTTCACCAACATGGCGCGCGTGGCCGACTACCGCTACCTCGTCAACCGAGCCAGCCGCATCCTGATTGACAGCGCCCATTCGCCCGCCGACGCCCTGAGCTACGCGTGGCCGCGGCCCGAGATTGTGCGCGACCTTGCCTTCTCGCGTCTGCTGCCGCTGCGCCAGACTCTCGGGCAGTTTCTCAGCCGCTATCCGGCGGAGGTGCTCGCCGATGGGCTTCAGACCGTCGCGCTGGCGCACGCCCCCGCGCTCGCGCCCGAGGCCCGCGTGCTGCTCGCATGGCTTAAGGGCCGCCTCGCCGCGTGCGGCGAGAGCCGCGCGGAATTCACGCTCGCGCCCTTGGGCGCGGGGCAGACGGGATCCTTCACGCTCGCCTTCGGCTACGCGGACAAAAAAACCTTCCGCTGGACGGCCGACCTCGCGACCGGTCACGCGCAGTTCACGGCCGATTTAGGCAACGGCCCCACGACGCTGCCCGCCCCCGCGAGCCTGCTCTCGCCCGAGTCCGCCCTCAGCGAGGCGATGTTTTTCTGAGCTGACAATCGCGGTATGATACGAAGCACGGAGAGACCAAGGATAGAGAGTTTCGAACCATGACCTACTCCATGCTATCCGTATCATTGTGGTTCAATCCATCTGCTCCAAATTTCGCATGACCGAAACTTCCACCGCCTGCGGCCGCCTCCTCGTTGACACGCGGGACAATCTCTTCACCCGCGCCGCCACGCTCGTCGCCGACACCGTCGCCGCTGCGCCGCCCGGCCGGCCGCCCGTCATCGCCTTCGCCGGCGGCTCGACCCCACAGGACTGGTTCCGCTGGTGCGCCACCACCCGCGCGTTGCCCGCTACCGTCGCCCATGGCGCGCATTTTACCGTGAGCGATGAGCGCCATGTCCCGACTGACGATCCGCAGAGCAACTTCGGTCACGCCGACCGCCTGCTGCTCGACCCGCTCGCCGTGCCCGCCGCACACCGCCATCCGTGGCCCGTCAATCTCCTGCCGTGCGCCGCCGCTGAAAACTACCGCGCGACCATGCGCTCGGTCGCGGATTCGGTCCGCGCCTACGACCTCTGCTTCCTCGGACTTGGCGATGACGCCCACACCGCTTCGCTCTTCCCTGGTAGTTCACTTCTGCGCGACGACGGCGAGGCGCTTTTCGCTGCCGTCGAGGTGCCTGGCAAAGGCTGGCGTCTAACCATCACGCCCACTGGTCTACGCGCCTGCGGGCTGATCGTCGTCATGGCCCTTGGCGCGGCCAAGGCCCCGGCGCTCGCCCGCGTTCTACGCGGTCACGACGACCTTCCGAACACACCTGCTCAAATTCTGAAAACCTGCGCCGATCGTGTCCTTTGGCTGGTGGACGCCCCCGCAGCTGGACTGCTCGCTTAAGCCTAAATATTAAAGCCCGTCTCGCGCGTCAGCGCGATTTCGACCCAAATCAAAAGTGGCGGAGGGGGAGGGATTCGAACCCCCGGGACCTTGCGGCCCAGCGGTTTTCAAGACCGCCGCGATAGACCACTCTGCCACCCCTCCGGCGACAGGGAAAATTTCGCGCGCGGCGGCGATTGTCGAGCTTGGATTCCGTGCGCAGACCCGCCAATCTTGGCGCGTGGTGTCCGCCCAAAAGCACCTCCTCGTTGACGGGGCCAACGTCCTCCACGCTTGGCCGGAGACGCGGGCGCTGCTGCGCCGTGACCGCTCGGCCGCGCGCGCCCACCTGGCGCGCGCCGTCGCGTCCATCCACGACGCGGAGGGCGTGCGGGTGACGCTGGTGTTTGACGGCCGTGGCACGGAGCTGACAACCGAGCAACCGGGCGCGGCGGCGACGTTTGCAATCGTGAGCACGCCGTCCGGCACGACGGCGGACGACGTGATTGAGCAGCTCGTGGGCGCGGCGCGCGTGCCGGAAAACTGTGTGGTGGCCACGGGCGACCAGGCGGTGAGGGAGACCGTCACCGCTCTGGGCGCGGCCTGGGTTTCGCCCGAGGATCTCGCGGCGTGGGGGGCGCGCGCCGAGGGGCGGCTCCACAAGCGGGTGGCCGGGCTGCGCCGCCAGACGGAGCAGAAATGGAGGGCGCGGTGAAAGCAGCCCCGCCGGCTTCCGTTATCCCGGCCCGGGATTTTGCCGTCGCGGAGATGCCGGGACTTTACGGTCCGTTCACCTTCTCGGAACGGCTGCTCCAGCGCCTCTGGGCGCGGCGCGAGTTTGACACGGCGGCGGCGCGCACGGCGGACGGGCGCGTGGTGGCGATTTTGGAGCCGGGCAAATGGAACCGGCTCGGCGGGCCGGATTTTCTCGGCGCGCGGCTGCGGTTCGGCGACGAAGAGGTCCGTGGTGACGTGGAACTGCACCTGCGCGCGGAAGACTGGGCGGCTCACGCGCACGCGCGCGACCCGGCCTACGACGGCGTCGTGCTGCACGTCGTGCTGTTTCCGAGCGGGGAAACGTTCACGGCCGGCGCAGGCGGCGCAAAAATCCCCGTGCTGGCGCTGCTCCCGCTGCTGCACCGGGGCCTGGAGGAATACGCCGAGGACGAGGCGGTCGAGGCGCTCGCGGGCCGGCCCATCGCGCGGGCCCCCGCCGAGCTGGCCGCGCTTCCGGCTGACGCGCTGGCGGAGCTACTCGCGCGGCACGCGGAGCAGCGTTGGCGGAAGAAAGTCCATTTTGCCCGCCAGCGGGTCATACGGTTGGGTTGGGAGGGTGCCTGCCATCACGCGGCGCTGGAGATTTTGGGGCACCGGTTTAATTGCGCGCCGATGCTCGCGGTGGCGGGACAGTTTCCGCTTCCAGCCTGGTCGGCGGGCGAGGTGGCCGCCGACCAGGCTTGGGCCGCATTGGCGGGCCGCTGGCAGACGCACGGGGTGCGCCCAGCCAATCAGCCCCGCACGCGGCTGCGCCAATACGCGGCGTGGGCGATGGCGCGGCCAGACTGGCCAGCGCGGCTGCGCTCGCTCGCGACGGAGTTGCCCGTGCCCTCAATCGAGGCCTCGGTGGAAACACGCGCGCTGCGTCGCATACACCGGCTGTCGGCGCTGCGGAAAAAACTGGCGGCGGCAGTTTGCGCCGACGCGGTGGCCGGGCCGCGGCTCGACACGCTGGTGTGCGACGGTTTCCTGCCCTTGCTCGCCGCGGCGAGCGAAGGCCCGGCACTTAGTCCCGGCGGCGCGGGGTTGGGCGGGCTCTGGCAGATTTGGTTTCCCGGCGACCTGCCGGAGGTGTTGCTTCCAGCGTTGCGCGCGCTGGGAGTTTTTGCCGCGCCCGCGCGGCCGGCCTGCCACGGGCCGGCGCAAGGGCTGCTCGGCTGGCTGATCGAGCGCGACGCTGCGAAACCGGTGTGAAGTGTGTGCGTGGCCCGCGCCTGCCGCATGCGGGCGCACCAGAACGAGTCGTGCGTCCATCTGAGGCGCACGCAACTCGCCCCGGGCGGGAGCGCATGCGTGTGTGGGCGACGGCGGTGGGCGCGTTTTCCCGGTTGCGCCCGCGCGCGGTTCGCATGAGTTGTGGTGTCCTCCACCACATGTCCACTTCCACTGTTGAAAACGTCGTCATTGTCGGCACCGGCTGCGCCGGCCTCACCGCCGCCATCTACACCGGCCGCGCGAACCTCTCGCCGCTCGTGCTCGAAGGCCCGCTGCCAGGCGGCCAGCTCACCACGACGAGCGAGGTGGAGAACTTTCCCGGCTTTCCCACCGGCGTGGACGGTTTTCAGCTCATGCAAAACCTCCGCGAGCAGGCGACGAAGTTTGGCGCGCGCTTCGAGCAGGCGCTCGTCACGTCCGTGAATTTTTCCTCCATGCCGCGCAAGTTGGTGGCGGGCGACCGCGTCATCCTCGCCAAGACCGTGATCGTCGCCACCGGCGCGTCGCCGCGCATGACGGGCATTCCCGGCGAGAAGGAGCTTTATGGCGGCAAAGGGGTGACGACCTGCGCGACCTGCGACGGCGCGTTCTACAAGAAGATGGACGTGGCTGTCATCGGCGGCGGCGACAGCGCGGCGGAGGAGGCGTTGTTTCTCACGCGCTTCGCGAGCAAAGTTTATCTTGTCCACCGCCGCGACTCGCTGCGCGCCTCGAAGATCATGGCCGATCGCGCCACCTCGCACCCGAAGATCGTGTGCGTGTGGGACAGCGTGCCGCTCGCCGTGGAGGGCGTCGGGGCCGGCGCGGTAAGCGGGCTAAAAATCAAAAACGTGAAGACCGGCGCGGAGTCCGTGCTGCCCGTGAAGGGCATCTTTGTCGCCATCGGCCATGTGCCCAACACCGGTCCGTTCGCCGCCGTGCTCGACACCGACGAGGGCGGCTACTTCAAACCCGCCGCCGGCTCGCAGGTCCGCACCAACGTCCCCGGCGTCTATGTCGCGGGCGACTGCGCCGACCACGTCTATCGGCAGGCGATCACGGCGGCCGGCATGGGCTGCGCTGCCGCGATCGAGACCGAGCGCTGGCTCGCCGAGCACGGGGGATGAGCTCAGCTAGAGCTCATCCCTGCGGCTTCACCGCAGAGCGCTTTCAGCGCGGCGTTGGCGGCGGCCTCCTCGGCGAGCTTTTTCGAAGAGCCGGTGCCGACACCGAGCGGACGGCCGAGAAGCGAGACGGCGACCTCGAACTCCCTCGCGTGCGCCGTGCCGCCGGTGCGGACGACCTCGTAACGCAACGCGTCATTGCCGTGGCGTGGCTGGACTAGCTCCTGCAGGCGGCCCTTGGGATTTGCCGCGCCCTCGACGAGAGCGAGCCGAGCGGGCAGGTCGCCGTAGAGGCCGAGCACGACGCGGCGCGTGTTAGGCAGGTCACTGTCGAGATAAAGCGCGCCGACCAGCGCCTCGAATGCGTCTTCCAGCGCAGCGGGGCGGTCGCGTCCGCCGGCGCGCTCTTCGCCCGTGCCCAAGAGCAGGCATGCGGCTAGGCCGATCTCATGGGCCAGCCCGGCCAGAAAACCACCTCTTAGTAGCGCGGCGCGGCGGGCACTGAGCGGACCCTCGCGTTCGCCCGGAAATTGCCGGAACAGCTCGTCGGTGAGGATGAGCAGCAGCACGGCGTCGCCGAGAAACTCCAGCCGCTGGTTGCTTTCGGACTCGCCGGGATGGTCGGCGAGGAACGACGGGTGTGTGACCGCGCGCGTGAGCAGGGTCGTGTCACGGAACGTGTGGCCGAGGCGCGTTTGCAGGGCGGAGAGGGTGGTGGTATGGTCGGGCAAGAGCGAGGGTTTCGGTCAGGCTGGGCGGTTTTTGCGCGGATGGCAAAATTTTCAGCGCGCCATTTTTCTTTCCGCCGGCCGGATTTGGCTTTGCATCAGGGGCGTGACTCCCGCCGAGGCCCAGACCCGCATCGCCGAGCTCCGCGTCGCCGTCGCGCGGCACGACGAGCTGTATTACCGTCAGGCCGCGCCCGAGATCACCGACCACGACTACGACGCGCAGAAACGCGAGTTAGCCGGCCTTGAGGAGACCTTTCCCCAGTTCGCCAGCGCCGACTCGCCGACTCAGCGGGTGGGGGATGACCGCGTGGCCGGCTTTCAGGAGGTCGCGCATCTTCAGCGGATGCTGAGCCTCGACAACACCTACAACGAGGCCGAGCTGCGCGCGTGGCACGTCCGACTCGCGAAGCTCCTCGAAACCGACGACCTTCGCTACACGGTTGAGCCAAAGATTGATGGTCTCGCCGTGAGCCTCACCTACGAGGACGGTCGGCTCGTCCGCGCCGTCACGCGCGGCAAGGGCGACCGCGGTGACGATGTGACCGCCAACGCGCTCACCATCGTCTCGCTCCCGCGCATGCTCGCCGTCATCCCCGGCGTGCCGCCGCCGCGCGTCGTCGAGATTCGCGGTGAGATTTACCTGACCGCCGCGGAGTTTGCGCGCATCAACGCCGAGCGCGCCGCCGCCGGCGAGGAGCTTTACGCCAACCCGCGCAATACCGCCGCCGGCACGATCAAGCAGCTCGACACGGCCGAAGTCGCGCGCCGCAAACTGTCCATCGTCCTATACAGCCTCGGCCACTGTGAACCGCCGGCCGTGCGCTCGCAGACCGGGTTGCACGAGCGCCTCCGCGCCTGGGGGCTGCCCGTGGTCGAGCGCCTCTGGCACGCGCAGGGGATTGATGCGGCGTGGGCCGCCATCGGCGAGCTCGACGCGCTCCGCCGCAGCTTCGCCTACGGCACCGACGGCGCGGTGGTGAAGCTCGATGATTTCGGCCAGCAGCGCACCGCCGGCGAGGCGAGCAAGGCCCCGCGCTGGGCCATCGCCTACAAATACAAGCCCGACACCGCGCGCACCCGCCTGCTCGCCATCACCATCCAGGTCGGCAAGACCGGCGTCCTCAGCCCCGTCGCCGAGCTGGAGCCGGTGCTGCTCGCGGGCAGCACGATCGCCCGCGCCACGTTGCACAACGAGGACGAGATCCGCCGCAAGGACATCCGCGTGGGCGACATCGTTGAGATCGAGAAAGCCGGTGAGGTCATTCCGGCGGTGCTGCGCCCGTTCCCCGATGAGCGTGCGCCCGGCGCGGTGGAGTTCGATCTCTTCGCCGCCGTCGGTGGGAAATGCCCTGTGTGCGGCGGCGCGATCGCGCGCGTGGAAGTCGCCGCCGAGGACGCGCAGGGCGTCGCGTGGAAATGCCAGAACTACGACTGCCGCGCCCAGCGCGCCGGGCGGCTGGGATTTTTTTGCAGCCGCCGCGCGCTCGCGATTGACGGCCTCGGCGAGACTGTCGCGGCCAAGCTCGTCGAGCTGGAACTCGTGCGCGACCCGCCCGACCTCTACGACGTCCCGCTTGAGACGCTCGCCACGCTCAACCTCGGCACCGCCGACGAGCCGCGCATCTTCGGCGAGAAGAACGCCACCAAGATCGTCGCCGCCCGCGAGGCCGCCCGGGCGCTCCCGCTGGAAAAATGGCTCTACGCCCTCAGCGTGCCCGACGTGGGCGAGACCACCGCGCGCGAGTTGGGCCGCCGGCACCGGGATTTCGCCGCGCTCGCCGCCTCGCCGCTGCTGCGCGCCGTCCTGCAAAAGGCTGCGCTCCTCGACCAACGTGAGCTGGAAGCCCCCGCCTCGCGCAAAAACCCGGCCAAGACCGATGAGGAAAAAACCCGCCGCAAGGAGCTGTGCGCGCGCCTCGACGCCGAGATCGCCGCGCTCGACGCCGGCCCGCTCGCGGGCGTGCCGGCCGAGGTCGGCCCGGCGGTGGCGGCGAGCGCGCTCCGCTTTTTCGCCAACGGCCCCGGCGTGCGCCTGCTTGCGAAGCTGTGCACGCTCGGTATTGACCCGCAGGGCACGGTCGCGGCTGCCGGGGTGTTCACCGGCAAAACATTCGTGCTCACCGGCACGCTGCCCACGTTAAAACGCGAGGACGCCGAGCAAAAGATCCTCGCCGCCGGGGGCAAGGTAAGCGGCAGCGTGAGCAAAAAGACGAGCTACGTCCTCGCCGGTGCCGACGCCGGCTCAAAACTGGAAAAAGCCACCGCCCTCGGCGTCCCGGTGATTGACGAGGCGGAGCTGCTGCGGCTGCTAGGCAGCTGAAGGCAAATCAAGTTTGCTCCTAGTGCCTTCTGCCGACCGCTTCGGGGTGTTGCGCCCGAAGATTTACCAAGATGTTGTCCACTTCGCGAGTGTTTTGGACAAATCCCGGCTCTCCCGGTTCGGAGCCGCCAAAATTACCATAATCGCGGTTGTTGACTGCGAAAACATACCTCGAGTTGCGGTAAAGCTCCTCGTCAATGCCCCCAGCCGCCAACGCAATACCACTCCCTTCGGCCCATTGCTCGATGGTCGGGGCAAAAATCAGAATATCCTGATAGGGCTCATTGGCGCTCCATCGCGGATGACGGATGACCAGCGTCTTCACCCTGGGGATTCTTTCAGGCTTTTGCGGAGCGACCGAAAACCCTCGCCAGCTTTCCGGCAGCGAAATGACGAAGCCGGTGTCAGGGTCTTGGAATTGGAGCGGCAACGAGGACGAAACCGTCGAACATCCAACGGAAAGCAGAAGAGCTAGGAAAACGGCCAGAGGACGTTTCATGACATCTCTCTTATTTACCCACGGCTAGCGTGGGCCGCATAAAGCGCAGCTCAAGGCTGCGTCTTCGCCGGCTGCGGTAGTTCGCGGCTCACTAGGTCGTTGAGCGCGATGGAGGCGGCGTAGGCGGCGACGCGGTTGGCAAGCTGGGTGCGGCGGGTGGCGGATTCGGGGCTGGCAGGGTCGGGGAGCTTTTTATCCACGGCGTAGGCTAGGACGCCAGCCTTGGGCCCTGAGGATGTGGTGTCGCCAGAGACGACGACCATATCAGTGACGCCGGCCTTTTGCAGGGTTTCGAGGTTTTTGAGCAGCGGGACAACCGGATCGGAGCTGACGGACGCATCGTTCTTTTGCGCGAGGGTGAAGCCGGACTGGTCTTTGATCTCGATCTTGACGCCAACGGCAGTCGCGGCGGCAGCGACAGCGTCCTCGAACTTCTCCCCGGCCTTGAGGGCGGCGGCGAGACGGTCGCGGAGGGTTTTTCCAAGCTCGACGAAGAGGCGCAGTTTCTCGGCGGCGCGCCACTCGGCGGCGACGCGGTCGCGCACCTCGGCGAAGGCGGGCTGGCGCGCGGGGATGCTCTCGTGCCAGACGAGGATGGCGGAGCCGGCGGCGGTGGAAACCTCGTCGGAGAAGGGCCGGCCGGCGTCGAGTCGGAACGCGGCGGCGGCGGTGCCGAGGGCCGTGCCGAGCTCGGCAGGGACGGTGTCGCGGGAGAAGGGCGCGACCGGCCTGGCGGCGAGCTTGCGAGAGGCGAGGAAGGGGGCGAGGGTGGCGGGGGTGATCTTTTGGGTGAAGACTTCGACGGCGAGGTCGGCGGCGGCGGCCGCGGCGAGGCGCTTGGCGCGGTCGAGGCGCATGGCCTCTTCAACTTTGGGGCGGGCGGCGGCGAAGTCGGCGTCAGCTTTGGCCTTCTCGTCCTTGGGCTTGTCGTCGGGCTTGGCGAGGAGCGTCGGCGGCGCGTTCTCCACGGGCTTGGCAAAAGCGGTCGGATTGACGTCGTAAAACTTCCTCACCTCGCTGTCGGTCAGCGCAGGCACCTTGGCGAGGAAGGACTCCGCGGGGAACTCGATGGCGTCCACCCGAACCTGGGCCGGGATCTCGAAACGGCCGGGCTGGTTCTGGTAAAATTTTTCGAGGTCGGCGGCGGCGGGCTCGGAGATAGCCGGGGAAAAACTGGCGTAGTCCACACTGGCGAGCGAAAGCGACCAGGTGGAGTCATTAAGTTCAATGAGGGAGCGGGCCTCGGCGGGTAGGAGGTAGCCGGGGCCGGCGAGGAGGTTTTCCACCTGAATGGCACGGAGGCTGTCGCGGATCACGCGGGCAACGTCCCCGAGACGCAGGCTCGGGTTGGCGGCGATGGTGTCGAGCACTTGATTGTAGATCGCGGGATCAAAGCGCCCGGTCTGTGGGTTGGCAAAAGCCGGCAAAGTGCGGATATAAGCGTCGAACTCGGTTTTGCCCGGAGCAGAGAGGCCGAACTGATCCGCCAGCCAGAGCGCGGCCTGACGGGGATAGGCGTAGCTGTCGATCTGGGCCTCGCCAAGCTGGATCGGGATGCCCATGCGGCGGTAGGCGCTGATCCGTTGGTCGGCGAGCTCCAGATTTAGCATGGCGTCCTCCCGGAGGAGCTTCCGGTCAGCGGGGTTGGCGAGATCAAGGCCGAAAAACGGCTGGCTCGGGTTCTCGCGGCTGCCGGGGCGACCAAGGCCGCCGGCGGCGTTGATGCCGAGAACGAAGGTGATGATGGTGATAAACAGCAGGCCGGCAAAAATCGTGCGGAAGTGCTGTTGGAAGTATTTTTGGATCCAGGTGATCATGGAAGAAGTTGGCGAACGTGGGGCGCGGCGGGAGGGGTGTCAACTCCGGCGCGGGGAGGGGTAGCCGTGGGTCATTTTGCTTTGTTATCGCTAGTCCGGCACAGCTTGACTTGGCGATCCAGCCCGAAGTCAGATGGATTGCTTCGTCGCCGCTGCTCCTCGCAAAGAAAAACTGACCCGCACTGCGGCGGGTGGAGGGGCGGGGTCTTAGAACTTTTTCCCACGGCCGCCGGTGTCGGGGCCGAGGTTGAGGTAGGTCTTGGCGAGCATCTGGCTCTCGTAAAACTCGACGAGGCGCACACCCTCGCGGGGTTTCACAAGGTCCTTTTTCGTGGCGTGGTCAATCTGCTGCTTCATGCGGCGGCAGAGCTCTTCCCATTGGTATTGCACGCCCTCGATCACGTCGGAGATACGACTGCCACTGAGCGCCTCCTCGATGTAGAAACCGTTGGGCTCATCGTCCTCAAGGAAGACGTGGACCTCGTTGACGCGGCCGAAGAGATTGTGGAGGTCGCCCATGATGTCCTGGTAGGCGCCGGTGAGAAAAATGCCGAGGTAGTAGGGCTGGCGGTTGAGCGGGTGGAGCGGCAGATAGTCCTTCACGTCTTGCAGGTCAATGAAACGGTCAATCTTGCCGTCGGAGTCGCAGGTGATGTCCACGAGCACGGCGTTGACCGAGGGGCGCTCGGTGAGGCGATGGATGGGCGCGACGGGGAAAAGCTGGTCGAGGCCCCAGTGGTCGAGCAGCGACTGGAAGACGGAAAAATTGCAGACGTATTGGTCGGCGAGGAGCTTCTTGAGGTCGCGCAGCTCCTCGGGCTGGTAGCCAGCGCGGTCGGCCTCGCGGCCGATCTGCTCGCAGATTTGCCAGAAGATCTGCTCGGCGGCGGCGCGGTTCTCGAGATCGAGGTAGCCGAGGTTGAAGAGGGAGAACGCCTCCTCCTTCTTTTGCACGGCGTCGTGGTAGCGCTCAAGGCGGCCGAGCTTGGGCTTGTTTTTCAGCATGGCCTCGAGGTCGGTGACAATCTTGTGCTTCTCGCGCGGACGGTGCTGCTGGCCGAGGGATTCCCGCTTGTTGATGCGCTCGACGACCTCGACGACGAGGAGCGAGTGCGGCGCGACGACCGCACGGCCGCTCTCGCTCACGATGTCGGGCACCGCCACGCCGGCGCCGCCGCAGATTTCCTTGATGTTATGGACGACATCGCGGGCATATTCGTCCATCGAGTAGTTCATCGAGCTCTCGAAATTGGTGCGCGAGCCGTCATAGTCCACGCCGAGGCCGCCGCCCACGTCGAGCAGGCCCATCGGGAAGCCCATCCGCGCGAGCTGGCAGTAGAAGCGCGCGGCCTCGACGACGGCGTTCTTCAAGGTGAGAATGTTCGGCACCTGCGAGCCGACGTGGAAATGCACGAGGCGGAGCGCCGAAGTGAGCTT
The DNA here is from genome assembly GCA_903869665.1 of uncultured Opitutia bacterium. Classification (GTDB taxonomy): domain Bacteria; phylum Verrucomicrobiota; class Verrucomicrobiia; order Opitutales; family Opitutaceae; genus CAIYUN01. Next base: position 701 of record CAIPZZ010000272.1, on the reverse strand, counting down.
GGCCTTGCGGAGCTTCTCAACGGCGAAGAGGATTTCCGCCGTGTTGAGGCCGAACTTGGCGTTGTCGCCGGTCGAGGCCGACCACTTGCCATCGCCGCGGGTCTGGAGCTTGAGGCGCAGGCCGAGGAGCGGCTTCACGCCCGTCTCGGCAGCGAGGCGGATGATCTCGTCGAGCTCGGAAAGTTGTTCGACGACGAGGATGATTTTTTTGCCAAGCTTGCGCCCAAGGAGCGCGAGGCGGATGTAGTCGTGATCCTTGTAGCCGTTGCAGATGATGAGGCTTTTGCCGCCCTCGTGCATGGCGAGCGCGATCATCAGCTCGGGCTTCGAGCCGGCCTCCAGGCCAAAATGAAAGTCCTTTCCGGCGGCGACGACCTCGTCCACGACCTCACGGAGCTGGTTGACCTTGATGGGAAACACCCCGCGATAGTCGCCCTTGTAGCTTTCCTCCTTGATTGCCTTTTGAAAAACCTCGTTGAGCCGGGTGACCCGGTGGCGCAGCAGATCCTGAAACCGCACCACCAGTGGCGCCTTCAGCCCCATGCTCGCGGCCTCGTGCACCACGTCGAGCAGGCGGATGGCGCGGCCGTCGGCCAAGGGCTGCATCTGCACGAAACCGGCGGCGTCCACGGCGTAATGCCCCGCGCCCCAGCGTTTGAAGCCGTAAAGCTCTTCGGCTCGGGCGGCGGACCAGGCGGTGG
>CAIPZZ010000271.1 GCA_903869665.1 uncultured Opitutia bacterium | reverse complement strand
GGCCACGCGGCGGCGCTCGCGGCGGTGTTCGCGCTCGGCTCGCTCTCGCTGCTGGCGCACAACGCCGTCGGCGCGGGCATGGAGATGCTCAATCTCGCCATGCTCCTCCTCGTGCTGCACCTTGCCGCACACTGGCTCGCAGCGCCCGACGGGCCGCGCCTCGCCGCGCTGGTGCTCGCCGCCGTGCTGCTCGCGCAGACGCGCTACGAGTCGGCTTTTTACGTCGCACCCGCCGCGCTCGCCGTGGCCGAGGGCTGGCGGCGTGCGGGGCGCCTCATCCTGCCCGCCGCCGCCATCCTCGGTCCGGCGCTACTCCTACCGGTCGCATGGCAGAACAAATATGTCTCGGGCACGCCCCAGCTTTGGGAGCTGCGCCCCGAGGACGCCGGGCGCTTCGGCCTGCAATACCTCGCGGACAACCTCTCGCATGCGGCCCGGTATTTTTTTAGCACCACGTGGACGCTGACTAGCTCGTGGTGGCTGTTCAGCGCAGGCTTCGTCGCGCTGGCGCTCTTGCTGCCCGGGGTGGCGCGCGCGCTGCCGCGCTGGCGGGCGGCCCGGCCGGCGGCGCTGGCGCTCGCGGTCTTCGGTGCGGCCATCGTGGGCAATCTGCTGCTGTTGCAATTCTACTACTGGGGTCAGCTCGACGACCCCATCGTCTCGCGCCTCTGCCTGCCGTTCGCGACGCTACTCGCGCTCTGCCTCGCGGTCGTCGCGCACCGTTGGGCCGGGCCGCGCCGGCCGCTGGCTGCCGTCGTCGCGGGCGGCGCGGCGCTCGCGGCGTTTACGACCGGCCTCGTTGCCAACGCCCGGCAGGACGAGCGCAACATCCTCGCGCGCGAGCTCGCGTGGGAGGACCGCGTGGTCGCCGCGCGGCCGCCCGGCGAGCGGCTGGTCATCACCTCGCGCTCGGCGCTTCCCTGGCTCACCCGGCAGGTCGCCTCGATTGACTTGGAGCGCGCCACGCGCCGCATGGCGGAGGTGAAGTTCCACCTCGACCAGCACACCTTCCGCGAGGCGCTCGTCGTGCAGCTCTGGCTGCCGGCGGGCGCGGACGGCGGCTTCGCCCTCGACCCGCGCCACAAGCTACCCGACGCCTACGTGCTGGAGCCGGTCGCCGAGCGGCGCTTCGGCGCATATCTCGCTCGCATCAGCCGCGTCGCCGCCATCAACCTGCCGGTGGTGAGCCCGAGCGAACCGCCGCCGGTGACAGAGCAGGAAAAAGCCCCGCCCGCGCCGACCGCTGTCGTCGCCGCCAACCCATGAGCGCCAAAACCCATCCGCCTGTCGGCGACCTCCGAGCCCACTTCGACTGGGTCGCGGCCAATGATGCCAATGCCCGCCGTCTCCAGCACGCGTTCCACGCGCAGCTCCGTGCGCACTTTCGCCACCAAATCCCCGCCGGCGAGAGCGTGCTTGAGCTCGGCTGCGGCGCGGGCGACCTGCTCGCCTCGCTCGCGCCCTCGCGCGGCCTCGGCTGCGATTTCAGCGAGGCGATGATCGCCAAGGCCCGCGCCCGCCACGGCGCGCAACCCGGCCTCGGATTTCGCGTGGCCGACGCCGCGACCGCCGACTTCGGCGGCGAGACGTTTGACCACATCGTCCTCGACTACCTCACCGGCTACCTCGACGACATCCAGCTCGTCCTGGAGCGCCTCCACGCCGCCGCGCACGCGCGCACGCGGCTGCACCTGACGACGCTCAACACTCTCTGGCTCGGCCCGCTGCGCGCCGCCACCAAGCTCGGCCTGGTCATGCCGCAGCCGCCCAGCGCGTGGCTCTCGCACCCCGACCTGTTCAACCTCCTTGAGCTCGCCGGCTGGGAGGTCGTGCGTTTCGAGCGCCAGCAGCTTTTCCCCTTTGGCGTCCCGCTCGTCTCACCGCTGCTCAACCGCGCCGCCGTGCGCCTGCCCGGCCTCAGCCACCTAGGTATCACGCTCTGCGTCACCGCGCGCCCACGCCGCGCGCCCGTGCTCACCGCGCCGGTTTCATGCTCGGTCATTGTCCCCGCGCGCAACGAGGCGGGCAACATCCGCGCCGCGCTCGAGCGCATTCCCACGCTCGGCCGCGGCACCGAGGTGATTTTTGTCGAGGGCCACAGCCACGACGACACCTGGGCCGCGATCCAGCGCGAGGTCTCCACCTACTGCGGCCCGCATATCGTTCGCGCCATCCAGCAGCCCGGCAAGGGCAAGTGGGACGCCGTCCACGCCGGCTTCGCCATCGCGACGGGCGAGGTGCTCGTCATCCAAGACGCCGACCTCACTGCGCCGCCCGAGGAGCTGCCCAAATTTTACGACGCCATCGCCAGCGGCGCGGCGGAGTTCGCCAACGGCAGCCGCCTCGTCTATCCGATGGAGAAGCGCGCGATGCGTTTCCTGAATCTGCTCGGCAATAAATTTTTCGCCCTCTCGCTCTCCTTCGTGCTCGGCCAGCCGGTGAAAGACAGCCTCTGCGGCACGAAGATGCTGTTGCGCTCCGACTACGAGCGCGTGCTGCGCCGCATCGCGCCCTTCGGCGACTTCGACCCCTTCGGCGACTTCAACCTCCTCTTCGGCTCGGCGCTGCTCGGCCTGCGCATCCGTGACGTGCCCGTGCGCTACAAGGACCGCACCTACGGCGAG
>CAIPZZ010000270.1 GCA_903869665.1 uncultured Opitutia bacterium | reverse complement strand
CCGCACGGGTCCGTTTCGTCAGGCAGCCGAGGGAAAGAAAGGTCGTTTGTTGGCTCATGGTCACTGTTACCTCGTGTAATGCAATATGTTCCATGATTGCAGAGAGTTCTTCAGAGGCTCCTTAATAGTGAGCAACCCCAGCCTCCCCGCCATGAAACCCATCCCTCGCCTTCCCGCCAGTGCGGTCGCCCTGATGCTGGCGTCCGCCGGGATGTTTCTTTTGCCGCTGCGTGGCGCAGACAACGCGGCGGCGAGTCCTGCTGCCGGCAAGCCAGCGCTCGCCAAGCCCGGCCCGCTGCCCGATGGAACGATTGAGCTGCTGGCGATCACAAATGATCACCTTGGCTTGCGAGAACTGACACCCTCTGAAATCTCGGCATTGAAGGATCCTGCCGATCGAGCGTTTTATGAAGGTGTTAACAACAGCCCGTGGTGGAAAGCGGATGGTTCGCCGGCGCAGAAATACCAACGCAACCCGCTGAAACCACAGGATGGTTTCATCTCAGATTCGATGGCAGGCCACAGCTCCACCTACCGTATTTTCTTTCGCACCAAAACGAATCCACCCGATGCCACTTGGTCTCTGTCAGGTTTGGGATCCTCCGGCTGGTCATTCCGTGACAAAAAAGGGCCGGGAGATGAGGCGAAAACTGTAGGCGGCAAACTGGCCTCCGACCTCGTATGTTTTATCACGGACATTGTGTGGGGAGACAAGCAGGTTGACCTGACCGTGTCGGTCGCCTCCGGTCCGTGGGAGAGCCTCGCCAAGGTAGGGGCTAATCCCAAGGGGCCCGGAATCTCCGCATTGCTGATCTACAACAAGGAGGGCTATGCGGGTGAGGGAGAGGGAACGCTCGACAACCAGCATGTGGCTGCCAATATTCGGCGGAACGACGCGCATTGGAGCTTGGAGATGAAATCCGCTGAAATCAGCGATGGCGACAAACGCACGCACTCCCAAGTCACGCTCATCCATAACATCAACACCGGCCGACCGGAGAAGCCGTTGGAGTGGGAGGTGCGGGTTATCGCGATAGACCAGTCGGGCAAGGAGCATTTGTCCGACACCGATTCATTCGGCGACCGCACGCTGACCCATGCTTTCAGCAACACCGCCTACGAGTTTCGCGACCTGCCGTCCGCGCAGGCCAAGGAGTTCATCCTGCAAGTGCGCCCGTTTCAGTCGCAAAAATTCCGCCACGTTGCGCTGGAACCGAAATCGGCCGTTACGCCCACTACCCCCACGCCCCAACCGTAGGCTCGTTTTTGGCGGTCACTGGCCCGACACGCGGAATTTACAAAATTCACCGTTGCACGCAGCACGGGGTGCTCTCTACGTTGGCTCCTTTCGCGCGCATGCAAGGCCACGGGCCCAAACGCATCTACACCCCGCAGTCCATCGAGGCTTGGTTCGCCAGGCTGGAGGACGACTGGGAGCGCCATTTCTCAGCGGCGCAGCTGGAGGCGGGCCGCCAGCTCTACGTCGAAGGCGAAGTCCGTGAGCTGGAGCTGAGCGACCACGACGCCATCGTCCACCGCCGGGTGGACAAGCATGACCAATACGCCGTCATCGAGTGGGCCGGCGGCGGCAGCCCCACGGTGCGCTCCTCCACGACCGACCGCGAGCTGGCGCACGCACTGGCCATCGCGGGCCTGCACGAGATCGAGGAGTTGGTCGCCGACGAGGTCTCGCCGTTGCCCGAAAGCCAACACCCGTTGGGGAAAACTCCGGCCCACGACGCGCGCCCCGCCGCCGCGCCCTCACCGGGCGGCAATAACCATGTGCCGGCGGGCAACGGCCACGCGGCCATCCCCGTGCGCAACGGTCACGCCGCACCGCCACCCGCCCCCAACGGCCACCGCCCGCCCGCGCCGCCAACCGCCGCTAGCGCAAAACCCCGCGCGCTGCTGCTCGCATTCCGCACCACTTACGATGGGCTGACGTTGGAGGCTCAATGGCTCGGCCCTGGCAAGCACCGCGCGCCCGCGCTCGGCGCGGCGGCGCACGCGGACGGCAACCACCACGTCTCCTCCGCTGAGCGCGCGAAGCTCATCGGCCTGGCCGCCTACGCGCGCAAGGCGCACTTCGCCTACCACGCCGATACCGGTGTTTACACACTCGGCAACGTCACCGAGATCCCGAATTTCCTGCGCGGCACGGTCACGGCGTGGAAAAAACTCTTCACGGTCGAGCTCGACGCCGACGCCGCGCGCCTCGCCGAGGGGCCGAAGCCGGTCGAGGTTGAGGCCGTGGCCTCGCGGCGGGCGGGCGCGGCGGGCGCGCTCGACCTGAGGTGGATTTTCCGGGCCGGCGAGCGGCTGCTCACCGACGCGGAGGTGGAGACGCTGCTCCGGCGCGGCGCCAATCCCGCCGTGCTGCCCGGTGTGGGCATCGTCGCGCTGCCGACGGAGAAACTCGCCTCACTCAACGCCTGGCGGCGCGACCTCGCGGAGACCCACGCCGAGGGCGCACTGCCGCCGTGGCTGGTGTTCTCGCTGTTCAACGACGCGCGCTTCAAGCTCACGCTCTCGCCCGAGCTGGAGGCATGGCGGCAGAGCGTGCTCACGCCCTCGCCGGAAGGCGCGGCGCTCCCGGAGATTTTGCGGCCCTACCAGCGGCGCGGCGTCGAGTGGCTGCGCCGCCTCGGCGACACGGGCTGCCATGGCCTGCTCGCGGACGAGATGGGCCTGGGCAAGACGATGCAGGTGCTCGCGTTGCTCGCAGCTCGGCCGGTCGCCGACCGGCCGAGCCTGATCGTGTGCCCGGCGAGCGTGGTGCCGGTGTGGCGCGAGGAGATCGCAAAATTTTTCCCGTCGCTCGCCGTGGAGGTGCTGAAGGCCGGCCATGATTTCTCGGCGGGCGCGACGGCGGCCTCGCTGCTGCCCGCCGGCCCGGCGGTGTGGCTGGCCAGCTACGCGCAGCTGCGCAAACACCGCGCGCTGCTCGCCGGCACGGAGTTCGGCCACGCCGTGCTCGACGAGGGGCAGTTCATCAAGAACCCCGACGCAAAGGTCACCCAGACGTGCTTCGCCATCCGCGCGCGGCACCGGCTCGTGCTCACCGGCACGCCGCTGGAAAACCGCCAACTCGACCTGTGGAGCCTCTTCCGTTTCCTGCTGCCGGGGTTACTCGGCTCGCGGGCGACGTTCGAGGCCGCGCTGCACGCCGACCGCGACGGCACGCTCGCCCGGCTGCGAGCGCAGCTCGCACCGTTCCTGCTCCGGCGCACGAAAAACGAGGTCGCACAGGAGCTACCGCCCAAGGTCGAGATGGACCTGCTCTGCCCGCTCACCGAGGTGCAGCGCGCGCAATACGCGCACATCTGCCGCGAGGGCCTGGAGCGGCTCGGCAACGATGTGGGCGCAGCGATGCGGGAAAAAAGCTTCGGCTTCCTCGCGCTACTCACGCGCCTGCGTCAGGCGTGCTGCGACCCCGACATGCTGCCGTGGCTCGACGGCGTGCCGCTGTCCGACTCGGGCAAGATCACGCTGCTCGTCGAGAAACTCGCCGAGGTCGTCGGCAGCGGCCACAAAGTCGTCATCTTCTCGCAATTTGTGATGCTGCTCGACCGGGTGAAGGCGGCGCTGGCGGAAAAGTTCCCCGAGCTGCCGCGCTTCGAGCTGACGGGCATGACGCTCGACCGCCAGAAGCCGGTGCAGGACTTCCAACGCGCGCCCGGCGCGGCGGCCATGCTCGTCTCGCTCAAGGCTGCCGGCACCGGCATCACCCTGCACGCGGCAGACTACGTCTTCCTTCTCGACCCGTGGTGGAACCCGGCGGTCGAGGCGCAGGCGGTGGACCGCGTCCACCGCATCGGGCAGCAGCGGACCGTGTTTGTGTATCGCATGGTAACGGCCGGCACGATTGAGGAGCGCATCCAAGCGCTGAAGGCGGCGAAGAAGGACCTATTCGACAAGGTGGTCGGTGGGCTGGGTGGCGACTTCGACCTTGGGCGGCATTTCACATCATTACAGGAGCTGGTGCAGCTCACCGCCGCGCACGTCGAGCCAGAGCAGGCACACTGAGGGGCAGGTGACGCGCAGGCGGCGATACGGACCGATTGAGGGCAGCCAGAGGGCGCAAATCACGCCTTCGTCACACAACCGTCACGGGTTCGTAACATTGACCGGGCAGATTCGGGGGGTTCCGCCACAGCGGGACGTTTTCGCAACCAACCCGAACCACCAACCACCCGAAACCATGCCCATCAAATTCAAACTATGGCCCGCGCTGCTCGGAGCGCTCGCCCTCACCGCCGCCCTCCCGGTGGCTCGCGCGCAGGACTCCGGCGCGTTGCTCGACCTGCTCGTCAAGAAAGGCGTCGTCAACGACCAGGAAGCCGAGGATCTCCGCGCCCAGCTCACCAAGGATTTCGCCGCCACCCCGGCCGGCAAGCTCAACCTCGGCTCCGCGCTCACCGAACTCCGCCTCGCTGGCGATGTCCGCATCCGCTACGAGGACCGCGAGGGCAAGCTCCCGCCGGCCGCCGCTGTGCCCAACGACAAGTCCGAGCGCACGCGTTTCCGCTATCGCCTCCGCTTCGGCCTCTACGGCAAACTGCTCAACGACTGGTCGTTCGCCCTCCGGCTTGAGACCGCGACCGGCAATCGCTCCAGCAACGTGACCATGGGCGACGACGGCGGCCCCTTTGCCAAGACGAGCGACGCGCTCAACGTGGGCCAGATCTACGCCACCTGGACGCCCTCGCCGATGTTCTCCCTCACCGCCGGTCGCATGGCGAACCCTCTCGTCACCACCCCGATGGTCTGGGACGCCGACATCAACCCCGAGGGTTTTGCCGAGCAGCTCAAATACCGTGACGGCGACAATGAGTGGTCTGCCAGCCTCGGGCAGTTCCTCTACAGCACCAGCGGCACGCAGAACCCGTTTGGCGTCGGCGCAAACGGCAAGGACATTTTCCTCCTCGCCACGCAGTTCGGCTACAAACGCTACATCGAGGGCACGACCACGTTTTTCCAGATCAACCCCGTGCTCTACAGCTACGCCGGCCTGGACAAGGTCAACAACCCGGCCACGTTCACCGGCGTCTTCACCGCCGTCGCCGCCCAACAGGACAGTGTCAACGACCTCCTCGTGCTGGAGATCCCGGCTGAATACGACTGGCTGATCGGTGGCACGCCCGTGCGCGTGTTCGGCGACTACGCCGTCAACCTCGACGGTGACGACCGCGCCCGCAAGTTCGGCGGCGACGTCAAGAGTGGCGAAGACACCGCCTACACCATCGGCGCGCAATACGGCAAAGCCGCCAACAAGGGCGAGTGGGACGTGAAGGCGTTCTGGCAGTCCGTCGGAGCCTTCGCCCTCGACCCCAACCTCGTGGACTCCGATATCTTCGACAGCCGCGTCAATATGCAGGGCCTCGTGCTCAACGCCAACTACGCCCTCGGCGCGGCCACGCAGCTCACGCTCACCTACGGCACCGGCAAGCGCAAGAACGAGTCGCTGATCGCCCCCGGCACCGGTGACATCGCCACGGTCAACACCACCCTGCTCAACACCCTGCACCGCTACCAAATCCTCCAGCTCGACCTGAACATCAAGTTCTGAGCCCACTCACCACGATCTCAATATCAACCCTTCCCATGAAAAAATCCCTCGTACTCCTCCTCGCGCTCTGCGCCGTCACCGCCGCGCAGGCGCAAAAGCTCGTCATCAAGGGCTCCGACACCCTCGGTGCCAAGCTCGTGCCGCAGCTCGCCGAAGCCTACAAAACCGCCCACCCCGGGGTCTCGTTTGAGATCGCCGCCGAGGGCTCGACCACCGGCATCACCGCCATCATTGACGGCACCGCGCAGATCGGCATGAGCTCGCGCCGCGCGTCCGCCACCGAGATGTCCGCCGCCCAGGCCAAGGGCGTAAACATGAAGCCGACCATCGTCGCCCACGACGGCATCGCCATTGTCGTGAACACCAAGAGCCCGGTGGCCGGCCTCACCGTGCGGCAGGTCGAGCAGATCTTCGCCGGTGACATCACCGATTGGTCCGCCGTCGGCGGACCCGCCGGCAAGATCTCGGTCTACACCCGCAACACCTCGTCCGGCACATTCAAGGACTTCAAGGATCTTGCCATGAACAAACGCGACTACGCCACCTCTTCCCAGAAGATGGCCGGCAGCGAGCAGATCGTCGCCGAGGTCGCCAAAAACCCCAACGGCATCGGCTATGTCGGCCTCGCCTACACCACCGAGCCCGGCATCAAAGTCGTGCCCGTGGACGGCAAGGTGCCGAGCAAGGCCAGCGTGCAGGACAAGACCTACCCCTACGCGCGCCCGACGTTCTACTACACCAACGGCGAGCCCACCGGCGAGGCGAAGAAGTTTCTCGACTTCACACTCGGCGAAGAGGGCCAGAAAATCGTCGAGAAAGTCGGCTTTGTCACCATCAAGTGATCCCGCCGGTTTCGTGACACAATTGTAACCCAGCCCGCTTGACCCTGTGTCGGCGGGCTTTTGTGTCGCCACCGGCAAACCGTGCCGCTTCTCCCATGGCCCCGCCCAGCATCCCGCCGCCCACCACCGCCCCGGCGGAGGCCGCGCCCACGTCCGCGGCCCCGGCGGGTTTTCTGGCCAACAAGTCGCGCTTCCGCCTCTTCGGCCTCACGCTCGACGGCTGCATCAAGGTCTTTTTCGGGGGCAACGCCGTCGTCGCGGTGGTCGTGCTCAGCCTCATCACCATCTTCCTCTTCAAGGAAGGCGGGGGCTTCACGGGCCAGAACCGCGCCAACCTCGAGATCTACCGCCGCGCCGGCCTGGAGTTCGTGGACTTCATGCGCACGCAGGTCGCCGGCCACACCGCGCTCACCCGTGAGCTCTCCGAGCTGCGGCTCCGCCAGTTTAACCGTCTGACGCAGGAGCAAAAGCTCCCCCCCGCCGAGGCCAACGCCGCGCTCGCTACCTTCGACAAATTTTCCGACCAGTTCGACGACGCCGTCGTCCCGCTGCGTCGCCTCGTCTCTGACCTCACCGAGACCGCCACGGCCATCAAGGACAAGTTTGCCATCAACGAGAACCTCTCCATCGCGCGCCAACAGCTCCTCGCCGAGGGCAAGGCCGCCGAAGCGGAGAAAATCGCCGTCAAACCGGTAGACTTCGAGGCCGAGCTGAAGCCGCTGCTCGCCGCCTTGCCCGACTACCAGAAGGCCGCCGCGGACGAGGCCGCCAAGATCGCCGCCGCGCTCGCCGCCGCACCCGCGCTGCCCTCGCCCGAATTGCAGGCGCGGCTGGAGAAACTCAAGTCGTCCGCCCGCGCCTATGTGAACGGGTTTCCCGAGGTGGAAAAAACCCTCCGCTCTTGGGATCACCGCCAGCCCGTGCCGGCCGCCCGGGCGTTCGCGGCCTTTGTCTTCGGACGCGAGTGGATCACGCAGAGCTTCTGGCAGGATTGGTATGGCATCCTCCCGCTGCTCGTCGGCTCGCTGCTGGTGTCGCTGGCGGCGCTGTGCCTCGCGGTGCCGCTCGGCATCGGCGCGGCCATCTATGTCAACCAGCTCGCGTCGCCCCGTGAGCAGCGCCTGATCAAGCCCGGCATCGAGTTCATCGCCGCCATCCCCTCGGTCGTGCTCGGGTTTTTCGGCATCGCGGTGCTGGGAGAGACGCTGCGCTGGCTCTCACAGCAATCCTGGCTCTCGTGGGTGCCCGGTTTCCCCTACAGCGAGCGGCTCAATGTCCTCACCGCCGGCTGCCTGCTCGCGCTCATCGCGGTGCCGACCATCTTCACGCTGGCCGAGGACGCGCTCAACAACGTCCCCCGCGCCTTCAAGGAGGCCTCCTTCGCCCTCGGTGCGTCGCGCCTGCAGACCATCCTCAAGATCATCGTGCCCGCGTCGCTCTCCGGCATCATCTCCGCCGTGCTGCTCGGCCTCGGCCGCGTGGTGGGCGAGACGATGGTCGTGCTGCTCTGCGCTGGCAACCGCATCGCCCTACCCGACTTCACCGCCGGCCTTTCGGTTCTCACGCAGCCGGTGCACACGATGACCGGCATCATCGCCCAGGAGATGGGCGAGGTGCCCCACGCCAGTATCCATTACCGCGCGCTGTTCATGGTCGGCCTCGTGCTCTTCTTCCTCTCGCTGCTCATCAACTGGCTCGCGCAAAAGATCGTGCGCCGCTACCGCATCGCCATCGGCTGACCCATGGACGCCCCGCCTGAAAATCATTTTCGTTCCCGGCCCGGCGCCATCCGCGCCTGGGAGAATGTTCTGCACTGGTTGTTTCGCGGGGCCACCTATCTGGTGCTGCTGTGCGGCGGGTTGGTGTTCGGCCAGATTGTCTGGCGTGGCGCGCAGACGGTCTTCACCACGCGCGCGCCGTTTGTGAACGTCGCCTTCTTCACTGAGGCACCCGAGTCGCTCCATGTTTTCGAGTATCAGGGCCAGAAACAGGAGCTGGGCGACCGCGCGTTCAACGCGTTCAAGGTCGCGCATCCTGACGCCAAGGACGTCAAGGACGAGAGCTACGTCTATTCCGCCGGGGGCATTTTCCCCTGCATCGTCGGCACCGTGCTGCTCGTCGCCGGCTCGATGGCCATCGCGCTGTTCCTCGGGGTGAGCTCGGCCATCTACCTGAACGAATACGCGCACGACTCCGCCCTGGTGCGCTTCATCCGCCTCGCCATCCTCAACCTCGCTGGCGTGCCCTCGATTGTCTTCGGCCTGTTCGGTTTCGGGATGTTCGTGATTTTCTTCGGCTGGAACGTCTCGCTGATCGCCGGCTGGTTCACCCTCGCGTTCATGGTGCTGCCAGTCGTCATCACCGCCAGCGAGGAGTCGCTCAAGGCCGTGCCGAAGGGCTTCCGCGAGGGCTCGCTCGCGCTCGGCGCGACCAAGTGGCAGACGATCCGCCAGAACGTCCTGCCCTACGCCCTGCCCGGCATCCTTACCTCGTCCATCCTCGGCATCGCGCGCGTCGCGGGCGAGACCGCCCCCATCATGTTCACCGCCGCCTACGTCGTGCGCGACAAGCTCCCTTGGGAGGGTCTCACGAAGGCCAGCGACTTTTTCTTCCAAGGCGTGATGGCGCTGCCCTACCACATCTACGTCGTCAGCTCGAAAATCCCGCAGAACGAATACACCGCCCGCGTGCAATACGGCACCGCCTTCGTCTTCCTCCTCCTCGTCGCCCTCATCGCCTCCGCCTCGATTGTGCTTCGCTCCCGCCTGCGCAACCGCTACAAGTGGTGAGCGCGACCCAACGCCATGCCCGCCGCCATCTCTCCTACCATGGAACGCCCTTCCGCGCAGCCCACCGCCCCCGCCCTCGCCGTGTCCGCCGCCGGCACCGCCGCTTCGGCCGCCGCGCGGACGATCATTGACATTGACCATGTGGACTTCTTCTACGGCCCCTCGCAGGCGCTGCACGACGTCAGCCTCAAGCTCGACGAGAAAAAGGTCACCGCCTTCATCGGCCCCTCCGGCTGCGGCAAGTCCACTCTGCTCCGCTGCCTCAACCGCATGAACGACCTCATTGACGGCACCCGCGTCGCCAAGGGCTCGATCAAGATCCGCGGCGTGGACATCCACGGCCCCCAGGTGGACGTGATTGAGCTGCGCAAGCGCGTCGGCATGGTCTTCCAAAAGTCCAACCCGTTCCCGAAATCCATCTACGATAACATCACCTACGGCCTCCGCCTCCAAGGCGTGAAGGACAAGTCCCGCCTCGACGCCGTCGTTGAGAAATCCCTCCGCGGCGCCGCGCTCTGGGACGAGGTCAAGGATCGCCTCCACACCTCCGGGCTCGGCCTCTCCGGCGGCCAGCAGCAGCGCCTCTGCATCGCCCGCGCCATCGCCGTCGAGCCCGATATCATCCTCATGGACGAGCCCTGCTCCGCGCTCGACCCCATCTCCACCTCCAAGGTTGAGGAGCTGATTCACGAGCTGAAAAAGCAATTCACCATCGTCATCGTTACCCACAACATGCAGCAGGCCGCGCGTTGCTCCGACCAAACGGCGTTCTTCTACCTCGGCCGCCTCGTCGAGTTCGCCGACACGCGCACCATCTTCATGAACCCGGCCAACCCCCAGACCGAAGCCTATGTCTCTGGCCGCTTCGGCTGAGCGCGTCGGCCCGCCTGCGTCCCTCCTCTATACCTTTCCCCGTATTCGTCCTATCGCCCCCATGAAACGCTTCTTCGACGCCGAACTCGAAACCTTCCGCTCCCACCTGGTCCTAATGGGCGAGACCTCCATCCGCCAAGTGCGCGACGCCATCCGGGCCCTCGTCGAGGCCGACATCTCGCTCGCCGACCGCGTCGTCGCCGCCGACGACGAGGTGGATCAGCTCGAGATCAAGATTGATGACGAGGCCATCCGCTACATGAACCTACGGTCGCCCGTCGCCACCGAGCTGCGCTTCGTCATCGTCGGCATGAAGGCCAGTCACGACCTGGAGCGCGTCGGCGATGAGGCCAGCAACATCGCCAAGCGCGCCGCCAAGCTCGCCGCCGAGCCTCCCCTCAAGCCCTACATTGACATCCCTCGCATGGCCAACATCGCCCTGGAGATGCTGCGCGACGCGCTCGACTGCTTCCTGCACATGGACTCCGACAAGGCCATCGCCGTCGTCAAGCGCGACTCCGAGGTCGACGCTATCAACAAGCAGCTCTACCGGGAGCTCACCAGTTTCATGATCGAGAAGCCCGGCACCATCAGCCGAGCCATCGAGCTCATGTTCATCTCCAAGTCCATCGAGCGCATCGCCGATCACGCGACCAACATTGCGGAGGAGATGGTCTTTCTCGCCCAGGCCCGCGACATCCGCCACACCGACGAACTCAAGAAAAGCACTCTGTCCTGAGCCTGATCGTCGAGCCGCGCCACGCTAAAACTTTTCCGCGCATGACCGCCGAATCCAAGCCCAAACGTATCCTCATCGTGGACGACGAGTCAGATGTGACCGACCTGCTGGCCTACAACCTCAAGGCCAAGGGCTACGCCGTGGAAACCCTCAACCACCCCCATGGCAGCGTCGGCCTCGCGCGCACCTTTGCGCCCGACCTCGTCATCCTCGACGTCATGATGCCCGACCTCAGCGGTATCCAAGTCTGTCGCATGCTCCGCGCCGATCCAAAGCTAAGGCACGTCCCTGTGATCTTCCTCACCGCCAAGGCCGAAGAGACGGACCGCGTCCAAGGCCTCGAGAGCGGCGCTGACGACTATATCTGCAAACCCTTCAGCGTGCGCGAACTCGTCCTCCGCGTCCAGGCCCTCCTCCGCCGCGCCGGCGACCCCGCGCCCGACCTGCCCAAACGCCTTCAGGCCGGCCAGATCATTCTGGATGTCGAGCACCACGCCGTCACGGTGCAAGGCCGTCCCGTTGAGTTGACCGCCACCGAGTTCAAGCTCCTCCACCTCCTCATGGAGCGCCGCGGCCGCGTGCAGTCGCGCGAGCACCTGCTTATCAACGTCTGGAACTACGAGACCGAAATCGAGACGCGCACCGTTGACACCCACGTTCGCCGCCTCCGCGAAAAGCTCGGCACCGAGGCCGATTGGATTGAGACTATCCGCGGTGTCGGTTACCGGATGGCCGCCACGCGCGCCGGCGCCGCCTGAGCCGGGATTGCACCGGAGAGTTTTTTCTGCGCCGATGGCGCCCGACCATCCATGCCCTTCGCCGCTGCGCTCGCCCTCCTCCTCGCCGCCGCTCTCGGCTGGGCGCTGCTGCGGCTGCGTGCGCACCGCCGTGCCGCCCGCGCGCTCGCGCAGTCGCTTCTGCGGCAGCAACCGCTCCTCCGCGAAGAGCTGTCGGGCGACCCCGGCGCCGACTGGACCGCCCTGCGCGAAGCGGTCAACGACCTCGTCGCCGAGGCCGCGCGCCTGCGTCAGCTCCGCGCCGGCCATCTCGCGCAGCTTGAGGGCACACTCGGCAGCCTCCGCGAGGCCGTGCTCGTGATTGACGCCGGCAACCGCGTCGTCCTCGCCAACGCCGCGCTCGAGGAGATCTTTCCCCGCGCCACGCGCATCCTCGGCCAACGCCTCGACGCCGTGCTGCGCGGAGTGGACTTTCTCAACTACGCCGCCGCCGTCCGACGCGGCGCCGCCGCCCCGCAGCAGGAGATGGAGTTCGTGGACGGCGGGCGCTCCGTCTGGGTTGAGGCCACCGGCTCGCCGATCCCGCCGCTCGACGGCGGCGCGGACGCCTGGGCACTTTTTGTCCTCCACGATATCACCCGGCAAAAAAAACTCGAGGCCGTCCGCCGCGAATTTGTCGCCAACGTCTCCCACGAGCTCCGCACCCCCCTGAGCGTCATCAAAGGCTACGTCGAGACTCTCGTTGATGGCCACCGCGACATCCCACCCGAAGATCGGGATAAATTTCTCCGCACCATCCAGCGCCACACCGAGCGCCTCAACTCTCTTCTCGATGACCTGCTCGCGCTCTCCCGCCTTGAGTCCGCCAGCCCCGGGCTCCGCCATGAGCCAACCGATCTCGCCGCGCTGCTTGGCGGCGTGATCGACGACTACCGCGCCCGGCCCGCTGCCGTCCGGCACCACCTCGACGCCAACCTTCACCCCGGCCTCCCCGCACTGCGACTCGACCCGCTCAAGATTTCCCAAGCCGTGGAGAACCTGCTCGACAACGCCCTGAAATACACGCCCCCCGGCTCACGCGTCTTCGTCACCCTCGTCCCGCGCGACAGCGAGGCCCAGATCTGTGTGCAAGACAATGGCCCCGGCATCCCCGCCGCAGATTTGCCGCATCTCTTCGAGCGCTTCTACCGCGTGGACAAAGGCCGCTCGCGGGAAAAAGGCGGCACCGGTCTCGGCCTGAGCATCGTCAAGCACATCGTGCAGCTCCATGGTGGCCGCGCCTGGGCCGAGAGTGAACCCGGAAAAGGGAGCGCATTCTACCTCAGCCTGCCTCTGCCCCTTGCCGATCTGGCGAAAGTGGAGCCTCCGCCAGTGTGAGCCAAGACCATGGCACCCGGCCGGTTCGTTTTTGACGGGCGCGGATAGCTAAACCCTGAACTAGGCCAAGGGTCGTTACACCATTACGCGTTTCGAAAAAGGAAAGTTTTCTCTTGCTTTAATCCATACCTATCTAATCTACTTTAAGTAAGTCATCTAAAATGAAGCTCTCCAAACGTGGCGAATACGCCCTCCGCACCCTCATCAATCTCGGTATCGCCGCCGAGGTGCGCCGTCCTTTGGTGCAAGTCGCCGAGCTGGCGGATAACGAGCGCATCCCTTCCAAGTTTCTCGAGCAGATTATGCAGGCGCTAAAGGAGGCTGGCTTCATCGCGAGCGAGCGTGGCAAGTTTGGCGGCTACCGGCTCGCGCGCCCCGCCGCCCAGATCAGCATCGGCCAGGTCGTGCGCGTCCTCGAAGGTCCGCTTGCCCCCATCGGCTGTGTCTCTCAGACGGCCTACGAAAAATGCACCTGCCCTGACGAGGAGCACTGCGGGCTGCGGATGCTGATGCTCGACGTGCGCAACGCCATCGCCGGCATCCTCGACCGCTACACGCTGGCTGACGTCGTCGAGGTCACGCTCCGCAAGCTTCGCCGCGATAACCTCCCGCTCCCGTTTGCCACGCCCGCGCGCGCTGAGCGTGCCCCGCGCGCCGCCGCCCGCGTCCGCCCGCTGCATCCGCGCCTCGATCCCGTCGAGGGCCTGCTTTCGAACCTGATGCCCGACTACACGATTTGATTTTTCCAACTCCCTTTCATCCGTCCCCGCCATGAGCACCGCAGTCGAAACCAACCACGCAATTCCCGCCTCTGTCCCGCCCGACTGGCTCGCCCTCGTGCGCGAGAAGGTCGAGGGGCTGCGCTACGGCGTCGTGCAGCTCGTCGTCCACGACGGACACGTCACGCAGATCGAGCGCATCGAGAAAACCCGCCTGAAAGTCGCCCGCGAGCCACGCCACGAGGACTGAGCCCGCCAACCAATTTCCCGCCAACCGGCCCGTGCCGGCGGCGTTTCTACCAACTGACACCAGCTCGTGCCGACCAGTCTCCTGGAGGTTCCGATAGAAAACGACAACCCACAGCCACCATGAGAAATCTCCCATCCGCCGTTCGCACCGCGTTGGCCACCGCCACGTTGTTCGCCGGCTTTTCCACCCTCCACGCCGCCGAAGCCAGCTCCGACGACATCGCCGCACTGCGCGACCAAATCCGCCAGCTCGACCAAAAGCTCAAAGTCCTTGAGCGCAAGCAGGAGATCGCGGCCGACGATGCCGCAGCCGCGGCTAAAACCGCGCCGAAGATCACCGTCAACGACAAGGGCTTCAGCATCGCCTCCACTGACGGCGCGAACCAGCTCAAGCTCCGCGGCCTCGTGCAAGCCGACGCCCGCGCGTTCCTGCACAACGACCCGGCCATCACCAACAACAACACCTTTCTGCTCCGCCGCGCACGGGTGATCTTCGAGGGCACGTTCAACAAGAACATCAGCTTCCTCCTGGTTCCCGAGTTCGCCGGCTCTGCGCCGACCGTCGTGGACGCCTACGTCAATTACGCTCTCACGCCCTCCCTCCAGTTGCGCGCCGGCCGCTTTCGCGAGCCCGTCGGCCTCGAGCAATTGCAGTCCGACGCGGTCGCGTTCTTCAACGAGCGCTCCTACGTCAGCCAACTCGTGCCCAACCGCGATCTCGGCGTCCAGCTCTGGGGCGAACTGCTCGACGGCACGCTCACCTACGCCCTCGGCGTGTTCAACGGTGTGCCCGACGGCAATAACAACGGCGCCATTTCCGGCACCACGGTGAACGCCGACTCCGACAAGGACAAGGATCTCGCCGCCCGTATCTTTGCCCAGCCGTGGAAAAATGACGGCGGCTCCCCGCTCCAAGGCCTCGGCTTCGGCCTCGGCGCCAGCACGGGCCGGGAAAAGTCCGGCTCCGGCCTCGCCAGTTACAAGACCGACGGCCAGCAGACCGTCTTCAGCTACGCCACGGCCACCGCCGCCACAGCCACCACGCTTGCGCCGGCCACGAGCAAGACCAACTTCACCACCGTCGCCAACGGCAAGACTTGGCGCGTCTCGCCGCAGTTTTATTATTACCGCGGCTCCTTCGGCCTGCTCGGCGAATACGCCTTCTCGTCGGTCCATGTCTCGCCGCAGTTTCCCGCCAGCCTCGCCGGCAGCCCGACGGTGGCGCTGAAGAACAAGGCGTGGCAGCTCGCCACCAGCTACGTCCTCACCGGCGAGGACGCCGGCTACACCGGCGTCGTGCCCGCCACCAACTTCGACTGGGCCGGGGGCAGTTGGGGCGCGTTCGAGTTGGTCGCACGCTACGACGTGCTCGACCTTGACAACAAGGCCTTCGTCACGCCCGGTGCCGGCTACTCGCCGCTGGCGAATAACGCCAACAACCCCACCAAGCTCACCACCGTTGGTGTCGGCCTGAACTGGTATCTCAGCAAGTCCGTCCGCGCGTCGTTCGATTTCTTCCACACGGATTTCGGCCTGAACGTCCCAGCCTCGGCCATCCTGAGCACGAGCAGCACGGGCCGCATCATCAAGAACGACGAGAACGCCTTCGTCACCCGCCTGCAGGTCGCGTTCTGAACCCGACCCGCGCAACCACCACCCAATCATCATCCATCTGATTCGCCATGAAACCCAAGTCCCTCCTTCTCGCCGCCCTCGCCGCCGTGCTCGCCACGGCGGCCGCAGCCAAAGACATCGAGCTGCTCAACGTCTCCTATGACCCGACCCGCGAGCTCTATGTGGATTACAACGCCGTCTTCGCCAAATACTGGCAGGCCAAGACCGGCGACAAAGTCACTGTCAAACAGTCGCACGGTGGCTCCGGCAAACAGGCCCGCGCCGTCATTGACGGCCTCGCCGCCGACGTCATCACCCTCGCGCTCGCTGCCGACGTGGACGCGCTCTACGACAACGCCAAGCTCATCCCTCAGGACTGGCAAAAGCGCCTGTCCAACAACAGCGCGCCCTACACCAGCACCATCGTGTTCCTTGTCCGCAAGGGCAACCCGCAGAAGATCAAGGACTGGGACGACTTGGTGAAGCCTGGTGTCAGCGTCATCACGCCCAATCCGAAGACCTCCGGCGGCGCACGCTGGAACTACCTCGCCGCCTGGGAGTTTGCCAAGCGCAAGCTCGGCTCCGAAGCGAAGGCGCAGGAATTCGTCGCCAGGCTCTTCAAAAACGTGCCGGTGCTTGACAGCGGCGCGCGCGGCTCGACCACAACCTTCGTGCAACGCGAGGTCGGCGACGTGCTGCTAGCGTGGGAGAACGAGGCGTTTCTCGCCGTGAAGGAGTTCGGCGCGGACAAGTTCGAGATCGTCGTCCCGTCCCTCAGCATCCTCGCCGAGCCCACGGTCAGTCTGGTGGACAAAAACGTAAAAAAGAAGGGCACCGAGGCGGTCGCCAAGGCCTACCTCGACTACCTCTACTCCGACGAGGGCCAGGAGATCGCCGCGCGCAACTACTACCGTCCGCGCAACGAGACGGTCGCGGCCAAATACGCCGCGCAGTTCCCGAAAGTGGAGCTGTTCACCATTGACGCGGCCTTCGGCGGCTGGACCAAGGCGCAAAAAACGCACTTCGCCGACGGCGGCATCTTCGACCAGATCACCACGAAATAACTTGGTTCACGGTTTCCGTCGTCCGGCGCGCGCCACCTGGCGACAAGACGCGCTGGCCGGCGGTTTTTCCCTCCCAGCCACGATGATCCCACTGCTAGTCAAGCTAGACCCGACGGAGAACGGACGTCCACGTCCGTTCCGTGGCGCGGCCGGAACGGAACAGGAGTTCCGTTCTACCCCAAACCCCGGGGTGCTCGCGCCGCCACCCGACCAGCAACCGCGGTCGTTTGAGATAATTTTTGAGACACCCGCGCTCATGCCGCTCGACAAACAGGCCGAGGCCGCGCAAACCGCTCTGCTCGCCATGCTCACTGCCCACCGGGGCTTCATCGCCCACGCCCAATATCTCTGATGCCCTTCCGCCCACGCCGCTCTGTGCTGCCCGGCTTCGGGCTTTCGCTAGGCTTCACCCTCGCGTATCTCGGCCTGGTCATCCTCCTTCCGCTGGCGGCGGTGTTTGTGAAAACGTCCGGGATGTCCTGGCCTGACTTTTGGGCGGCGGTCAGCTCGCCGCGAGTCATCGCGTCCTACCAGCTCACGTTTGGCGCGTCGTTTCTGGCGGCGTTGTTCAACGTGCCCTGCGGCGTGATGCTCGCGTGGGTGCTCGTGCGTTATGAGTTTCCCGGCCGCAAGCTGGTGGACGCGCTGGTGGATCTGCCGTTCGCGCTGCCCACCGCCGTCGCAGGCATCGCGTTCACGGCGATCTACGCCAAAAATGGCTGGTTCGGGCAGTGGCTAGAGCCGCAGGGCATCAAGGTCGCTTACACCGCGCTCGGCGTGTGGCTGGTGCTCACGTTCATCGGGCTGCCGTTTGTCGTGCGCACGGTGCAGCCGATTTTGGAGGAACTGGAGCCGGAGCTGGAGGAGGCCGCCGCTACGCTCGGCGCGACGCGCGGGCAGACGTTTCGGCGCGTCATCCTGCCCGCACTGCGGCCGGCCATCATCACGGGCTTCGCGCTGGCGTTTGCGCGCGCCATCGGCGAATACGGATCGGTGGTGTTCATCGCGGGCAACCGCCCGATGCACACCGAAATCACTCCGCTGCTCATCATCACCAAGCTAGAGCAATACGACTACAAAGGCGCGACCGCGCTCGCCTCGGTTCTGTTGGTCGGCTCCTTCGGCCTGCTTTTTTTCATCCAGCTCTCGCAACGCCGCGCCCGCCGCGCGCACGCCTAACCTCTTTCCATGGCCGGAACCGTCTCCACCCTCGCCCACGTCGCCAGGCACCGCCAGCGCCGCTCGCTCGGCGATCCCCGCTGGGTGCGCGTCGCGCTCATCGGCGCGGCCCTGCTATTTGTGGCGTTGTTTCTCGTCGTGCCGCTCGCGGCGGTCTTCGTCGAGGCGCTGCGGAAGGGGTTAGGCCCCTACTTCGCGGCCTTCGCCGACAAGGACGCCCAGGCGGCCATCCGCCTCACGTTTCTGGCTGCCGGCGTCGCGGTGCCGCTCAATCTCGTCTTCGGCGTGGCCGCCGCGTGGGCCGTCGCGAAATTTGAATTTCGCGGCAAAGCGCTGCTTGTCTCGCTGATCGAGCTGCCGTTCGCCGTGTCGCCCGTTATCTCTGGCTTGGTTTATGTTTTACTCTTCGGCGCGCAGGGCTGGTTCGGGCCGTATCTCGGCGCGGGCGACCATCCCTGGCTCGGCGCATGGCTCAACGCGCGCGACATCCAGATCCTCTTTGCCGTGCCCGGCATCGTGCTGGCGACGGTCTTCGTCACCTTCCCTTTTGTGGCGCGCGAGCTCATTCCGCTCATGCAGGCACAGGGCAAGGAGGAGGAGCTCGCCGCGCTCACGCTCGGCGCGTCCGGCTGGCAGACGTTCTGGCGCGTTACGGTGCCGAACATCAAGTGGGGCCTCTTCTACGGCGTCGTCCTCTGCAATGCCCGCGCGATGGGCGAGTTTGGCGCGGTGTCCGTCGTCTCCGGCCACATCCGCGGCCAGACCAACACCATCCCTCTGCACGTCGAGATCCTCTACAACGAATACAACATCCAGGCCGCCTTCGCCGTCGCCTCGCTCCTCACGTTGCTCGCGCTCGTCACGCTCGTGCTGAAAAACATCGTCGAATGGCGCCACCGCCGCGCCATTGAGGCCGCTGCCGCCGCCGACCTCCGCCAATACGCCCAATGAGCATCGAAGTCCGCAACCTCTCCAAGCATTTCGGCGCGTTCACCGCGCTCGCCAATGTCAGCCTCAAGGTCGGCACCGGCCGGCTCACCGCCCTGCTCGGTCCTTCCGGCTCCGGCAAGACCACGCTCCTGCGCATCATCGCCGGGCTGGAGTTTCCCGACACGGGTGACGACCGCGAGGCGGGCCGAGTGCTGTTCCACGGCGAGGACGTGTCCGACGTGCCCGCCGGCCAACGCGGCGTCGGCTTTGTTTTTCAGCACTACGCCCTGTTCAAGCACATGAGCGTGTTCGACAACATCGCCTTCGGCCTCACCGTGCGCCCCCGTAAAAGCCGCCCTTCCCGCGCCGAGATCGCAGAACGCGTGCACGAACTGCTCCGCCTTGTGCAGCTCGAAAACCTCGGCCAACGCCTGCCCGACCAGCTCTCGGGGGGGCAGCGCCAGCGCGTCGCCCTCGCGCGTGCCCTTGCCATGCAGCCCAAGGTGCTCCTCCTCGACGAGCCCTTCGGCGCGCTCGACGCGCAGGTGCGGAAAGAGATGCGGAGCTGGCTCCGCAGTCTCCACGAAAAGCTACACGTTACCACCGTCTTCGTGACCCACGACCAGGAGGAGGCGCTGGAGCTGGCCGACGAGGTGGTGGTGATGAACAACGCCCGCATCGAACAGGTCGGCGGTCCGCAGGAAGTTTATGACCGTCCGGTGTCGCCCTTCGTCATCGAGTTTCTCGGTAACGTGAACCGCCTCGCCGCCGGCTCCGGAAAACTCCACTCGCCCGGCTCCGACGTGCTTTATGTGCGGCCGCACGACGTGGACATCCAGCGCGGCGCGGCCGGCGCGCACGCGCTGCGCGCCCGCGTCCTGCATGTTTTTTCCGCCGGTAGCTACGGCAGCGTCACCCTTGAGCGCATTGACACCGGCGAGCACTTCGAGGCCGAGATCGCACGCGACCGCCTGCGCGACCTCGACCTGAAACAAGGCGACGACGTCAACGTGGTGTTCCGCCACGTCCGGCTCTTCCCGCGCGGCCAGTTCACCGAGGCCGACGTGCGCGACGGCCGCCTGTCCGAGGCTCCCCCGCCGGGCACACCGCCTGCCCACGGGGCCGGCGAGCATATCTGAGCGGCGCAGTAGGCGCCGCCCGCGCATCATAGCAAATCTGTCGCGCCCATCAGGTAACGGTCGCACTCGCGGGCCGCGCCGCGGCCCTCATTGATTGCCCAGACGACCAAGCTCTGGCCGCGGCGGCAGTCGCCGGCGGCGAAAATACCTTTGATGGACGTGGTGTATTTCTCGTGCTCGGCCTTGATGTTGGAACGCGGGTCGGTCTCGAGCTTGAGTTCCTTGAGCAACGCTTGCTCGGGCCCGAGGAAGCCCATCGCGAGCAAGACGAGCTGCGCGGGGCGGGTTTTCTCGGTGCCGGGCTGCTCCTTGGGGATGAACTGGCCCTTGTCGTTCTTCTCCCACTTGATCTCAACGGTCACGAGTTCCTTCACGTTGCCGGCGGCGTCGCCGATGAACTTCTTCACGGTCGTGAGATAGACGCGCGGATCGGCACCGAACTTGGCGGCGGCCTCCTCCTGGCCGTAGTCCATCTTGTAAGTCTTGGGCCATTCGGGCCACGGGTTGTCCGCGGCGCGCTCCAGCGGCGGCTTGGGGAGGATTTCAATCTGGACGAGGCTCTTGCAGCCGTGGCGCACAGAGGTGCCGACACAGTCGGTGCCGGTGTCGCCGCCGCCGATGACAACGACATCCTTGTCCTTCGCGTTGATCGGCGCGGTCTCGTTGGCGAGAACGGCCTTGGTGTTCGCGGTCAGAAACTCCATCGCGAAGTGGACGCCCTTGAGGCTGCGGCCCTCAATGGGCAGGTCGCGCGGCTGGGTCGCGCCGGTGCAGATGACGGTGGCGTCGTATTCCTTGAGGAAGATCTGCGGCTCGACGTTGTCGCCCACGTTGGCATTGCAGATGAACTTTACGCCCTCCTGCTCCAAGAGCTTGATGCGGCGAAGGACGACCTCCTTCTTGTCCAACTTCATGTTGGGGATGCCATACATGAGCAAGCCGCCGGGGCGGTCGGCGCGCTCAAAGACGGTGACGCTGTGGCCGGCGCTGTTCAGCTGCGCGGCGGCAGAGAGTCCGGCGGGGCCGGAGCCGATCACGGCGACCTTCTTGCCTGTGCGAACCTTGGGGGCCTGCGGAACGACCCAGCCCTCGTCCCAACCCTTGTCGATGATCGAAGCCTCAATGTTCTTGATGGTGACGGGCGGATCGTTGATGCCGAGCACGCAGGAGCCTTCGCAGGGTGCGGGACACACGCGGCCGGTGAACTCGGGAAAGTTGTTCGTGCGGTGCAGCCGTTCGAGCGCCTCTTTCCAGAGACCGCGGTAAACGAGGTCGTTCCACTCGGGGATGAGGTTGTGGATCGGACAGCCCGAAGCCATGCCACTCACGAGCTTGCCCGTGTGGCAAAAGGGCACGCCGCAATCCATGCAGCGGGCACCTTGGGTGCGGAGCTTTTTCTCCTCCATGTGGAGGTGAAACTCCGACCAGTCGCGTGAGCGCTCGGCGGGCGTGCGGTCCACGGGGAGCTCGCGGAGATATTCGATGAAGCCGGTGGGTTTGCCCATGTTGCGGAAAGTTTTGATCTGGAAGTTGAGATGAAAGATGAGACGAACGCGGTCAGCGGCTTAGTTGCCGCCCAAGCGGGCGAGGTCGCGGGCGTTTTCCTCGAAGGCGGCGAGCAGGGCCTCGTCGCCGGTCAGGCCTTGCCCACGGGCCTTGTCAATGCACGCGAGCATGCGTTTGTAGTCCTTGGGCATGACTTTGACGAACTTAGGCTGGAATTGATCCCACGCGGCGAGCACTTGCTTGCCGCGGGCGCTGCCGGTGTGGTCCACGTGGCGCTGGATGAGCGCCCGGACCTCGGCGGCCTCGGCGGGCGTTTCGATTTTCTCAAGGCCGATGCCCTGGAGATTGACGTTGGCGGCGAAGTCGCCGGCCTCGTCGAGCACATAGGCGATACCGCCGCTCATGCCGGCGGCAAAGTTGCGGCCAGTGGGGCCGAGCACGATGACGCGGCCGCCGGTCATGTATTCGCAGCCGTTGTCACCGACGCCCTCGACCACGGCATTGACTCCGGAGTTACGGACGGCGAAGCGCTCGCCAGCCCGCCCACAGAGGAAAACCTCGCCAGCGGTCGCGCCGTAGAGTGCGACGTTGCCCGCGATGATATTTTCCGACGGGGTGAAGGTAGCCTTGGCGGACGGGAAGACGGCGATTTTGCCGCCGGAGAGGCCCTTGCCAATGTAGTCGTTGGTATCACCTTCCAACAGGAACGTCATGCCCGGGGGCATGAACGCGCCAAAGCTCTGACCAGCGGAGCCCTTGAACTTGATGCGGATGGTGTCCTCCGACAGGCCGGCCGCGCCATGTTTGCGCGTGACTTCGCTGCCGGTGATGGTGCCGACGACGCGGTTGACGTTGCGAACAGGCACCTCGGCGACGACTTTCTCCCGCTTCTCGATGGCGGGTTTGCAAATGTCGAGCAGGGTCGTGACGTCGAGCGACTTGTCGAGGCCGTGGTCCTGCGTCTGGGAGCAGAACCGGCCGACCTCGGGGCCGGCGTCGGGCGAGTAGAGGATGTTGGAGAAGTCGAGGCCCTTGGCTTTCCAGTGGTCCACGGCCTTGCGCGGCTCAATGCGGTCGGTGCGACCGATCATCTCCTCGATGGTGCGGAAGCCCAACGACGCCATGAGCTCGCGCGCCTCCTCGGCGACGAAGCGCATGAAGTTGACGACGTGCTCCGGCTTGCCGGCATATTTAGCCCGGAGGCGCGGGTCCTGCGTGGCGACGCCGACCGGGCAGGTGTTGAGGTGGCACACGCGCATCATGATGCAGCCCGTGGCGACGAGCGGCGCAGTAGCGAAGCCGAACTCCTCCGCGCCGCGCAACGCGGCGATGACCACGTCGCGACCCGTCTTGAGTTGGCCGTCGGTCTCGACGGCGATGCGTGAGCGGAGGTTGTTGAGGACGAGCGTCTGATGCGTCTCGGCGAGGCCGAGCTCCCATGGGAGTCCGGCGTGCCAGATGGAATTCTGAGGCGAGGCGCCGGTGCCGCCATCGTGGCCGGCGATGAGCACAACGTCAGCGTGTGCCTTGGCGACGCCCGCAGCGATCGTGCCGACGCCGACCTCGGCGACGAGCTTCACACTGATACGGGCGCGGCGGTTGGCGTTCTT
>CAIPZZ010000269.1 GCA_903869665.1 uncultured Opitutia bacterium | reverse complement strand
CAATCATGGATCATATCGCATTACAATAGGTAACAGTGACCATGAGCCAACAAACGACCTTTCTTTCCCTCGGCTGCCTGACGAAACGGACCCGTGCGGATCAGTTCTTGGACGAGATGAACCGGGTGGTGGCCCAGCCAACGATCCGCCGGGTGCAGACATCAAGCAACGCAACGACGTAGAGCCAGCCCTGACCGGTGAGCACGCCGGTGGCGTCAGTGACCCAGACCTGATCGGGCCGCTGCACCACGACGGTCGGCAGGCGGTTGGGCGCGATCGGGCTGGCATGCCGGCTGTCGGTCGTGGCGACGCGATACTTGGAACGTTGCCGGGCGAAGAGCCGTTCCTGCCGCATCAGCCGGGCAATGCGGTTGCGCTGGCCGGGGCAGCCGAGCGCCCGGGCCAGCCGGGGGCTGCCATAGGCCTGCCGCTGGCGGACGAACTCCTCCCGCAGGCGTTGCCGCAAACGGGTGTTCTCCTTCGCGCGGGGCCCAGGCTGGCGCTGGCGTTGCTGCCAGGCGTAATAGCCGCTGCGCGAGACCAGCAGAGCCTCGCACAGCCAGGCGACTTTGTGGGGGCCGCTCATCTGCGCGATGCGGGCATACCTCTCGGCGGCGGTTCGGAGAGGATGCCCAGCGATTTTTTTAGGACTTCGCGCTGCTCCAGCAGCTTGGCGTTCTCCTCGCGCAGCCGGCGGATTTCGGCCTCCAGTTCCGGCACCGCGCGGGCGGGCTTGGGGCCTGCTGTATCGCTGGCCCCGCGCTCCGCGCGGGCCCAGCGATACAGCAGGGGTGGTCGGATGCCGAGTTCGGCAGCCACCTTCGCGGCGCTGCGGCCGCTGTGACGCCATAGTTCCAAGGCCTCGCGTTTGTAGGGCTCGCTGTAGCTCGCCTTCACGCGCACGGGTTGGCTGATCTGAGTTTTCATGTGGGCTTTCGGTTGGGTTTGGTCCCAAGCCCACTGTCCGTCAATTCAGGGCAACCCTAGGTTTTAACTTTTAATATTTTTGGCGCGCCGGTGGCCGGAAGGGGGCACATGGCGATAGTGGCGGCGAGCAATAGGCGGAGTATTTTCATCGTGGTGGTTGGGCAGGACGAGGGGATGACTCAGGAGCAAGGGCGGATGCACGGCCGCTGTCAAACTCGCGCCGCTGACCGCTCGGAGTGAACGACTCAGGCCGACGCAGGGGGTGGCCGTCTGAGCAATGTTGCGGGTATCAGCCCCCTTCGATGTCGGCGGGGAACATATCGTTTATCCCCGGCTTGCGGTCGGCGAATTTCCCGCCAGCGTTGAGGTCATGAGCGACTATGTCCCCGGCCCCGCCGTCGCCGACGCACGGCAGACTCTCGACCGCATCCGCGCGGCCATGCGCGCGTCCATCAAGGGCAAGGACGACGTGATAGACCAGACACTCACCTGCCTCGTGGCGGGCGGGCACCTGCTGATTGAGGACCTGCCGGGCGTGGGCAAGACCACCCTCGCCTACTCGCTCGCGCGCGCGGTGGACTGCGACTTTGCGCGCATCCAGTTCACCAGCGACCTGCTGCCAAGCGACGTGACGGGCGTGGGTGTCTATGACGAGCACGCGAAGGTGTTTGTGTTTAAGCGGGGGCCCGTGTTCGCCAACGTGGTGCTGGCCGACGAAATCAACCGTGCCACGCCGAAGACGCAGTCGGCGCTGCTGGAGGTGATGGAGCGCGGCAAGGTGAGCGCCGACGGCGCGACGCACGCGGCGGGCGCGCCGTTCATGGTTTTCGCCACGCAGAACCCGGTGGACTACGAGGGCACGTTCCCCCTACCCGAGAGCCAGATGGACCGTTTCCTCATGCGACTGCGGATGGGCTACCCCGGCGAGGCAGACGAGCTGGACATCCTACGGACGGCGCGCACGGCCTACGACGCGATCGCGACCGAGCCCGTGGCGACGCGCGACGAGGTGCTGCGGCTACAGGCGCTGGCGTGCGAGGTGTTTGTCGAGGACTCGGTGCTGGAGTTTTTGCTGAAGATCGTGACGGCGACGCGGACGGAGGCGGAGTTCAAGGCGGGCATCTCGGTGCGCGGCGGGCTGGCGCTCAAGCGCGCGGCGCAGTCGCGGGCGCTGCTCCTCGGTCGCGACTTCATCCTGCCGGAGGACGTGCAGGCGCTGGCCGGGCCGGTGTTCGCGCACCGGCTGGCGCTGGCGCGGCCCGGCGCGGATCCGCTCGAGGAGCGGCGCGCGGTCGAGGGCATCCTGAAAAAAATCCTCGCGGCCATCCCCGCGCCGTGAATGCGGCGGGTCTCGCCCGACCTCCGACAATCAAACCTGAACTCCCAACGTGAACCCCATGACCAGTGCGGGCGGTCCAGGAATCTCGACCTTGGCGGCCGAAAGTTCGGCGTCGGACTTGGCGGCGCACGGCCGCGCGCCAGAGTGGCGGGGCACAGGCTGGCGGCACCGGCGGCGTGCGCCGCCGGGCCGGCGCTGGCGTTACGCGCTGTGGTCGGTGCTGCTGCCGTCGCGCGGCACGCGGGTGTGGCCGACGCTGCCGGGATTTTTGCTCGGCGCGGTGGTGCTCGGCCTGGCGGGGGCGGCCTACAACACGGCGAGCAACATCCTGTTCATCACGCTCTCGCTGCTGCTGTCGTGCCTACTGCTGGGCGGGCTGCTGCTGTGGCTGAATTTCAGCCGGCTCGCATGGCGGCTGCGGCTGCCGCCCGCCCTGCGCGCGGGGGCGGAGCAGGCGGCCACGGTGGAGATTCGCAACGACCGGCGCGTGCTGCCAGCCTACGCGCTGTGGTTCGAGCTCTCGGCCGCGCCCGCCGGCCAGGCCGCCGCGCCGGCACCGCTGCCGACCGCGCGCCAACTGCTTTCGGGCAAGGGCTGGCGCACGGACGCGCCGGAGCGGGTGACATTGCGCGGGCGAATCGACCCCGGCGAAAACTCCGGCGTGGAGTGGCGGCTGCGGCCGGCGCGGCGCGGGGTGCTGCGCGTGGAGCTGGAGTCGGCGGGATCGGTTTTCCCATTCGGATTTTTGTCGGCGGCCGTGGGCATCGGGCTGGAGCGCGAGGCACTGGTCTGGCCGGCGACGGTGGACTACCGGCGGTTCGGAGCGGCGTCGGCGTGGCGACCGCAACCGGGCGCGCGGCGCGCGAGCACGGGCCCGCGCAGCGACGACCTGCGAGCGGTGCGGCGCTACGCGCCGGGCGACCCGCCGCGGCGCGTGCATTGGAAGGCAACCGCACGGACGGGGCGGCTGATGGTCCGGGAGTTCGCGTCGGAACGGGAGGACGGGCTGCAGCTCTGGCTGCAAACCGGCGAGGAGACGTGGCCGCGCGAGGAACAGTTCGAGCTGCTGTGCGGCCTAGCGGCGACCCTGGCGGAGGAACTGTTCCGCCTCGGCCGGCTGCGGTCGGTGGCAATCAACGGCGCGGCGCCCGCGCCGGTGCGCGCGGCGCGCGACGTGGAGGCGTTTCTCGACCAGCTGGCCGTGGTCGCGCGGACGGCGGGGCCGGACGCGGGCGCGGGCCGGGCGGGGCACGGTGTGATGACGTTTGCGCCCGACGGGGCGCGGGGGGTAATCGCCTATGTTGACGGAACCAAAGCGGCCGCAGCTTGACGCGACAGAGCTGCACCAGCTCAAATGGCTGCTCGGCACGCTACTGGGCCTGCTGTCGGCGTGGACGGTGCCCTACATGGAGATCTCGGCCTGGCCGTGGCTCGCGCTGATCACAGCGGCGGCCGCGTTGGTGCTGTGGCAGCCGGCGCTCGGCGCGCGGCTGCCGCGCTGGTCGCACCGGCTGGTGTTTCCTTTCATCCTCGCGGTGGCGGCGGCGGACGGCATCCTCACCCGCGACATCCTGCCGCCGCTCGTGCGGCTGACGCTGATGCTGCTGCTCTACCGCATGGTGACGCCGCGGCAGCGACGCGACGACATGCAGCTGGCGCTGATGGGGCTGTTTCTCGTGGTGGTGGCGGGCGTGCTCTCAGTATCCATCGTGTTTGCGGTTCAAATCCTGCTGTTCACGGCGTGCGCGCTGCTGTTTTTACTGACGGTCACGCTGGCAGGCACGGCCGGGCCGGCGCCGGAGACCGCGCGGGCGGACTGGCCGGCGCTGGCGCGGCGGGTGCGCGCGGTGACGAACTGGCGGGTGGCGCTGCTGGGCGGCGGGCTGTTCGCGGGGCTCGTCGCTGTGTCGGCCACCTTCTTCCTGCTGCTGCCGCGCTTCGAGCTGGGGAACAGCCTGTTTTTCGAGAAACTGATGCAGGGCAAGGCGCGCACGGGCTTCAGCGAGGAGGTGAAGCTCGGCGACGTGACTGACATCCAGGACGACGACAGTGTCGCGTTTCGGGTGGAGGTATCCGACACCGCGCAGGCGCCGAAGACCCCCTACTGGCGGATGCTCGTGCTCGACCAATATATGGCCGGAGCGTTCAAGATGTCGGACCAGCTCAAAAAGCAGCTCCGCGCCTATCGCGGCAAAGCCAACCGGTATCTGGGACCGGACGTCGAGAACCTGCCGGCCGGCGCTGCGAACTGGACGTTTTATTTCGAGCCCGGCACCAGCCGGTTTTTGCCGGTGCCGGGAGATTTTTATCAAATCATATTTGGCGAGCCGCAGGCCGTGCTGGGCAGCCGGGTGCTGCGCGTGGTCTCGCTGGATCAGCCGCCCACGCGGATGCTGGCCTACCGGGTGGACCAAGCCGTGCTGAGCCGGCAACTCCTCGAGCCGACCGACGACGACCTGGGCCGGTTGGAGAACGGGGAGCAATCCAACCCAAATCCGAATTACCGCGGCCTGCCGGCAGAAGCCGCGGACAAGGACCGGCTCACCAGCCTCGCCGCCGCGCTCGGCGTGCCGGGCAACGACCCCGACGACTTCGCACGGCGCGCCTGCGCCTGGCTCGCCCGCCGCCACGGCTACTCCAAGCAGGTGGATTTGTCCGGAAAACAGGCGGCCGATCCTGTCGTCCGCTGGATGGGCAGCGAGCTGCCGGGGCACTGCGAGTATTTCGCCAGCTCGTTCGTGCTGCTCGCGCGCGCCGCCGGGTTTCCGGCCCGGCTTGTGGTCGGCTTCAAGGGCGGGCAGTGGAACCAGCTCAGTGGCAACTTCGTCGTCCGCAACACCAACGCCCACGCTTGGGCGGAGATCTTCGACGCGCGCGATCCCGCGAAGCCCCGCTGGTTACGCGTTGATCCCACGGTGGGAGCAGACGCGCTCGGCGAGAGCACCTCCGCGCTGCTCGGCGAGGCCGCGCTGCGGGAGATCTCGGACAACACGTGGGGGGCGCGGTTGGACAGCCTGCGGGTGTTTTGGTATCGGCGCGTCGTCTCCTTCGACAAGGATACGAGGGCGGAGGTTGCCAAAGTGGTGAAGGAGTCGGTGGAGAAATTCGGAGTTGGGCTGAAGGTCTGGGCGCGGCAGCGCCTAGGCGAGCTGCGCGCCTGGGCCGCGCGCCCATGGGACTGGCAGCGGCTGGCGGCGTGGGCGGGCATCGTCGCGGGCGCCGTCGCGCTCGTCCGCGGCGCGCGCGCGGCGCGGCTGGCGT
>CAIPZZ010000268.1 GCA_903869665.1 uncultured Opitutia bacterium | reverse complement strand
CGGCGGCGTGAGCTGAGCCGACGAACGCGAGCAGCGGAAGCACGAGGAGGGGCAGAACTTTCAGGGAGGTTTTCATGGGAGTAGCGCGGGCGGGTTGCCCGCAGGTGATGGATGATCGGGAATAATGGTTCACTTGGCGGCGGCAACCGCCGGGTTGGGCGAGAAGAGCTGAATGTCGTCCACCGTCCAGTTGGCCGGGGCCTGGAAGCCGCCGCGGCCCGCGCCGCGAGCGCCGCCACGACCGCCGCCGGCAAAGCCGCCCGGGCCCGCGGCACCCGGGCCCGCTGCGCCAGGGCCCGCCGCACCCGGGCCGCCAGCCGCCGGGGGGAACGCGCCGCCCGGCCCGCCGGCCGCAGGACCGGCACCGCCGGGAGCACCAGGGGCACCGCGGCCCGCGCCACCACGACCGCCACCGCCACGACCACCAGCGGGAGCGACCGCCGGCGGCTCGGTGTGGGTGATGCGGACGAATTTCGCCGACGTGGGCGGGAAGCTGATGTCCACCAGCGCGCCGGTGCCGTTGCCGGTGGCGACCGGCTCGCCCCAGGCCTGGCCGTCGGCCGAGAGCTCGACCTTGTAGGCGCGGGTGTAGCTGTCGGGCGACTTTTCGCTGCTGACACGGATGTCGGAGAGCGTGGCGGCCGCAGGCAGCTCGACTTGGAGCCAGGTGCCGGTGACCGGGGCGGCGGCGGTGAAGCTCAGCTTGGCCGGGCCAGTGATCTCGGCGCCAGCGGCACCGACGGTATCGGCGGCATCGGCGGCGAGGGCGACGACACGGTTGGTGGTGAATTTCCACGCCTCGCGGTTGCCGACGGGAAGGGGTAGGCGCGCGTTGATCTCGGGGAGTGTCCAAGGCGTCTTGCGATCGGGATTAGCGGCGCGGACGCGGACAACATCCTCAACGGAGATGAGCGAGGCTTGGTTGCCGAAACTGTTCCGAATATACGAGGCGACATCGGCGACATACTGGTCCCCGTTAACACCCAGCGGGATCATCTGGCCTTCGTAAGTTTTGCCGTTAACGGGACCGGTGAGCCCATGAAGGATGGCCATGATGATGCCGTCGCGGTGGCCGGTGGCGGTCGCGGAGCCGGCGAGCGGCGGGGCCATCGTGACGCCCGGCTTGCCGGCCAGGGGCGCGCCCTTGCCGTCCAGACCGTGGCAGGCGAAGCAGAGCTGGAGGAAAGTTGCCTGGCCGCGCTCAAGCTGGGTGCGCTGCGCGGCGGTGAACTGCGGGCCGAAGGGGCTGCCGAACGACGAGGCGAGCTGGGTCGCGAGCTGTTTCACCCCGGCGGAGGGATGGCCCGCCGAGGTCTTCGCGGCGAGGGACTGGGCCTCCGGCAGCTTGAGCAGCTTGGCGGTCAGCAGGCCTTGGAGGGCGACCTCGGGAGGCGCGGTATCACTGGTCTGCGCGATGATGTCGGTGGCGAGCGACTTGTCGCCATTCTTGTAAAGGGTCTCGCTGGCGCGGATGGCCGCGGTGCGGACATGGAGGTCGGTGTCCTTGAGTTTTTCACGGACAAACGCGGCATCCAGGGCGTCGAGGCCCTCGAGCGTCCAGATGGCGTGGATGCGGGCCAAGGGGTTGGCGGAAGTGCGGGCGAGGGCCTGAAGCGTGGGGACGACCGACTTGTCCTGGCTCAGGATGATGAGCTTTTGGGCGGTGTCGCGCCACCAGCCGTTGGGGTGGCTGAGATGGGTGACGAGCTGGGCGGGCGTCTCGTCGAGCATCTTGGGCTGTGGGCCGGGCTTCATGCCGTCATACACAAGGCGCCAGACCCGGCCACGACCGACCTTCTCGCCGATGCCGTATTGGTCAATGGCGCGGCGGAGAAAGCTGCCCGGCCGGGTCCAGTTGCCCTCCTGGATAATACCGCGATACATGTCGGTGATGTAGATGGTGCCGTCGGGCGCGGTGACCATGTTGACGGGGCGGAAATAGGCATCGGTGGAGCGGATGAACTCGGATTTTTCGCCTTGGTAGGGGTTGCTGATGTAGGTGAGGCCGTCGCGCACCTCGATCTTCGTGCGGCGGACCAGCCGGCCCACGGGCTCACCATACAGCAGGTCGCCCTGGAGATCTGCGGGCAGACGGTCGCCACGGTAGATGTCCACACCGGCCGCGGAAGTCGTGCCGTTGAGGGTGCCGTCGGCCCGGACAAACTGAGCACCGGGCTGCGCATCGCCCAGACCGACGAGAGGAAAGACCTCCTTGTAACCGGACTCCTCCTGATTGGGCACCGAGAACGCGCCATAGACGATCGGCGTTTGGAAATTGCGCGGCCCGCTGTTGCTGCCCGCGTTGTGCACCCAAGTCTTGCCGTAATTGTCCTGCGAGATGCCCCACTGGCCGCCGTTGGCGGCGGTGGGCTCGCTGATGGCACCCTTGGGAGTCCAACGGATGCGCACGGGGTTGTAGGTCGAGTAAATCCAGTTGTCCGCGGCCCAGATGAGGCCGCTGGGCTGGTGCTCGAGGTTGCCATCGCCGGCGCGAGCAAAGGTGTGGAACAGCTTTTTCTCGTCCGCCACCCCGTCGTGGTTGGTGTCGCGGTATTCATAGACCTCGCCGGTGTGGGTCTCCTGGATGAGCACGCTGTCCTTCAGCGGCAGGATCATTCGGGGCAGGATCAGGTTGTCCACAAACACGGAATGCTGATCATAAACCCCGTCGCCCTTCGAGGACCAATGGAGAGAAACGCGGCTGATGGGCGCTCGCTCATCTCCCTCAACGGTGGAGTCGGGAGTCTGCATGTAGGAGCGCATCTCGGCGACATACATGCGACCGTTGCCGTCAAACACGCTGACCACCGGATCGTGGATGATGGGATCGCTGACTACCAGCTCCAGATGGTAGCCGGGCGGGAGGTGCATGGTCTTCAGGCTCTCCTCCGCCGAGAGGTAGGGAGGCGTCGGCATTTTGGGCAGCGGCGCGGCCTGGCCACCGCGGCCGCGGCCGGGAGCGGCACCACCACGGGCCCCGCCAAAGGTGGGCACCGCAGCATCCGGGGCGGGCGCAGCAGGGGCGGCCTCCGCCGGCGCGGCGTCGGCGGCGAGCAGAACCGCAGGACTGGCCGAGACGGCGAGCGCGGTGACAAGACGGAGCAGGGCGGGGAGGCGGGGGGAACGCATGGGAGAATGGAACAGTGATAAAGACGCTTGAGGTGCCGGTCAGGTTGCCGACCGGCTAGTTTTTGGCAATAGCAATCAGGAGGGGCACAGAGCAGGGAAACAGCCTCACACGGCGGGCATTTTCACCCACTTGGCGCCGAGGCGGGAGGACTTCACGGTCGTCTCAATGAAGGCCATGCCCTCGACGCCGTCGTCAATCGTCGGAAAATCGAGATCCTTGGGCAGCGGCTTGCCGGCGACCTCGGCGGCGATGGCGCGGAACGCCTCCGCGTAGATATTGCCGAACGCCTCCAAGTAGCCCTCGGGGTGGCCGGACGGGATGCGGGTGAATTTTTTCGCCGTGTCGCCGACGTAGCCATTGCCCCGGCGCCAGAGCTCGCTCGGGCGGTCGGGATACTTTACGATCAGCTCGTTGGGGTGCTCCTGGTGCCATTCCAGGCCGCCTTTTTCGCCATAAACGCGGATATTGAGCGCGTTCTCCTCGCCGACGGAAATCTGCGAGGCGTGCAGCACACCCTTGGCGCCGCCCTTAAAGCGGAGGAGGATATTGCCGTCGTCGTCGAGCTTGCGGCCCGGCACGAAGGCCGTGAGGTCGGCGCACAGCTCCTTGATCTGGAGGCCGGTGATGTAGCGCGCGAGGTTCTCGGCGTGGGTGCCGATGTCACCGATGCAGCCCGCCGCGCCGCTGCGCTTGGGGTCGGTGCGCCAGCCGGCCTGCTTCTGGCCCGTGCCTTCCACGAGCGTGGAGAGCCAGCCCTGCGGATACTCGACCACGACCTTGCGGATCGCGCCGAGCTTGCCCGCGCGCACGAAGTCGCGCGCCTGCTTCACCATCGTGTTGCCGGTGTAATTGTGGGTGAGGGCGAAGACCTTGCCCGACTTGGCGACGATCTTCTTGAGCGCGCGCGCCTCGGCGAGGTTGAAGGTTACCGGCTTGTCGCAGACGACGTTGAAGCCGGCCTCAAGGAACAGCTTCGCCGGCGGGAAATGCTGGTGGTTGGGCGTGACGATGACGACGAAATCAAGTCGCTTGTTCGCCGGCATCGCGGCCTCGGCCTTCGCCATCTCGGCGTAGCTGCCGTAGGCGCGCTCCGGCGCGACGAAGAGGTCGGCGCCGGACGCGCGGGCGCGCGCGGGGTCGGACGAAAACGCGCCGGCCACGAGCTCAGCCTTGCCGTCCATCTGCGCCGCGATGCGGTGGACCGCGCCAATGAAAGCGCCGCGCCCGCCGCCGATCATGCCAAAACGAAGTTTGCGATTCATGGGAGTTGGGGAAAGTAGCGAGTTACGAGTTACGAGTAGCGAGTAGCGAGTAGTGAGTAGCGAGTAGCGAGTAGCGAGTAGCGAGTAGCGAGTAGTGGGTAGTTAGTAGAAAGTCAGGTCCCGATGCGTGATGCTCACTGCACGCTACCCACTACTCGCTACTTCAGATCACCGGTTCTTTTTGTCGAAGGCCGCGTCAAACGCCAGGGCGCTCGACGGGAAGTCAATCTTCCGGACAAACGCCGCCGCCTCGGTCGCGCCGTGGACGCGGTCCATGCGGATGTCCTCCCACTCGACGGAGAGCGGGCCGCGGTAGCCCACATCGTTGAGCGCGACGATGATGTCCTCGAACTTGATGTCGCCGTGGCCGAGCGAGCGGAAATCCCAGAAGCGCCGCGCGTCGCCAAAATTGACATGGCCGCCGAACACGCCGACCGAGCCGTCGCCGTGGCCCCACCACACGTCCTTCATGTGCGCGTGGAAAATGCGCGAGCCGAACGCGCGGATGAACTTCACGTAGTCCACGCCCTGATAGCCGAGGTGCGAGGGGTCGTAGTTGAAACCAAAACGCTTGTGCCCCTTCACCGCCTCGATGGCGCGCTGCGCGCTGGCGAGGTCGAATGCGATCTCGGTCGGGTGCACCTCGAGGCCAAAGTTCACGTTGACCTTGTCAAACGCCTCCAGGATCGGCCCGAAGCGCTTGCCGAAGTCGGCGAAGCCCGCGTCCCAATACGCCTGCGAGGTCGGTGGAAACGCGTAAATCGAGTGCCAGATGCTCGAGCCGGTGAAGCCGTTGACCACGGCCGGAAAATCGTCGCCGCCCTTGCGGCCCGGCTTGGCGTCGAAGAACGCGCGCGCGGCCTTCGCCGTGAGGACCATCTTCCGCGCGGCGCGCTGGCGCACGCCCTCGGGCTTGCCGTCGCCCCAGACATCGGGCGGGAGGATCGCCTTGTGCCGCTCGTCAATGAGGTCGCAGATCGCCTGGCCGACGAGGTGGCTGGAGATGGAGTAGCACGTCAGGCCATGCGAGCGCAGCAGGTCCCATTTTTCGTGGACATATTTCTTGGAGCTCGCGGCGGCATCCACGTCGAAGTGGTCGCCCCAGCAGGCGAGCTCGACGCCATCGTAGCCCATCTGCTTGACGAGCGGGGCGAGCTTTTCGAGCGGGAGATCGGCCCATTGACCGGTGAAGAGGGTGACAGGACGAGGCATGGGGAGGGGAGCGGGAGGAGCGGGGAAGATAAGGGAGGGGAAAGATGAGGCAAACCGGACAGCAAAGAGGCCACACGGTTGCGCCTTTTCCCGCCCGCGCCAAGCCTGTTTTTCGGCCCCACCCTTCGCGCTTGGCAGGTGCGCGCCGGCCGGCCACGCTCCGCCCCACTCCACCCTCGCGCGCATGACCAACGACATCCTCTGGCTCGTCCGGCTCGGCCTTGACCAGCGCCTTTTCACCCGCGCGCAGGCCACCGCCATCCGCGCCGCCCTGGGCGACGCGGCGGAGCTCGGCGACTTCGCGCAGAAGCTGGTGGACGACGGCGCCGTGGACGACGCCGGCCTCGCCACGCTCGAAAAACTCGCCGGCCTCGCGATGGCCAAGGGCCAGAAAGGCCCGCCCGCGCTCGACCCGTTTGACATCAACGAGACCGCCACCCCGTTCGCCCCGCCGTCGCGCGCCGACGCTTTTGCCACGCCCGACGACCCCTTGGCCACCCGTCCCGCCGCCGGCCCCGCGCCCAAGTTTCCCTTCCATCAGATCGCCATGATGGATCCGGACGCCATCGCCGCCGGCATGCGCGACCTCCTCCGCACCACGGCCCGGCACGGCGCGAGCGACCTGCACCTCTCGACCGGCGCACGCCCCTTCATCCGCAAGGACCGCGCCCTCTCGTTTCT
>CAIPZZ010000267.1 GCA_903869665.1 uncultured Opitutia bacterium | reverse complement strand
TTGTGGACGGTTTCGCCGAAGGCCTGAAAGCTCACCCCTGGGAACAGCCGTGCCCAGTCGTCGAGCACCATCGGTGCGCCGAGCAGGAATCCGATGGAGACCAGCTGCGTGAGCGTCTTGTTCTTGCCGCCGCGGTCAGCCGGCACGACCACGCCCCGCGACGCCGCCGCCATCCTCATGCCCGACACGAGAAACTCGCGACACAGCGTGATGAGCATCCAGCCCACCGGCAGTTTGAAGCTGTCGATGTCCACCATCGCCACCATGATGCCGAGGACAAAAACCTTGTCGCTAAGGGCGTCCATAAACTTACCGAAAGTGGAGACGAGATTCCGCTTCCGTGCGAGGTAGCCGTCGAGCCAGTCGCCCACCGCGCCGGCCAGGAAAAGAAAAAACGCCAGCGACGCCGCGCCGGTCCAAGGCTGATACATCAGCGCCACGATGACGAACATCAGCGGGATGCGCGAAAGGGTGATGGCGTTGGGCAGATTGAGGTTCATGCGGCAGGGCGCGGGCGCAACGTGACACCCCGCCGCGCGCGAAGGCAAGAGCGGAGGGGCGCGGCGGGGAGGCAGATCGCGCGATGGGGACGCGACGCCCCCGTCGCGTCCCCAAACACCTGACCGCGACGAGGGCGTCGCGGCTCCAGCCGGAGGCGCCGGCCCGCCCCCTCAAAAACACATTCGCCAAACGCGCGCCCGTCCCTTTCGCTCCCCGCCCCACCCTCCCATGCGCCACTGCATCTATCCCGGCACCTTCGACCCCGTCACGTTTGGGCACCTCGACGTGCTCGAGCGCGCCGCGCGGCTCTTCGACAGCGTGACCGTGGGCGTGGCCCGCGACTCTGGCAAGACGCCGCTCTTTAGCGCCGAAGAGCGGCTGGAGCTGCTACAACCCGCGCTGGCGAAGTTGACTAATGTCCGCGCCACCGTCTTCGGCGGGTTGCTGGTGGACTTCGCCACGGCGGAGGGTGCGACGGCCGTCATCCGCGGGCTGCGCGCGCTTTCGGACTTTGAGTTCGAGTTCAACATGGCGCTGACCAACCGCCGCCTGCGCCCGGCGGTGGAGACACTTTTCGTCATGCCCAACGAGGCCTACAGCTATTGCAGCTCGACGCTGGTGAAGCAGGTCGCCCGCCACGGCGGTGACGTGGCGCACTTCGTCCCGCCGAACGTCGCGGCGGCGCTCAAGGCGAAGTTTGCTTAGTCGTGAAATTGGCGGAGCCCGTTGACCTCAACGGGCTGTTTGAGCGCAAGCGCGTTGAAGTCAACGCGCTCCACCTCAGCATCCCCCCGCCCTCAGTTCCGCCCGGGTCGCGCGGCGGCGGGCGTGTGGCTGGCGGCGAATTCACGGATGACCTCCATGCGCTGGCGGGCGCGGTTGTCCTCCGCAACCTCCTCGGCATTGCGGATGGTTTCGTGCTTCGCCAGCGCGCGGCGCATCTTCGACAGCGCGAGATACTCAAGCTGGCGGATACGCTCGCGGGTGACGTGAAACTTTTTTCCGACCTCTTCCAAGGTGAGCTCCTCGCGGCCATCAAGGCCGAAGCGCAGGCGCAGAATCTCAGCCTCGCGCCGGTCGAGAGATCCGACCATTTCGTGCAGGTCGGAGCTGAAATTCTTCGCCCGCAGGCCGTCGTAGGGGGTGACAGCGCTGTCGTCACCCACCAAGTCACCGAGCGTGGCGGAGCCGTTCTCGTCGCCGAGTGGGGCGTCAAGCGACGCGGGGCGCACGCTCACGGACTTGAGATGCGCGACCTTGGCGGTGGGAATTTGCAGCTCAATCGCCAGCTCCTCGTCGGTCGGCTCGCGCCCCAGCTCCTCCGTAAGGCGCATGGCCATTTTCCGCATTTTGGATATCTTGTCCACGAGGTGGACAGGCAGGCGGATGGTCTTGGACTGATTGGCGAGGGCGCGCTTGATGGACTGCTTGATCCACCACGCCGCATAGGTCGAGAGCTTGCCGCCCTTGCGCGGGTCGAAGCGCTCGACCGCCTTCACGAGGCCGATGTTGCCCTCGCTGATGAGATCGAGCAGCGGTAGGCCAAAATCCTTGTAGTCCATCGCGATTTTCACGACAAGGCGGAGATTGGCCGAGATCATGTGGTCGCGCGCGGCCTTGTCGCCCTTGCGGATACGGCGCGCGAGCTTGATCTCCTCGGCAACGGTCAGCAGCGGGGTCTTACCAATCTCCTGCAGGTAGAGCTGGAGGTTGCTGCGCTCACCGTGGGGGATGGGCGCCTCGGCGACGGGCGCGACGCGGGCGTCGCGTTCCAAAAACGAAGGCGGGGCCTCAAGATCGGCGAGGACGGTGGCGGGCGAGGCGGCTGAAACGTCGGCGCTTTCGTCGGCGGCAGGGTTGTCCTGGATGGTGCGGGTGGTGGACATGGTGCGCGTGGGTTGGGTTGGTGTGGCGCGTCGGCGGCCCGGCGTGCGGCGTGGGTTGGAAGTGAGACAGGGGTGAGCGTTTCGCGTTCCAATTAAAGCATTTCTCGGCTTCCTCTGCAAATGGGGTGAACCACCCGTCCGATCGCGCCAAGGTGGCTCAAACGCCGGCCGGCCGACACACCAAATGGCGCACCCGACATGGGGGCCTCCGGGAGGGGTGCCCCCTCCATTCACTTGTGATCCCAAGGCATCCGCACGTCCACACGCGCGTGTTCCCAGACCTTGAAGATTTTAAACATTTTTCCCGGGTTCAGAATATCGCGTGGGTCGAGGGCACGCTTCACGGCCAGCATCGCGCGCACCTGCGCCGGCCGATGCTGCAGTCGCAGAAACGGCGATTTCGCCAGCCCGATGCCGTGCTCGCCTGAGATCGCGCCGCCCAGCGCGACGACCTCGCGCATCAGTTCGCCCACCGCGCGCTCGGCGCGGCGGCGCTCTCCGGCATCCGCGCGGTGATACATGATATTCACATGCAGGTTGCCATCACCGAGATGGCCGAAAACCGCGATCGGCAGCCGCGAACTGTGGCGGAGCTTTTCCAGGAAACGCGCGAACCGCACGTAACTCCGCAGCGGCACGACCACGTCCTCGTTCAGCTTCGAGTCCGCCAGTGCGAACATCGCCGACGAGCAGCCACGGCGGACAGCCCACAGCGCCTCGGCCTCCGCGCGGCCGCGCGCCGCGCGAAAGGCGGCGGCGTGCGCGCGCGCCCAGGCCAGCACAGCGCGCTTCTGCTCCGCCACCTCGCCGCGGGCGCCTGCCAGTTCAACCAGCATGACCGGCCGGCCAGTCTGCCCGGCGAACACGCTCCGGCCCGACGCCGCTTCCGCGCACGCCACGCTGTGCCGGTCGAGAAACTCACAGATCGCCGGCTGCACGCGCGCCGCGAACAGCGACCGCGCCGCCTGAAACGCGGCCGCCTCGTCCGCGAACGCCGCCAGCAGCGTCCACCGCGCCGCCGGCAGTGGGATCAGCTTCAGCGTCGCCTCAGTCACGACGCCCAGCATACCCTCGCTGCCGATCCACAAGTCGCGCAGGTTGAAGCCCGAGGAAAATTTTTTGGTCGCCGTCCCCCACTCCACCGCCTCGCCCGTCGGGAGGAAGCCGCGCAGGGCGAGCACGAAGTCGCGCGTCACGCCGTATTTGCCGCCATGCATCCCGCCCGCATTGCAGGCGATATTGCCGCCGATGGAGCAGTATTGTTTCGATGCCGGGTCGGGCGGGTAAAACCAGCCCTTCGCCTCCGCTGCCCGGTGGATGTCGCCCACGACGGCCCCGGCCTGCACGAATGCGAGGCCTGCTTCGGCATCAATGCGGATGCGGTTCCACCCCGACAGGTCGAGCACCCACCCGCCGTGCACTGGCGAAGCTGAGCCGGTCAGCGAGGTGCCCGACCCGCGCGTGGTCACAGGCACGCGGTGTTTGTTGGCCAGCGCGAGCACGACCCCGATGTCGGCATCGTTGCGCGGCTTCACTACGGCGTCGGGTAAAAACGACAGCTTGCTCCCGTCAAACGACGCCCTGAACCGCGCTGTGTCAGTCACGGCCACGCGCGCCCCCAAGCGGCGGCGGAGTTGCTGGGTGGCGGCGAGAAACGTTTTCATACGCCTAACGAAATGCCCGCCGCCCGCCCCACCGCAAGACCGGCCAACGCGCAACACGCCGCCGCCACGAGGCGTCGTCGGTTGGGTGACGGGCGGGCGGCGGGAGCGTTCACGCACCGCCAGCATGGCCGCACCGCCAGATTTTCCAAGCGTAGGCTAGGTGGAATCACGAAAACAGCTAACTTTTGCCC
>CAIPZZ010000266.1 GCA_903869665.1 uncultured Opitutia bacterium | reverse complement strand
GGGGCAACCCGTCAGTAGGCTGCTCCAAAAACTGCGCGTAAAGCTTCCGGCGGCGGAGTGTCCGTTTCAAAAAATGCCTGGTAGAGCCACGCGCTGCCATCGGCGGTCGCGCAATCGGCGAGCTTGAGCATATGCCTGGCCACCTCGTGAAACCCGTCCGGCTGCAGCACATAGAGCGCAAGGCTCGTCACGTCGCCGCCGCCATGGGAAAACGTGAGGACTC
Source organism: uncultured Opitutia bacterium (assembly GCA_903869665.1). Classification (GTDB taxonomy): domain Bacteria; phylum Verrucomicrobiota; class Verrucomicrobiia; order Opitutales; family Opitutaceae; genus CAIYUN01. Next base: position 7,114 of record CAIPZZ010000266.1, on the reverse strand, counting down.
GCGCACGTCCGGAGGAGTCGGGCGCGACCCGGCAGACGTGTCCAAACCAGAGCTCGCCCAAGTATTGAAAGCCGCTTTTGCCCTCTCGAAAAACCATCCGGTCGTTCCCGCCAGTGCCGCCATTTGGCGGGAAGGAAATGAAAAGCTCCCCAACGGTGTCGCCGTCGATGTCGATGTGCTCAAGCTGCAATGCGTCTAAGGGGATGGGCGGCTGGCTAGGAAAGCTTGGTAGCATGGCCACAGCCCAAGCCTGGACATCGGCCATGCTGGCGGTGCCGTTGCGAAATTTTGCCGGCACATCCAAAACATACAAAACATAGGGCGGCCCATTGAGGAGCTGCACTTGCGCCGGATGAGAGCACCCGGCAAGGACGAGTGCCGCGAGCAACAGAAGCGACAGGCTGGAAAAACTGGCTTTCATGGCGCGGCGACTGGCTGGTCCTTCGTCGCGGCGATGACATTGCCCGGACCCATGAGGACGAGGCGGGCGCGGTGCGCGGCGATCTCGGCCTCGGCGAGGCGGCAGTAGGCGAGCACGATGACGAGGTCGCCGGGGGCGACGAGGCGTGCGGCGGCGCCGTTGACCTGAAACTCACCGGGCGCGCCATAGATGACGTAGGTCGTGAAGCGCGCGCCGTTGGTGATGTCGAGCACGTCCACCTGCTCAAACTCGAGCAGCCCGGCCTCGCGGCAGACGGCGCGGTCCACCGTGATCGAGCCCTCGTAGTCAGGGTCGGCGGCGGTGAGCGTGGCGCGGTGGATCTTGGCTTTGAGAAAGGTGCGGAACACGGCGGGAGAAAAAGGCGGGGAGAGGGCGCGGGCGCAAGCGCGATGAGGAGTTCGGGTGGTGGCACGGGTATCCTGCCCGTGTGCCGGGAGATTGATGATGGAGCCGCGACGCCCTCGTCGCGGTTGTTTAACTCACGGGCAGGATGCCCGTGCCACTTTCAGAAAACTGGCGAGCCACTCTGCCAGCGCGGGTAGGCCGGCGAGCTTTTCCGGGCGGGCGCGGCCGGCGATGTAGGCGCGGAAGGGGCGGGCGCGGCCGGTGGCGAGATCGGCTAGGTCGTTGTGGATGACGGCGTCCACCGTGCCGGCGGCGAAGAGCTTGGCGACGGCGGTGGCGCGGGCGGTGGCGTCCGCGCCGGAGGTGAGCTTGAAGCCGATGACGACCGGCGGGTGCGCGGCGGCGAAAGATTTGATTTGGGGAAGAATTTTCGGCGTGGGCACGAGGCGCACGGTGAGCGAGGGCGCGTAGGACGACATTTTGCCGCGGGTGACGCGCGCGGGGGTGTAGTCGGCGACGGCGGCGCACTGGATGACGGCGTCGAACTTGCCGCTGGCGACCCGCGCGCGGAGGCGGGCGAGCAGGTCAGCCGTGGAGCCGAATTCGCCGGCGTCGCGCGCACGCCGTGCTGCGACCGCGCCGGTGCCGCGCAGCAGAGAAACTTGGTGGCCGTGCACGACGAGGGCATCGGCCAGCGCCGCGCCGGTCGCGCCGGTGCTGACGTTGGAGAGGAAGCGCACGTCGTCGAGTGGCTCACGCGTCGCGCCGGAGGTGATGAGGATTTTCACGAGCGGTGGATTTTCTGAATCGTTCTCGTTCTCTTACTCGTTCTCTCTCCTGCTGAGGTCGGAAACACGCGAGAATGAGAATGAGAATGAGAATGAGAACGAGTAAGAGAACGAGAACGATGGCGGAAAAGAAAGGTGGGGTGAACTCAGGCGATTTTCGGCCCGAGCTCGAGGAGGGCGGTGGTCACGAGGTCGTCGGACTCGATCAGGCGACCCTCGCCGGTCTCACCGCAGGCGAGCGCACCGGCACCGGCGTCGAGCACGCGCACGCCCATCGTGCGCAGCCGCGCGAGCGAGGCCTGCGTGGCGGGGTGCGCGAGCATCGCGTGGTTCATCGCGGGGGCGACCCACCAGGGTTTCGTTTGCATTTCCCACGCCAGGAAGAGCGCGCCGACCGGATCGTCGGCGAGGCCGGCGGCGAGGCGGTTGAGGGTGTTGGCGGTGGCCGGGCAGACGATGGCGAGATCAGCCCAGCGGGCGAGGTTGATATGATCCATGGCGCGGCCCTCGGCCCACACGTCATGAAAAACGGGCGAGCCCGTCAGCCCCTCCAATGTGGTCGCGCCGACGAAACGCAGCGCGGCGGGCGTGGCGGCGCAACGCACCTCGACCCCGGCCTGAACCAGCCGTGAAACGGCTTGGCATGCCTTGTAGCAGGCGATGGAGCCGCTGAGGAGAAACAGCAGGCGGGGTTTGCGGGCGGCAGGCATGAGGAAGGAAACCACTAATGGGCGCTAATGCACACTAATCGGGAAGAAGGGATGGGTTGAAACTCGGAGTGGGACACAGAGGCGAGGGAGGCGGAAGGGAGGTCACGGAGAGAAGGCGGTGAAGTGATGAGATCGGCTTGGATGATTTGCTCTGTGAACTCGGATTGGACTCTGTGCTCTCTGTGTCGCAGCTCAGTTTGTTTAGTTTCGTTGTTCAGTAAGATTCCTTTTTCGCCGGATATTCGCCCTTCGCGACGGCTTTGGAGAACGCCGCCAATCCGTCGGTGACAACCGCGCCGGCGTCGGCGAAACGGCGGAGAAAACGCGCGTCGAAGCCGGGGTTGAGGCCCAGCAGGTCGTGAAACACAAGCACCTGCCCGTCGGTGTGCGGACCGGCACCGATGCCAATAGTGGGGATGCCGACGGCGGCGGTGAGCTCGGCGGCGACGGTGGACGGCACACATTCGAGCACGAGGCCGAAGCAGCCAGCGGCCTCGACGGCGCGCGCTTGGCGCAGGAGGTCGGCGGCGGCGGCCTCGGTCTTGCCCTGCACCTTGTTGCCGCCGAGCGCGTGGAGCGACTGCGGCGTGAGGCCGAGGTGGCCGAGCACGGGCACGCCAGATTGGACGAGATGGCGGAGCACGTCCTCATGGCCGTCCACGCCCTCGATCTTCACGGCGTGCGCGCCGGCGCGGAGTAGCTCGGCCGCACAATCCACGGCGGCGGCGAGGCCGCGCCGTGCGGCGAGAAACGGGAAGTCGGCGATGACGAGCTTGCCGCCTGCGCCGCGGGTGACGGCGCGGGTATGGCGGGCCATGATTTCCGGCGTGGCGGCAAAGGTGTTGGGCTCGCCATCGAGCACGACCGCGAGGCTATCGCCGACGAGCACACAGTCCACCGGCGAGGCGGCGAGGAAGCGCGCCTCCCAATGCGTGTAGGCCGAGACCATGCTGATCTTCGGCCCGCGCCCCTTGCGCGCCTTGAAGTCGAGGACGGATTTCATGTGCGGGAGAGGCAGGCTGGCGAGGGGCACGGCGGTTGGCGAGCGCGGAGTTTTCCGCCGGATGACGTGATCGGATTGTGCCTTCAAACGCGGGAAGGTGCGTGTGGAGTCAGACCGTGGGGCGACGCGCTTTTCCTCGCGGCCTCTTTTCTTGGTTCGCAGAGGTTAGGCGCGGCGTGCCTAACGTTAAAGGTCAGACACGGAGGGGCGAAGCCCCGGAGTTGTCTGTGCCGACTGGTTGGGCTCTTCTTCGATGAGGCAATCAATGGGGACGTCGCATTCCATATCTGCGAGCATCCGAATCTCATGCTTCGAGAAGCCGAGCGCACTTGAATCAGTGTGATAGGTAATCCGCAGCCAGAAATCTTCTGCTCCCGCTTCGCGCAGGGCTGGCAATAGCGGCACAACGAGACGATGCAGATACGCAATCTTCTCAGGTTCTTTCTCGGGGACATCGAAATCTGCGCTGCCGTAAGGGGTAGGCACACCGCGATAACGACCAATCTTTCCGATCACGCCAGGGTCGTGCGCGCTACTGAACAACGCGTCCACCTTGGAAGGCATGAACTGCTTCCCCCAAGCGGTAAATGTGACCTGCGTGCGATGAATCATATTCCGCCCAACAGTGTTATTCGGCTGCACTCAGTGCAGCACGAACGGTCGAGCGGCTGCGGGTGGGGGCATGAATTTGAGCGGGAGCGCTCATGGGCAAGGCCTGACAAAGTCGCAACTTGCGGAAGCTGCAAGGGCGAATTTGGGGTCCAGTGCAGCTTTTGGCGGTGGATACGTTTCCCGACAAAAGCTGCACTCAGGAGCCGCTTTGGTCGGCATACGCCAATGGACGAGAATCAGGCGATTTCCTTTACGGACTGAAAAACGCATGGGCGGCGCGGTTGGTGCGTTTTCTCGCGCCCAACACGCCGCACCGGGCGTGAGGTGGGATGGCATCACCCGGTGGAATCACTCGGGGCTGAAATAGGAGAAGCGAGGCACGGCGCGGCCGGCGATGGTCACGGTCTCGGTGAACATCGCGGCGGGGCGTGCCCAGAGGCCGCGCTCGCCGTAGAGGGCCTGATAGATGACGAGTGGCTCAAGTGTCTCGGAGTGGCGCGCGAGACCGAGCACGCGGTAGTCGTTGCCCTTGTAATGGCGGTAACGGCCGGGGCGCGGCTCGGCGGGGAGAGGCGGGAGGTCGCTCATGGCGCGATAGAAAAGGATGAAGGATGAATTATGAATGATGAAGAACGATGGCAGGAATGGCCGCAAGGAGGCACAACGAGGCAAAATTTTGGGGCGCATGACGGCGGGGCGGAGGCGCGGCGGCGCGGAGGGCGGCGCGGCAAGCGGGGAAGGCGGGATGGAAAATGCGGATTGCGCGGGAGGCGGCGGGGCGCGATGACGGGGCGATGCTGCTGACCTGTCAGGCGGGGTATGAAGTCTTTCTCGCGCGCGAGGCCGAGGAGGGGGGGCTGCGCGTGGCGGAGCGCGGGCCGGGATGGGTGAGGGCCGCGCGCGAGGCGCGCGCAACGTCGAACGTCCAAGAACAAGTGGGTGCAGGCAGCTCGGCTCACCGGTGCGTGGTGCCAGACTTGGCGTTTGCGCATCTGGGGTTGGTGGACCCGGTGGAGATCACGGGCGAATCGGTCAACGCGCTGGCGCAGGGGGTGGCGGATTTTTTCCTGAAGAGCTTGCAGGGGGAGCGAATCGAGGCGGCGTGGCCATCGGTGTGGGCGGGGCCGCAGGAAGTCGTTGGGTTGGGGCGGCGGGTCGGCGCGGTCGAGGCGGCGTTTGGGGAAATGTTGAAGAAACGGCTGTCGCGCGTGGCGAAGCTGGCGGTGCGAGGAGACTATGTCCAACGCGCTACATCCAACATCGAAGGCGCAACGTCCAGCGACCAAGCGGCGGGGATTGAGGCCGGTGGGCGCAGCAAGTCTGCGCCCCTCCAGGCAGTAGAGCGGCGAGGCGCTGGAACGACGCGGGGACTGTTTGTTTATTTCACCGATTTCCGACGGGCGTGGGTGGCCCGCGAGGCATGGTCAGGCGGGCAGCGGCGGATGGCCGACGACGAGCGCGCGCCGTCGCGGAGTTTTCTGAAAACGGAGGAGGCGTATGGCGTGCTGGGGCGCGAGCCGCAGGCGGGCGAAACGGTCGCGGACTTGGGCGCAGCGCCGGGCGGGTGGAGTTTTAGCGCGGCGAAGCGCGGGGCGCGCGTGGTGGCCGTGGACAACGGGCCGCTCAAGGGCGGGGCGTTGGGGCATCCGCTGATCGAGCACCGGCGAGAGGACGCGTTCAATTTCTCGCCGGCGGAGGGAGAGGTTTTCGACTGGCTGTTCTGCGATCTGGTGGAGGAGCCGCACCATGTGCTGCGCGGCATCGTCGCGCCGTGGCTGGAGCGCGGGTGGTGCCGGCGGTTTGTGGTGAACCTGAAATTTGGGCGCGTGGATCCGGTGGCGTTGTTACGCGAGTTGCGCGGGCCGGGGTCGGTGTGCGCGCGGCACGCGGACGTTTTCTGGGTGCGGCATCTGTTTCACGACCGCGAGGAGTTCACAGTGGTGGGTGAGGCGCGCGGAACCAAGTGAGAGGCTGAAGGGCGGGAAATTGGCGCGGAACGCTCAATGGTCATCCATGACCACCCACATAACCCAGGTGAGGCCGCTGGAAAAAAGCGCCATGCCGCCTAGGCCGTAGATGAGCGTGAAGGGGTTGCGGCCGCCGAGCAGCATGAGGAGAGCGAAAACGGCATTGCCGACTGCGAGGGCGAGCCAGTAGTCGCGCCGGCGGCGGGAGCGACGCGCAGGCAAGGGCGCGAGCTCGTGGAGGCCGGCGGCCTTTTCATGGGCGAGGTTGTCGTGGAGCATGGCGCGAACCTCCACGGGCGGAGGCGTGCTGGCGGCGGGCGCATTCACGGACTCGAACTGGGCGGTGCCGAGCCGGAGCTTGGCGGGCGGGCTCTCGCTGGCAGCGGGCGGGGCGGGATCGGCGGCAGAGGACATGGGGTGGTGTGCCTCTGGTGAATCAGGCTGGGGGTGCGCGGAGAAGCGCGCCACGTTTTTGGGCGGCGTCGAGGGCGGCCCGGACTTTTTGAAGGAGGTCTGCGCGGTCGGCGCGAAAGAGGAAGAGGTCGCCGCCGAGTTTGTCGAAGGCGGCCTGGAGGAGCGCGGGGTCGGGCTTGCGCATGGCCAGGAGCTGGGTGAGGCCGGCGGCGAGGTCGTCGGGCTTGTTGAGCTCGAGGTCGAGCTTGAGCAGGGCGGTGAGTGCGGGCTGGTTGAGTGGGTCGGCTTTCACGGCCTGGGCGAGGACGCGGCGGGCCTCAGAGCGGGCACCGACCTCGGTGAGGCGGCGGGAGACGACGATGAGGTTGTCGGGGCGGATGCCGGGCTGGTTGATAAAATCGGTCAGGATCAGATGGCCGCCGGCGTCGTCGCCCTTGCCGAAGGCGGCGATGGCGCGGAGGCCGCCGAAGACGGTGGCGTAGCGTTTGTTCCAGTCGGGGTTGGCGGTGAGCAGGGTGTCGGCCATGTCGAGCGCGCCCTGGTAGTTTTTGGCGACGATCATCGCCTCGACAACCATGAGGGCGGGATAGTCCCAAGGCAGACGGCCGGCGGGATCCTCCTTGCAGTGGGTGTAAACTCGGCGGGCGAGGGCGACGTCACCGTTATTGGCGGCGAAATCGGCGAGGGCGAGCAGGGCGCCGGAGTCGGCGGCGAAATCGTGAAAAATATCCTCGATGCCGTCGCGCAGGGCGGCGGAGTCGCCGTCTTTGCGGAAACTGTTGAGCAGATCAATGCGGGGGTAGGGGTTGGCGCGGTCGGTGAGCTTCCGGATC
>CAIPZZ010000265.1 GCA_903869665.1 uncultured Opitutia bacterium | reverse complement strand
GTGCATACGCCGCCCACATCGTTCCGCCGCAACCAACCACTGACACTCACGCTCGCGTCCGACGGATACACACCGCCAAAGATGGTCCGGCTCCACTACCGCCACGCCAACCACGCCGAACGCTGGGTCGCGCCCGTGCCGATGACGCCCGCGCCCGGCGGCGGCTGGAGCGCAACCATCCCCGCCGACTACACCGCCGCGCCCTACCCGCTCACCTATTATTTCGAGCCGGTTTTTGCCGACGGCACTCGCACGATTTATCCCGGTCTCGGCCCCGACCTCGCCCAGCAGCCCTACTTCGCGCTCATGCCCGCGTGAGGCGCCGCTGATCCTGTAGGCCAGCTCGTTGAGCTGGCTGCCAGGTCAGCGACCTGGCCTACAACCGATCCAACGCTGCATCCTCTCCGCCGTGACACCCCGCCGCCGTTTTCTCCCGCTTCCCTCAATCCTCGCCGCCCTCACGCTGCTCCCCGCCTGCTCGCGCGAGCGCGCCGGCGGGCCGGCCGCGTCCACTCCATCCAACGCGCCCGTTTCCGTCACCCCGGCTAGCGCGCTCGAAACCAAGCTCAAAACCCTCGTCGCCGCCGCCGAGGCCAAGCGCTCCGCCGGCGCGCGCACGCCCGCCGACTACGCCGACGAGATCGGCCAGATGGACGCCCTCCTCGCCGCCCACGCCGCTGTGCCCGCCGAGGCCGCGCAGGTCGCCGCGTTCCGCGCCGAGTTCACCCGCAAGATGCTCCGTGACCCCGACGGGGCCATCGCCCGCTACCGCCAGCTCAAGGCCGACTACCCCGGCACGCCCGCCGCCGCCGAGGCCGACGCCACCATCGCGTGGATCGAAAAGATCGAGGCGAAGAAAAAGCTCGAGGCCACGCTCGCCGTCGGCGCGAAGTTTCCCGCGTTTGCCGCCACCGACACTGCCGGCCGCCCGCTCACGCCCACCGGGCAGGGTGGCCAGGCCGTGCTCATCGAGTTCTGGGCCATGTGGTGCCCCGACTGCCGCGCCGAGCTGCCCAACCTCGTCGCCATCTACGAAAAGTTCCACGCGCGCGGCCTCGACATCGTCGGCGTGTCGCTCGACAAGGAGGAGGATCGCGCGAAATTCGCGCCGTTTCTCAAGGACAAGGGCGTCGCCTGGCCGCAGCATTTCGACGGGCTCTATTACGACAACAAAATCGCCCTGCTCGCCGGCGTGAACCGCACACCCACCAACTACCTGCTCGCCCCCGACGGCACCATCCTAGCCAAGAACCTGACTGGTTCGGCCCTCGCCACCGCCGTCGCCGCCGCACTGAAACGCTGAGCGCGCACCGGGCCGACCAAACGTGTCGGCCAAAGGCGACACTTGCGCCGCGTCCTCCGTTCGTCCAAAGTTTCCCCTAGCCTCCCTCCCCCATGAAAAATCCCCTGCCTCTCGCCCGCATGCTCGCGGCGGCCATGACCGCCGCCGGTCTGCTCACCGCCACCGGCCACGCCCAAAACGCGCCTGGTGCTCCGCTCCCCGACCTCGCCACGCTCAGGACCGCGCTCACGCTCACCGAGGCGCAGGCCGGCCAAATCGCTCCGCTGCTTGACGCCCAAGCCCGCGCCGCCGCCGCCTTCGCCGCCGCCCAGACCCAAGCCAGCGCGGCACTGACCGCCGCCAGCACCAATATCTCCGCCCTCCTCAATGACACCCAACGGCCCCAGTTTGCCGCCCTCGGCGCGCGTGGTGGCCGCGGTGGTGGCGGCGGTCGCGGTGGTGGTGGCGGCGCCCCCACACTCGGGCCGGATGACGTGCAGTCCGTGCCTCCGGCGCCCGAGGGCTACAACGTAGCGCGGGCCGACATCCCGCACGGGAAGCTCGAGAAAGTGACTTACGATGCGGCCGCCGTGGAATCCGGCCTCAAGCGCTGGATGGAGGTTTACACTCCGCCCGGCTATTCCAAGGACCAGAAATATCCCGTGCTGTTTTTGCTCCACGGTATCGGCGGCAATGAGAAGTCTGAGTGGAACACCTTTGTCCCGAACAACAAGGGCTCACAGGGTCTGGCGGCGGTCATTCTCGACAATTTGCTCGCCGACAAAAAGATCGGGCCGATGATCGTCGTCTTCCCCAACGGCAACGTCACACGCCCCGGCGCGGCGGCTGGCAACGGCGGCGGCCGTGGCGGTCCGGGCGGTGGCGGTGGCGGCGACGCGACCCAGATCAGCGGCGACGGCTGGGGCAAGGACTTCGAGACCGACCTGCTCAAGGACATGATCCCGTTCATGGAAGCCAATTATTCCGTTCGCACGGACCGCGAGCACCGCGCCATCGCCGGCCTCTCGATGGGCGGCGGCCAGGCGCTCAGCTTCGGCCTCGCCAACCTCGACACGTTCGCCTACGTCGGCGGCTTCTCTTCCGCACCCAACACCCGCGTGCCCGAGCAGCTCGTGCCCGATCCCGAAAAAGCCACCAAGCTGCTCAAGCTGCTGTGGATCTCCGGCGGCGCGAAGGACGGCCTGCTCACCTACAGCTCGCGCACGCACCTCTACCTCAAGGAGCACAAAGTCCCGCACGTTTACAACGTGGACCCCGGCGCCCACGACTTCGACACCTGGAACAACAACCTCTACCTCATGGCGCAGCGGCTCTTCCGCTGACCGCCGGGACAAGAGTGAAATTCGCCCGCGACGCGCCGATGGTGCCCGCGGGCTTTTTGCGTCCGGTTTCCGGCTCACTCCAGCTCCAGCGAACGCCAGAGCTACCAGCTCGCGACGGAGCGCAACGTCAGGGCGGAGCCGCACCGACTCCGCCCTTTTTTGCCGCCCGAGGGCGACGCCTCCCCTCTGGCGGGGCGGCAAAATCGCCCCCGGCAGATAAACTCAATTTCCGCAGTTGGACAGGGCTTGGTTGTAGGCCAGCTCGTTGACCTGGCTCCGGGTCACAGCGCCAGGTCAACGACCTGGCCTACAGCCGAACCGCGTGCGCCGGCCTTTCGGGCTGCCAGATGCCGGCAGGCCCGGCAACCAAAGCTTGATCATCAGCGCCCATCCGTGAAATCCGCGGTTTCAACTGCGCTTTTTGGGATATCTCCTCCCTCTTCTGCCTTGCGGGCTGATGCGCCCGACACCAGCCTTGCGCCGCGCCGGCAAAACGACCGCGCGCTTTCGCCCCGCCATGCGCCAAACCTCTTTTCTCCTGCGGCATAGCCCTGCCCTGCTGCTCGCTTCCGCCCTTTTGTTGGCCTCATGCCGCACGACCTTCACCACCGCGCCACGGCCGTTCGAGGCGGAGACCGCCGAGCTGGTTGGCGGAGCGGCCAAGACGGCCGATGGCGCGGCTTCAGGCGGCTATCTGGTCGGTTTGGGCGGCCCCGGCCAATCCATCAGATTCTCCGGCCTGCCGGCCGCCGGCAAACTGGCGATCCGCTACGCATCCGTGGAAGCGGGCACGATCAGCGTCGCGGTCAACGGTGAGCCGGCGCGCAAGGTGAACGTCCACTCCTCCGGGGCGCTCACGGGCTCGTTTCTCCATGCGATGTTTGACGTCGCCATCCCGGCGAATGCCACGGTGGTCATCAGTCGCGAGGCCGGCGATGTGGCGGTCAAGGTGGATCGGATCGTGGTCGGCCAGGGCGACCTCGGGTTGCCGCCGGACATCTGGAACCTGCCGCCGCTACCGGTGGCGGCGGGGCCGTATGCTCCCGACTGGCAGGCGATGAGCCGCACTTACACGGTGCCGGAGTGGTGGCGCGACGCCAAGTTTGGCGCGTGGGCGCATTGGGACCCGCAGTCCATGCCGGAGCGCGGCGACTGGTATGCGCGCAAGATGTATTTGGAGCGCGATCCGGTTTACGCGTTCCACGTCGCGACCTTTGGCCATCCTTCGGAATACGGCTACAAGGACATCGCCCACAACTGGGTGATTGACCGGTGGAACCCCGACGAGCTGATGGACCTGTTTGTCGAGATGGGCGCGCGCTACTTCATGGCGATGGGCGTCCATCACGATAATTTCGACAACTGGGACTCGGCCTATCAGCCGTGGAACTCGGTGAAAGTCGGCCCGAAGGTGGACATCGTCGGCACGTGGGAAAAGGTCGCCCGCGCGCACGGGTTGCGCTTCGGCATCGGGTTTCACGACACGCCGGCCCGGACCTGGGGACAGTTCATGCCCGTGCGCTACACGAGCGACCGGAACGGCCCGAAGCAGGGCGTGCCCTACGATGCGCTGCAAACGATCCTCGACGGAAAAGGCAAATGGTGGGAAGGCATGGACCCGGTGGATCTCTACGGCCCGCCGCACACCGTGCCGCGAGGGCCGCGCAACCCGGAAAACGATCCGCTGCTCTCGCCGTTCGCCAACCAGTTCATGTGGCGCGTGGATGACGCCATCACCAAATATCATCCCGATGTGATCTATTTCGACGAGCACGCCGGCGACTCGCAGGTGGATCTCAACGTCCACATGGGCCTCGGTTTTCTCGCGCCGCAGCTCGCCGCGAATTATTACAACAAATCCACGAAGTGGAACCAGGGTCGGACCGACGTCGTGCTCAACCTCAAGGCCGTGGGCGGGCGCTACAACAGTTTTCAAAACAACCCGGAGCTACTGCCCTTGGTTGACCGCTCGCTCGTCAAAAGCACCGAGGCCGTCATCGAGTCGCAGATCACCGCCTATTCATTCCAGACCGAAACCAGCATCGCCGATTGGCACTACCTGACCGGTCAGCGCTACAAGAACGCGAAAGAACTTGTTCGGCTGCTGATGCAGAACGTCTCCCGCAACGGCACCATGCTGCTCAACCTGACCCAACACGGGCGGGGCGACCTCGATCCGGAGGTTGTCCAAATCTGCAAGGACGTTGGCGCGTGGCTGAAGGCCAACGGCGAGGCGGTCTATGCCTCGCGGCCGTTTGAAGTCTTCGGCGACGCCAACATCTGCTACACGCGCAACAACGGCCACGTCTATGCCACGCTGCTGGATTGGAACGGCGGCCCGGTCACGCTCAAGGCCCTGCGCGCTGGCGGGGCGACGTTGGGCAAGGTGTCGAAGGTGGAGCTGCTCGGCTCCGACATGCCGCTGACGTTTGTGCAGGACGACCAGGGGCTAACGGTCACGCCGGGCGGCGCAGCGCAGCCGCTCCCGGGCATTGCTGAAGGGCAGCTGGCCGCCGGGAGCCGCGTCCTCCGCATCACCCACGACAAGGGCTGGTTCAACGACGACGACCCCGGCGCGACGTATCCCGGCTGGACGCGCCGCTGCAACCTGGGCACCGGCGACTTCAACAACGACCTCACGACCAGCGACACGCCGGGGGACATCTGGCGCAGCCCGTTCACCGGCCGCAGCGTCTCGGTCATCGCCCCGAAAGAGGCGGGTGCCGGAAAGATCGAGGTTCTGGTTGACGGCCAAATCCGCGCGACGGCCGATCTATCCACCACTGGCGCGCGCCAAGTGGCGCAAACCGTGTGCGAGGTGACCGGCCTCGCTCCGGGCAAGCACACCATCACGATCATCAACCGCGGCACCGGCCCGGTGGCCGTGGATGCGTTGGTAGTGCGGTAAGGAGCCGTGAAGACCGTGCTGACGCAGGCGGAGCTGCTTTACGCGGATTGAGCAACGTAGCCGATGCTCTCATGGCCTCTCCGCCGGGCGGCGCATCTGCTGGAAGGGGAAGCTCTCCACGACGGCGAG
>CAIPZZ010000264.1 GCA_903869665.1 uncultured Opitutia bacterium | reverse complement strand
CTCAATCCGAAATATGCGCAGTTTGCCGCATATTATGGCTTTACGATCAAGCCCTGTGGCCCGTTTAAACCCCAGCAAAAGGGGCGGATCGAGAATGCGATTGGGTATATCCGGAAAAACTTCCTGGCCGGTCGAGAGATCACCGACTTTGCGGCCCTGAATCCCGCGGTGAGGGACTGGCTGGACACGATTGCGAATGTGCGCGTGCACGGTGAAACCAAGCGCCAGCCCCGGGAGATGTTTACGGAGGAAAAAGCGAAACTGCGACCCACCCCGGCGCAGCCCTACGACGCGGCGCTGGTGACCCCCATTGGCGTCAGTGCCCGCTGCCGGGTGGTGGTCGAAAGTGTAGCTTCGGCAAGGGTGCGTAACTCGGCGACTGATTCCTGCTAAGCTGGGTGGTGATGACAACGACCACCACGATGACAGCGGTACAACCTACCGAGCCAGCGAGTCTACAATCGCTCGCCCGGCGGTTCATGACTTGGCGAGCGACCCGGCCACGGGGTCAGCGTATTCCCACGGAACTGTGGCAAGCGGCGACAGCGTTGGCGCGGATCCACGGGATCAATCCGACGGTCGCGGCGCTCAAACTCAATTATTACGATCTGCAACGCCGACTGCACAGCGGCGAGGCGTGCCGCGGCGGGAGTTCTCCCGCCGCGATCTTCGTCGAGGTACCGTCGGTGCCGTTGTCGCCTGGCGGCGGGGATCGTGGCCTGGTCGAGTTGGTCCACGCTGGGGGTGCTCGTCTCATTTTGCACCGTTGCGCCACCGGGGTCGACGAGCTGCTGCCGTTGGTGGAACTGTTTCTGCGGCACGGCCGATGATTCAGATCACGCCGCAAATGCGGATTCTGGTCGCGGTCGAGCCGGTCGATTTCCGCAAGGGCATCGATGGTTTGGCCGCGCTGTGCCGGCAGGTGCTGGTGAGCGACCCGCTGGGTGGCGCGCTGTTTGTTTTCTGTTCACGTCGTCGGCACGCGATCAAGTTTTTGACCTACGACGGCCAGGGTTTCTGGCTCTGCCAAAAGCGACTCTCGCAGGGCCGCTTTCAGCACTGGCCGCAGGCGGACGCCGCAGGCAGCGTCCGCCTCGATCCCCATCAGCTGCACCTGTTGTTGTGGAATGGGGATCCCGCCCACGCCGGCACCGCGCCCCTCTGGCGGCCGGTGAGCCCAAGCGAACCGGCCTGAAAGTTTTTTCCGAAAAAGGTAGCGTTCCAGCACTTTTCTGCTCAGGCTCGGCCGCATGTCTGATGTGCTGCTAAGCTACCGCGGTCGGCAAATCCGCGAACCCGACGTCGTGTTCCTGCGCGAACTCATCGCGCAAAATCCCGCGCTGAGCCGTCGGCGGCTTTCCGTCAAGGTGTGCGAGGCGTGGCAGTGGGTGCAACCCAACGGCCAGCCGCGGGACATGGTCTGCCGCAGCTTGATGCTGGCGCTGCATCGGGCTGGACAGATCGAACTGCCGGCCAAACGGCAGTCTCCGCCCAACAACGCCATCACGCACCGCCGCGTGGCCGCCGGCGCGAGCTACGACACCACTGCGATCACGGGGGCCGTGGCCGCGCTGGGCCCGCTGACGATCCAGCTGGTCCGGCGGGCCGAAGGCGAAGCGCTCTTCGCGCAGCTGCTGCGCGACCACCACTATCTCGGCTACAGCCGGCCGGTCGGCGAGCACCTGAAGTATCTGATCCTGGCGGGGGAGCGCCCGGTGGCCTGCCTGGCGTGGAGTTCGGCGCCCCTGCAACTCGACTTGCGCGACCGCTTCGTCGGCGCGCCCAAGGCCGCCTACCGGCACAATCTTCACCAGATCGCCTACAACTCGCGCTACCTGATTTTGCCCTGGGTCAAGGTCCCCCATTTAGCCAGTCACCTCCTGGGCCGGATCGCCCGGCGGATCAGCGCCGACTGGCAGGAACTTTATCACCATCCCCTTCAGCTCCTGGAGAGCTTCGTGGATATTGAGCGGTTCCGGGGCACCTGTTACCGGGCGGCCAACTGGCGCTGCCTCGGGCGCTCGAAGGGCCGGGGCACCAAGGCCAAATATGGCCAGCCAGACTGCTCCATCAAGGAGCTGTGGGTCTATCCGCTGGGGAAACACTTCCGTCAGCGGCTGCTCGCGCCATGAGTCAGGCCCGGACCGTCGAAGCGCCCCTGCTGAGCGGCCAGGAACGCGACGCGTTCCTGGCGCGGGTGCGCCCCGGTGTCAGCCCGGAAGATTACGGCAAGATTGAAGCGCTGTGCGCGGCGCTGCCCAAGCTCGTGGAGATGATTGAGCAGGAGCACATGACGATGAGAAAACTGCGGCAGCTCATCTTCGGCGCGAAAACCGAGCGGACCGATCAGGTGTGTCCGCCGGCCGCACCGCCGGCCCTCATTCCCTCCGTCCCCAAGCCCAAGCGCCCAGGCCACGGGCGCATCAAGGCCCGCGACTACACCGGGGCGGACTGGGTGCACGTGGCGCATCCGCACTTGCAGGCGGGACAGCCGTGTCCGCTCTGCTCCAAGGGCACCTTGCGCAAGCAAAAGACCCCGGCGATCATGCTGCGGATCACGGGCGCGCCGCCCATCGCGGCGAAGGCTTACGAACTGGAGCGCCTGCGCTGCGACACCTGCGGCTGGATCGCCACCGCCACCCTGCCGGCGGAGGCCGGCCAGGAAAAATACGCACCGAGCGTGGGCGTGATGATCGCGCAACTGCGCTACGGTACCGGGGTGCCGCACTACCGGCTGGCCCGCTTCCAACTGGATCTGGGCGTGCCCTTGTCCGAGTCAACCCAGTGGGAGTTGGTCGCGCCGCTGGCCGCGGTGGTGCAACCCGTTGCCCTCGTGTTGGTCGCCCTGGCCGCCAACGCCACCCTGATTCACAATGACGACACCACCATGCGCATCCTGGAACTGCGGCGACCGGGCAGCGATACCGCCGCCCAGATCGACCCCAAGCGCAAGGGCACCTTCACCACGAGTCTTCTGGCCGAGGTGGAAGGGCAGGTGGTGGCGCTGTTTTTTACCGGCTGGCAGCACGCCGGGGAAAACCTGACCGCGCTCTTGCGCCTGCGCGACAAGGCGCTGGCGCCGCCGATCCAGATGTGCGACGCGCTCTCGCGCAACACCAGCCCGGAGTTCACCACGATTCTTGCGTACTGTTTGAGCCACGGCCGACGGGAGTTTGTGAGTGTGGCGGATAATTTTCCAGACGAATGCCGGTACGTGCTCGACGCCCTGCGCGAGGTCTACCGCTTCGACGCCGAGACTAAGGAACAGAAAATGGATCCCGCCGCGCGGCTCGCCTATCATCAAAACCACAGCGCGCCGGTAATGGCGGGGCTCAAAACGTGGATGGGGGAAAAGATCGACGCCAAGCACGTCGAGCCCAACTCCAGCCTGGGTCAGGCGATCACCTATATGATCAAACACTGGGAGCCGCTGACCTTGTTCCTCCGCCAGGCCGGCGCGCCGTTGGATAACAATCGATGCGAGCAGGCCCTCAAAATGGCGATCATGCATCGCAAAAACAGCCTCAGCTACAAGACCCTCAACGGCGCCCGGATCGGCGACCTGTTCATGAGCCTCATCCACACCTGCCGGCTCAACCGGGTCAATCCCTTCGCCTATCTGCTCGCCATGGCGAACCACCCGAAGGAAGTGACCGCACAGCCGTCGGCCTGGCTGCCGTGGAATTATCCGAAAACGGAAACTGCTTCCGCGCTCGACCACGACCCGCCCGCTCTCCCCGCGTAAGCTCGTTCCGCGTCGCCGCGGCTCGGTCGCCGCGCCCCGGCTTCGACTCCGTCGCAGCTACCGTGGACCGCCGGGATTTTTTGCCTTACGCAAGCTTACCGAAGCTACACGAAGAACTCACCCGTCTCGGGAAGTGTCTCGCGGATTTTAGCCAAGACCTCGGGCAGCCCCTACAGCAGTCCTCCCTGCGGGCGAAACTGCCATTTGGGCAGCATCCATCGTCCAGACGCTGTTTGATACGCGATCAATTCGCCGTTCTTGATTTTTCCCCAAAGCGTCTGTCGGGCGACCCCGCCGGGTCGTTTGAAAAGCTCCCCGCCGTCACGAGATCTACGCAGCCGCCTTCTGCGTTG
>CAIPZZ010000263.1 GCA_903869665.1 uncultured Opitutia bacterium | reverse complement strand
GAAGGCCGAGCCAACCAAGCCGGAGGCGCCGGTGAGGAAGATTTTCATGGGTGCGGATTTAGGGGCGTGGAGAGCGGAGAGGAAGCCTTCTTCGCATTTGCGAACAACCCCGCCCGGCTACCCGGCGACCGCGCCGGGCGGAACTGTTGACAGTCTGCGAGTAACGTCGTTGTAACATCCGGCCAGAGGGGAAATGGGCTAATATGATTCCTAGCTATTGTTATATAGATATTTACGAGGATGCCAGCGGCCCCGACCGCTGAATGGCTGGCGGGTCGTCGGCATTTTCCTGACAGGTTGTTCACAAGGCGGAAACTCGCGCCATTTTCACTTCTTGACGAGTCGTGAATCCCGGGCCGTCCGCAACTTGCGCGGGTGGTCGGCGATGGCGTGGAGGCCGCGGCTTTCCTTGCGCTGGAGCGCGCAGTCCACGATCAGGCCGGCGACCTGAAGGAGGTTGCGGAGTTCGAGCAGGCGTGCGTCCACGGAGAAATTCCAGTAATAATCCTGAATCTCGCGCGAAAGGTTGGCGATGCGGTGGCGGGCGCGCTCAAGGCGCTTCGTTGTGCGCATGATGCCGACATAGTCCCACATCGTGCGGCGCAGCTCGTCCCAATTGTGGCTGATGACGACGCGCTCGTCGGTGTCGCCGCCGCCGAGATCCACCCACACGGGGATGTCGGGCACAGGGGCGCGGGCACGCGCGACGGCGCGGAGATAGCGGTCAACCGAATCCGCACCGCGCCGCGCCATGACGACGGCTTCCAGGAGAGAGTTGCTGGCGAGGCGGTTTGCCCCGTGGAGGCCGGTGCAGGCGACCTCGCCGCAGGCATAGAGGCCGGACAGCGAGGTCTCGGCGGCGATGGTGGTCGCGACGCCGCCGCAGACGTAATGCGCGGCGGGGACGACCGGGATGAGGTCGCGTGCGAGGTTGAGGCCGAGCGCACGGCAGGCGGCGAAAATCTGCGGGAAACGCCGGCGCAGCCACGCCTCGTTGCGGTGGCGGATGTCGAGCCAGACGTGCGCCGCGCCGGATTTTTTCATCTCGGCGTCAATCGCGCGGGCGACGATGTCGCGCGGCGCGAGGTCGGCGAGCGGGTGGACGCCGCGCATGAACGCCTCGCCCGCCAGGTTCCGCAGCACCGCGCCCTCGCCGCGCAGCGCTTCGCTGATAAGGAACCGCCGCCCCGTCGCCGAGTAGAGCGCGGTCGGGTGGAACTGAATGAATTCCATGTTCCGCACCTCGACGCCCGCGCGCCAGGCCATCGCGACCCCGTCGCCGGTGGCGATGTCGGGGTTGGTGGTATAGAGATAGACCTGCCCCGCGCCGCCGGTGGCGAGCATGACGACCGGGGCGCGAAACGTGAGCACGCGGCCGTCGCGCACGTCGAGTGCGTGGACGCCGAGCACGCGGTCGCCGCCGCGCGGGGTGCGCGGGGCGAGCTTGCGGCGTGTGATGACATCAATGGCGAAAAAATGCTCGAACAGCGCGATACGCGGCTCGCGCGCGACGGCCTTGAGCAAGGCCTCCTCAATGATCCGGCCGGTCATGTCCTTCACGTGCAGGATGCGCCGTGCGCCATGGCCGCCCTCGCGGCCCAGCTCGTAGCCGCCGCCGGGGCCGCGTGAGAACCGCACGCCCCACTCGGCCAGCTCGCGCACGCACTCCGGGCCGTCGCGCACGATGGCGCGCACCACCTTGGGGTCGCACAGGCCGTCGCCCGCGGCGAGCGTGTCGCGGACGTGCGCGGGGAAATCGTCGGTCAGCGCGGTGACGGCGGCGAGGCCGCCCTGCGCCCAGTTGGTGCTGGAGTCGGCCTTGTCCTTCTTTGTGAGGATGGCGACGGAGCGGCCGCGCTTCGCCACGTCGAGCGCAAAGCTCAGGCCGGCGATGCCGCTGCCGATGACGAGGACGTCGAAGGACTGGCTCACAGGGGTTCGTTGTCAATCAGCCGCACCTCGTCCACCCACGCGGCGAGCGCCATCAGGGTTTTACCCGGAGTGGCCTCGCGCACTGGCTCCATCGTATCGCGATCCACGATGGCTGCGTAGATCACGCGCACGCGTCGGTGCTGCGCGAGCAGGTGCGTGGCCTCGGCGACGAGTCGGTCCACGCGACGCTCGCCGGCGGCGACCATTTCCTTCGCGCGGCGCAGTGCGCGGCCCAGCGAGAGCGCGTCGGCGCGCTGCGCGGGGGTCAGGTAGCGGTTGCGCGAGCTCAACGCCATGCCGTCCGCGTCGCGCAAGGTCGGGCCGACGACGATCTCGACGCCCAGATGCAGGTCGGCGGTCATCTTGCGGATGACAGCGACCTGTTGCGCGTCTTTCTGGCCGAAGACCGCGAGGTCGGGCCGGACGATGTTGAACAATTTCGCCACCACTGTGGTCACACCGCGGAAATGTGCCGGCCGCGACACGCCCTCGAGCGGCCGGGCCACGGCCTCTTCGGTGATAAACGTCGAGAAACCCTTGGGATAAATGTCCTCCGCGCCAGGCGTGAACACCACGTGTGCGCCCGCCGCCTCGCATTTTTGCAGGTCGGCGTCCAGTTCGCGCGGGTAGCGCGTGAAGTCCTCGTTTGGCCCAAACTGCGTCGGATTGACGAAGATCGAGACCATCACCGCGTCCGCCCGGCCCGCCGCGAGCCGGATGAGGCTCAGATGCCCGTCGTGCAGCGCGCCCATCGTCGGCACGAGCGCGACGCGTTTGCCCGCCGCGCGCAGGCTGCCGACGCGGGTCTGCATTTCAGGGATGGAGGAGATGGTCTGCATGGTCGGGGGGGGAGGCGGATGGAAACGCGAGGCTTGAACAAAGCGTCCCGCGAAGGTTTGTTCAAGTTTTTCGCCTGTCCATTTCATCATCACTCTCTCCGCCATGATCCGCATCAACGAAAACTATCTCAAGCTCAAGGCCAGCTACCTCTTCTCCGACATCGCCAAGCGCGTGAACGCCTATGTCGCCGCCAACCCGGCGAAGCCCGTCATCCGCCTCGGCATCGGCGATGTGACCGAGCCGCTCCCGCCCGTCTGCACCGCCGCGCTCCACGCCGCGACCGACGAGATGGCCGTGCGCGCCACGTTCAAGGGCTACGGCCCCGAGCAGGGCTACGCGTTTCTCCGCGAGGCCATCCAGCAGCACGACTACGCCGCCCGTGGCTGCCCGATCGAGGCCGACGAGATTTTCGTGAGCGACGGCGCCAAGTGCGACTGCGGCAACATCCAGGAAATCTTCGGCCACGACATCCGCCTCGCGATCCCTGACCCGGTTTACCCCGTTTACATTGACACCAACGTCATGGCCGGCCGCACCGGCGGCAATGCGGACGGCCGCTACGCCGGCGTGACCTACCTCGACAGCACGCCCGCCAACGGCTACGTGCCCGCCGTCCCGACCGTCGCCACCGACCTCATCTACCTCTGCTTCCCCAACAACCCCACCGGTGCCGTCGCCACTAAGGCGCAACTCGCCGCCTGGGTCGCCTACGCCAAGGCTAACAAGGCCATCATCCTCTACGACTCCGCCTACGAGGCCTACATCCGCGACCCGCAGATTCCACACAGTATCTACGAGATCGAGGGCGCGCGCGACGTGGCCATCGAGTTCCGCAGCTTCTCCAAGACCGCCGGCTTCACCGGCACGCGCTGCGCCTACACCGTCGTGCCCAAGTCGCTCATGGCCTACGACGCCGCCGGCAACGCGCACCCCGTCCACGCCCTCTGGAACCGCCGCCACACGACCAAGTTCAACGGGGTTGCTTATCCGATCCAAAAGGCCGCCGCCGCCATCTTCACCGACGAGGGCAAAAAGCAGGTGCGCGCCATGACCGACTTTTACCTCGGCAACGCCGCGCTCATCCGCGCCGCCATCACCAAGCTCGGCTTCAAGTGTGTGGGCGGAGACAACGCGCCCTACATTTGGATCAATGTTGGTCGCGACTCGTGGGAGTTTTTCGACCTCCTGCTGAACAACGCCCAGGTCGTCTGCACGCCTGGTGCCGGCTTCGGCAAGTGCGGCGAGGGCCACGTGCGCATCAGCGCCTTCAACAGCCGCGAGAATGTCGAGGCCGCCCTCGCCCGCATCGCCGCCGCGCTGAAATAAATTCAGGCGACGGCACACCTGGTGGAGAATTTATGCTCCCGCGACGTGGCGCGGGGTCAGCCGGCCTTTTCCGCCAGCGTCAACGTGAGCGCCACGTCCTTGAGCGGGATGCCCGCGAGCTTTTTCACGATGAACTCGGCCTCGCTTTCGGCCACGTCGGCCAGCGAGTAGTCCTCGTGGATATCAATCGCGCCCACCACTCCGGCGGGCAGG
>CAIPZZ010000262.1 GCA_903869665.1 uncultured Opitutia bacterium | reverse complement strand
TCGGGCAGGAGGTGGCGCGGCAGGCGGGCGCGCGGTTTGTCTTTGCCGAGAAGGAGAACAACGCCCTCGTGCTGCGGCGCGGCTTCACCTTCGCGCCCGGCGAGCGCGTGCTGGTCGTCGAAGACGTGGTGACGCGCGGCGGACGCGTGGTCGAGAGCCTCGCCATCGTCCGCGCCGCCGGCGGCGCGCCGGTCGCCGTGGCGATGCTCGTGGACCGCAGCGCAGGCACGACGAAGTTTGACGTGCCCGCCGTCTCGCTGCTCGAGCTGAGCTTCCCCACCTACCCCGCCGACCAGGTGCCGCCGGAGCTGGCGGCCCTCCCGGTGGAGAAGCCCGGAAGCTGAACCGTAGGGGCGCTGGCTTGCTGCGCCCAAGGACGCTGCAATTTGCCTCCGCCCACATGGCAGATCACGCTTGGGCAACCCCCGTCCCGCGTCGCGAAATCGCCACCGGCCCCGGCCCCTCGGTGCCACGCAACTGGCCGACGAGGATACCGTCGGAGCTGAACGTCCCCTTCAAATCCGCGTCGGCGATGATGTCGAAATTGTGCGCGCGCAGCGTCTCGCGGCAGGCCGCGTGCAGCTCGGGTGTATGGGTGGAGACAAACGCGAAACGCACCTTGCCCGCGCGCAGCGTGCGTTCCGCGCCCTTAAGCATCTCGCCCTCGAAGCCTTGGATGTCGGCATGGAGGATGTCCACGTGCGCCAGCCCGCGCTCCTCGACCAACTCGTCCACGCACGTCATCCGCCCCAACCGTGGCACCCGGCCCGGCGCGGCGCCGACGGCCGCACGCACAAACTCACCCTCGAGGCCGTTGAGCCGGAAATTCGCGCGGCCGAGGTCAAGGTTGACCAGACGCGGCTCGACGAGCACGCAGCGCGCGCGTGGGATTTGTTGCGCGAACCACATCGAGTAAAAGCCCCAATAGGCGCCCAGCTCGAGCATGACGCCGCCGGGCGGGACAAATTTCAGCACCTCGGCGAACGCACGCTCCTCCTGCGGCTCGTGGACGCCGCCCGTCGCCGCGAACATCCGCGTGCCGCGCCAGCGGTAGTAGCTGCCCTCGACGACGCGCAGGCCGTTGTGCATGATCTGCACGCCGCCGGCGAGCCGGCCGGCGTCGGGCACGCGCGGGAGCGCCGCTAGATCGGGACACGCGAGCACATCGGCCACGCGCCGCTCCCAGTCGCGGGCCTTGCGCGCGTGCGAGGCGCGCAGGAGGGTGCGGCGGGTCACGGCGTCCAGCGCGCGCTTGAGGCGGAGCGCGCCGGAGCGCAGGCGTTCCAAGGCAGACGGCGGCGGCAAAGGCATGGGGAAACTCGGACGCGCATGCTCGGCGCGGGCAAGGCTTTTCCGACGCGGGGTTCTCACGCCTCCGGCAGGACGAGCGTGACTTTCATGCGGGCCAGCCTCTCCAGCAAGCGCCACTCGTCGCGCAAGGGCCACCAGTCGTAGAGGTAAATCTCCAGCGGACGCCACATCGCCACCCACCCGCCAATGGTGAGGCTTTCCTTGAGGATGTCGGCCGCCGTGCCGTGGCCGCGCGCGGCGACGAGGCCGCCGATCAGGCCGCCCAGTGCCAGACAGACGACAAGAAAACCCAGCCCGATCAGCAGACTATGCCGGCCGCGCCGCAGCAGCAGGCGGAACTCGCGGTGCTTCAGCTCGGCACGCTCGCGGAAAAAATGCCGCACGGCCTCCTCGATCGCAGGCTGGCCGCGCGCGGGCGGCGGCGGCACGGCGAGGTGGACAACTAACTCGACGGCGCGGTGCGGCGGCAGCTCGCGCGCCCAGGAGAGGATGAACTCCTCCGCGTCGGCGTCAAGGTCGCGCTCGCTGAACGGCGAGGGGTCCATCGAGTTGAATAGCTGCGCCAGCTCGCGCAAGCGGACCGAGATGTGGGCGGGCTTCTCGTGCATGGGGCGCGGGAATCGGGGAAACGCCGCCTCGCGCTACTCAGGCGAGGGGCTTCAAGAGCACCTTGGCGTTGCGGCCGCTGTCCTCGTAGGATTTCAGTCGCGCCTCGGGCAGGATGGCCTTTTCGGCCTCGGTGAAGCCGAGCTTGGACGTGAAGAACGAGTAGCTTTGGGTCGAGAGCGCGACGGCGGTCGTCGCGCCGCGCTCGGCGGCACGCAGGCAGGCGAACTCGACCATCTTCCGCCCGATGCCGCGCCCGTGGTAGAACGGCAGCACGTAGAGCGAGCCGATCTCGGCAAGGTCGGGCTTGTCGGGGTAGAAGGCGAGCGTCACGCAGGCGATGATGTTCTCGTCAATTTCGAAGACGTAGAACTGCTCGATGTTCTTCTCGATGGTCTGCTGCGTGCGGTGGATGAGCTCCTCGCGGCGCACGGCGTTGCGCGTGAGACTCCAGATGAACCGCACGTCGCCCTTCCGCGCCTGCCGGATCTGCTGGTAGTCGCTCGCGTAGATGAGTGTGCCGACGCCCTCGTTGGAGAAAATCTCATTGAGCAGGCTGTCGTCGGCCCGGCCGTCCACGAGGTGAACCCGCGGCACGCCGGTCTCAATGGCGCGCACGGCGTGCGCGGCCTTGCTGCGGAGCGCCTCGGGCAGCGCCTCGGGCTTATCCTTGAGCATAGTCCGCAGCTCGTCCACGGCGACCTCATGGCGAAGTGTGCCGTCAATCCGCAGGCCGGAGTGAGCGGAGAGGTAGATGATTTTGGACGCGCCGAGTGCCTCGGCGACCTCGGCGGCGAGGAGGTCGGAGTTGACGCGCAGCGTGCGGCCCTCTGGGCCGTAGCCGAGGGGCTGGATGATGGGCACGATGCCGGCGTTGATGAGGTGAAGGACAAACTCCTTGTCCACGCGCTCGACCTTGCCGGTGTGCTGCTGGTCCGTGCCGCGCAGGATGCCCACCGGCAGCGCGCGCACGGCGTTGGTGATGGCGCATTTCAGAGCGTTCTGGGTGAGGCCCTCGAGGACGAGGTGCGACACCCGCGCAGCGGCGCGGATGGCGAGGTCGAGCGTGGCGGCGTCGGTCACACCGGCGCCGTCGTCATTGGAAATGGGAATGCCGCGCTGGACGGAAAGCGCGCGGAGTTGCTCGCCGATGCCGTGGACGAGCACGACCTTGATGCCGAGGCTGCGGAGCACGGCGATGTCCACGAGCAGGTTGCCAAAATTCTCATCGGCCACCACCGCGCCATCAAGCGCGAGCACGAAAATCTGGCCCTGAAAACGCGGGACGTATTTCAGGATGCCGCGCAAATCGGCGGGCTTGATCGTCGGCGTGGCGGCCGGCGGGGAAACGCTGCTCGTGCTCATGGAGGCGCGTGTTTGTCGGCGAACGCAGGGCGGGCGTCAAGCGCACGGATTGTTCAATACCAAGGCGCAAAGGCGCGGAGCACGTGGATTTGATTCAAAAGCCGGGAAACCAGAAACCCGAACCAAGCTCTGCTCATGGCTGCTTGGCTTTTGAATAAATTATTCTGTCTTATCTCCGCGGCTTGACCCCTTAGCGGCTTGGCGTTAACTAAAACGTCACGCCGCCGTGCTCCGCCACTTCACGCCGGGGGCAGTGGCGAGGGCGATGAGGGCGAGCTGGCTCACGACGAACGCGATGAGCCAGAAGAGGGCGGAATCCATGAAACCGTAGCTGTGCAGGCCGACGCCGAGCATGTTGACGCCGAACCAGCTCCACGCGGTGACGATGTTGCCGAAGAGCGCGAGCGCCATGAGGCCGCGCCGTTTCACGAGGCCGCCCCAACGGGCGTGGAGGATGAGGGCGTTCCAGAGCACGATGATGAGCGCGCCGTTTTCCTTCGGGTCCCAGCCCCAGAAACGGCCCCACGACTGGTCGGCCCAGATGCCGCCGAGCACCGTGCCGACGAAGCTGAAGATCGTGGCGAAGCACACGATGCCATAGACCATCTTGGCGAGCGCGTCGCCGGTGGCTTGGTCGAGCGTGCGCGTGAAGACGCCACGAAAAACGTAGATTAGCGCGAGGAACCCGGCGAGGAACGTCGCGGCGTAGCCGGTGGTCACGGCGACGACGTGGGTGGCGAGCCAGAAGTTGGAGTCGAGCACCGCCTGCATCATTTCTAGTGTGTCGCCGCCGAGCGAGAGGTAGTGCGCGATGATAAGCGTGGCGAAGCCGACGAGTCCGCCCGCAACGCTGCCGACGCCATTGCGGAAAAATTTCTCCAGCACGAGACAAAGCGCGACCGCGCCCCAACCGATGAAGAGCGCGGACGAGTAGAGGTTGGTCACGGGCGGACGGCCTTCCAGCCACATGCGCATGAGAATGCCGCCGGTCGTGAGCGCCCACGCGAGACCGACGAGCCGGTATGCCGCGCGGCCCAGTGCGTCGGGCCAGACGAGCCACGAGCACACGGCGAGCAGGAACGCGCCGACGTAGAGCACCATGCCATGGTAAAACGGCAGCGCGGCGTTGAAGCGCGTCTCCGCGTCGGTCTTGGCGAGGCGGTCGCCGAAACGGCCGGCGAGCGTGGGGCGGTAGCGCTGCACACCCTCATTGAAAACGGCGGGGGTTTGCGTGGCCCACGCGCGGCCGAGGGCGGCGTAGAGCTGCACGGCGTAGGTGCGGTCGGCGAACCCATCCGCGCCCGCCCCTGAGCCCTCGATGAGCGCGGTGCCGGCATTGCGCCAGTTGTCGGAGTCGGGGTCACCGGCGGCGGGCGGGATGGCGCGCAGGTAGCCGTTCTCCGCCATGAAGCCGAAGCGCTCGGCGGCGTCGAGCGTGGCCTTGGCGGCGGCCTCGTCGTGGGGCTGGCCGGCCTCGCGGGCGCGCAGGGCCGCGCGCCCGGCGTCGAGGCCGGTCTGGAATTTTTGAAGGTCGCCGAGAAAGTCCGCGCTGGCGGGATGCACCAGGGAGGCGGAGAGGCGGTCGTAGAGAATGACGTGCGAACGCAGCTCCATCACGGCGCGTTGGAAGGCGTTGCGGTCGGGTGGCTCGCGGCCGTCCTGCCGGGCCTGCTCCTCGGCTTGCGCGATGAGACGGGCCTGTTTGTCGAGCTCGTCGAGACGGGGCTGGAGCTGGTTGAACGCGAAACGCTTCTTGCCCGCGCCGTCCTCGGCCACGAAGCCGAAGAGGGCGAGCACGTCGGGGTGCGTGATCTCGAAAACCTGGTAGGTGTCGGAGAGCTTGGGGCGGTAGAGCGTGTCGAGCAGCCACTCAGTCGGCTCCAGCGCGCGGCCGTCGGGGTTGGTCACGCGCTGGCGGCCCTGGAGCATGAGCAGCGTGGTGCGCGCGACGGTGTCCATGGGCTTGAGGCGGCCATTGAGCAGCACGGGCAGGCGGGAGAAGCCATCGAGGTTGAAGTCGCTCTTGGGCGCAGGCGGGAACAACACAAGCGCGAGATAGACGACGCCGAGCAGCAGGATGGAGAGTGGGAGGAGCTTTTTCATGCGGCGGAGCGATAGTTTTTTAACGCGAAGGCGCAAAGGCGCGAGGGGATTGGTTTTGATCCGTGTTCATCTGTGTCCATCCGTGCCTAAAAATCCCCTATCAGGGCTGGGCGGACACGGCGGTCTGGCGGCGGCCGACGAAGCGGGAGAGCGAAAGGCCGAACTGGATGACGAGACCGAGCGCGACCAGCGCGCAGCTCACATAGGGGAGCGTCCAGCCGGGATTACGGACAACCTGAAGGACTGAGTTATGGTTCGCGGCGTCCATCTGAAATTGGTAAAAGGTGAGGCCGCGGTAGCGCAGCGGGTTGTTCATGTAGATGAGCGCCTCGCGGTCCTCACGGCCGTCGTTAGCGCGCACGCGCACCCGGCTGGAGAAATTTTTCGGGATGGTCGTGCCGGGATAGATGTCGTGGGTGACCTTGAGCAGCGTGACGGCGAACGGCTGGTAGTCGCGCCGGAGGCGCAGCTCGATACGCCAGCGGCGACCGTCGTGATCGAAGCTCTGCGCCGCCCGCAAGATCGGGGCCGGGCTGTCAGGGCTGATCTGCGCCGAGACCAGCCAGGTGCCGAGCGGGCCGCCGGCACCGATCAGCTCGACCAACGCAGCGGGCGAGTTGCCCTCGCTCTTCACCGACTGAGGCACCGCCACGATAGTCTGTCCGAGGCCGGCGGTGGCCGGCGCGGGAGTTGCGGCCGAAGCGTCGCGCATGCCCAAGCCGGCGTTGGGCAAGTATTCCTTCACCACCACATGGAAGGGCAGCTTGCCGGCGGTGGCGATCTCGCCGCCACGCGCGCGCGCGAGCAGTGCCTCGGGGATGGCCACCACCTCGTCGTGGTCGGGGCTGGTCGTGTCCACGATGGCGAGCTCGTGATCGCGGAAGCTCTCAGCGTAGCTCCGGGTCTCGCCCTCGTTAAGGCTCATGTGAAAATCCTCCTGGAGCAGGCCGGCGAAAAGCTCGCCGACGAGCAGCAGGATCACGCCCGCGTGCGCGAGCTGGATGCCGAGTTTCTTCCAGGCGAACTTAAGGCGGTAGATATGAGAGAAAATGAGGTTCAGGAGCAGCAGCCCACCGATAAAATACCCGCCGGGGAACACCGGCACGAGCACGCCGCCCATCTCCCACCGCGCAAAGAACGTGTGAAAGAAATGCTGGTGCACGCCCCACACGCCGACCCGCACCTGCGCGATCGTCGCCACGAACACCAGCACGATGCCCAGCGCGAGCAGCACGACCGTCAGCCGCAGCGAGGTGAAAAATTTCACAATGGCGTTCCAAAGGTCGCTCATGAGAAGAAAATACGGAGAAGGGAGACGCGGGGCGGGGTGACGAGGGGGAAAAGGGTTTCAGGCGAACACGTCAGGGGGCCTTGAGGGTTTTGAGAAACTCGATGAAAGCGGGTTTCTCCTTCTCCAGCAAAGCGGGCGAGCCGGTGAGCTTGAAGAACCAGGTCGAGTCGCCGGCGGGCACAATAGCACCGAGTAGGCGGGCGGGCGGCGCGGCCTTATCGTTGGCAAAATCGGCGAGGGCGATCTTCAGCGGGCCGGCCTCGATCCGCGTGACAGACTTGGCGATGTCGGCCGCCGGTGCGTCGGGCAGGCCGAGCTGCGTGCGCCAACGGGTGAGGTTGGCGGCCTCGCCGCCCACGTCGCCGGGGAACGCCGTGATGGCCAGCTCGGCCTTCGCACCACCTTCGCCCGCGATCGTGTAGGTGGCCTTCCTCATCGCGGCGGCTGGCGCGAGCTGCCAATTCGCCGGGGCGGCCCATTTCAGGTCGGCGCCACTGGCGGTTGGCACGGGCGTGGTCGCCATCGTTGCGCTGGTGGCAGCCGGCGTGCCCGCGATGGGCGGGTGGTCGGCGGGCAAGGCCGAGGCGGCGGCGGGCGGCGTGGCGGGGGCGGTGTCCTTAGGCGCGCGGTAGGTCGTGACCTTCGCCTCGCGGCAGCCGGCGGCAAGGCCGAGCGCGAGCATGGCGGGGAAGAAAAACAGTGCGCGGATGGGCGGCATAGAAGCGCAAACGTGCGCGGCCCCGCGCGCTGTTGCAACCCAATAGGCTCCCCCCGCGCAAGGCATCGCATTTGCGAATGGGCCGCATCAGGGGGACGATCGCTCAATCCACCCCCAAGTCTTTCACCATCCTGGCGTCATCGGAAAATCTCCTCAGCGCCAGTTGCGCGAACATGACCGCCCGCACCACCTCGCGGACCTGCGCCTGTGACCAGCCGTGGCCGGGCAAACGCAGCGCCTCGTGCTGGCCGATGACCGCGTCAGCCACGACCGCACGCACGCTACCAAAGGTGAGCTGAAGCCCAAACGGCAGCCTCCGCAGCGGCCGAAACCCGGCTTGCTCCATGACCGAGTTTAGGCGGTCGCGCCGTTGGCGGCTCGGCAGCAGATCGGCAATTTTGGCGCTGGGAAGAATGTCGCGCCTTGAAATCCCTTCCTCCTCGAAGGCTTGTCTCAGGCGGTAAAACGCCCGCATCGCGAGGCATCCGTGATCCTCCGGCAGGCCAGATCTCACTTTTTCGTAAATCCGTTCTGCGACCTGCCGGGTCGTGAACATGGTCTTCGCCTCGGCTTCCGAAATCGAAATACCGAACGATTCTTCCCAAGCGAGCACCAGTTCCACCGCGTCGAGGCCCATGTGTTTTGAGAAAACATGTCGTAGTTTCGGGGTCAAGCGACGCGCGCTTGTGCCGGGGCGCAGATTGCGCCAAGTGTCAGCCATGCAGATTTATCCGCTGGGGGACAGCGCCCTGCTCGCCGAGGTCGGCACAACGGCCGACGAGGCGACGCTCGCGCGCGTGCTGGCCGTGGCACGCGCGCTGGCGGCAGCGATGCTGCCGGGCGTGACGGACATCGTGCCGTCGTTCACCACGGTCGCGGTCCACTACGAGCCCGGAAAAATCCCGCCGGGGTCGGGCGCGCCAGTCGCGCGCGTGGCGGAATGGCTGCGCGTGACGGCGGCGGGAGCGAAGGCAGACGCAAAAACCGCCGGGCGCGAGGTTGAGGTGCCGGTGTGCTACGGCGGCGAGCACGGGCCGGACCTGCCGGAAGTCGCGCGGCGCGCGGGGCTGACGGAGGCGGCGGCGGTGGCGCTGCACAGCGGCGCGCGCTACCAGGTGGCGGCGGTGGGCTTCTCGCCGGGATTTCCCTATCTGCTCGGGCTGCCGCCGAAGCTGCGGATGCCGCGTCGTGCAACGCCGCGCGTCCGCGTGCCGGTCGGCAGCGTGGCGATCGGCGGCGCGCAAACCGGCGTGTATCCATTCGCCACCCCAGGCGGGTGGCAGCTCATCGGGTGCACGCCACTGCGGTTTTTCCGGCCAGAGGCAAAGCTGCCCGCCCTGCTGTTTCCTGGCGACCGTGTGCGCTTCAAGGCCATCACCGCGGAGCAGTTCGCCCAGGAGGCGGCACACGACACACCCCACCCGTTTGACCACCACCCCGACAAAGCCAGCGCGCCGGCGGGCATGACGGCGCGGGCGGCGGGAAAGCTGGCTGGGCTGCCCGGACTGAAAAATCTGCTGCCGAAACCCACGAAGAATATAACGAGAAAATCAGCCCCAGCCGGCGCAGACGCGGAGAACATTTCGGCCGAGGCAACTCTCCGGGGCGCGACGGGGCCGGTGGAGATTGTCCGCTCCGGCGGGCTAACGACGGTGCAGGACCTAGGACGTGCGGGCTGGCAGCGCGTGGGCGTG
>CAIPZZ010000261.1 GCA_903869665.1 uncultured Opitutia bacterium | reverse complement strand
TCGGCGCGGCCGTCGCCACGCTGCTCGCGGGTCAGGTGGCGGAGGGCGAGTCGGCCCTCAAGCAACTCGCCGCCGACGCCACCCTGCCCAAGGCCGTCCGCGCCGAGGCCGCGTTCACCGCCGCCGTGCAGGCTGCCACCGCCGGCCGGGCCGATGAAGCCGGTGCCCTCGCGGAGCAGGCGAAAAAAATTGATAACCAAGGCCCGTGGGGATCCCGCGCACAGGCCCTCAAGGCCATTGCATCTGCGCCGCAGCCAGCTCCGGCGGCGGTTGCGCCCGCCCCCACGCCTGCGGTCTTGCTCGCGCCGCCCGTCGGGCCCAAGCCCGACGCTGCTCCCGCGCCAACCAAGCTTGATCTCCTCCCTCCGCTGACTCCGGCCAAGTGAGGGAGCGATGCCCGTGCCGCGCGGGCCGTTTACCTATGCTGCGCCTCCTCAGGAGGCGGCCGGCGGTTTGATGCGGGACAAGCGGACTTGTTGGCCGATCCGGAGTGCGCCTCGGCAAGAGGCACATCCGGAGGATAATGGTCGGGGCGGCAGGATTCGAACCTGCGACCTCCTGGTCCCAAACCAGGCGCTCTACCAGGCTAAGCTACGCCCCGACGACAGCACCGCAGCCTCACGCGTCCCGGCGGGCTGTCAACCCCGGTTCCGGTGGCCCCGGTCTTTTTGTTTGGTCCCTTGGCTCAAGCTTGCTCCCGCTCTTTTTGAAAAACGCGTCATCATCATGTAGGCGGCCTCCCTCAATGGCTTGCCGACTCTTGGCCCCGCGGCCGCTTTTTTTGGGTGTTGGGAGTATTGTGAAAAACTTGTGCCAAATCCCGCTTGCGTCGGCCGCCCGGCGGCATCATTGCTGCTTTCCTCAACCTATAAAAACACATGGACACCATTTCCCGTGACAACAACAGCGGCGGCCTCCTGCCTTGGGCGGGCGCGATTCTCGGCGGCATCGGCCTCCTCCTCGGCGGCATTGCCCTTGCCAAAGTTTCCTCGCTCGGCACCAAGGTCACCGACGACAACACCGCTCTCACCAGCAAGGTCGAAGAGGTGAGCGCCAACGCAACCAAGGCGCTCCGGACGGCGACCGACGCCAAAACCGGCAGCGACAACCTCCAGCAGGTTGTGCCGTGGATTCAGCAGGCCGGCCCGGTCATCACTGCCCTGCAAGCGGACGTGCAGGCGCTGAAGGCGAAGGGCGTCTCCTCCTCCACGGCCAACGGCACCAAAGGCCCGGTGACTGCCGGCAAGGACGAATATGTCGTGAAGGCGGGCGACACCGGCGGCAAGATCGCCGCCGCGACGGGCTTCAAGGTTTCCGAGCTGGAAGCCGTCAATCCCGGCATCAACTGGACCAAGCTACAGCAGAACCAAAAGCTGAAGCTGCCGGCGAAGAAGTAATCTTCCCGCGCCGCTGACTTTTTCTCTCACGCCTCCCGCGCTCCCGCCGGGAGGCGTTTTGTTTTTCTACATGGCCCGAAGCAAAAAATCCGCGCCACCCGCCCGCTGGAAAAAGCTCGGCACGCGCCCGCTGGCCGAGACGCGCGTCTTCACACTCAACGCCGAGCGCTGGCGGCATCCCGGGCGCGGCACCGAGCGCGAGTTTGCCGTGCTCGACGCGCCCGATTGGGTCAACGTCCTCGCCCTCACTCCCGAAGGCGCACTCGTGCTCGTGCGGCAATTTCGTTTCGGCACCGGTGATTTTTCATTGGAGATCCCGGGCGGCATGGTGGACCGGGGCGAGAAGCCGCTCGTTGCCGGTGGGCGCGAGCTGCTAGAGGAGACGGGCTTTGCCGGCGCACGCGCACGCGTTCTTGGCACAGTTTCGGGCAACCCAGCCATCTTGAATAATCGCTGCCATTTCGTGCTGGTTGAGGACGCCGTGCGGACGGCCGCGACCGCTTGGGATCATGACGAGGAGATCGAGATCGTGACCGCGCCCGTGGCTAAGGTGCTGGCGTGGGCGAGGGCGGGGCGCATCGTCCACCCGCTGGTGCTCAATGCGCTGTTCCTGTTCGAGCCGCGGTGGGCGGAGATTCAGCGGCGGCCGAGCCGGCGCCGCAAAGCGTAGGCCGCGAGGCCCACGCCCATGAGAATCGCGCCATAGGTCGAGGGCTCGGGAACCGGCTTGATGAACCGGCCGGTGAACGTTGTGAAGTCAGCCGTGCCCTGGCTGTCGGTCGTGGTGGTCAGAAAGACGCTGGAGTTGGTCCAACTCACCAAATCGCTGGCCAGAGTAGGCGACACGTCCGGCCCCATCAGCGAATAGCCGTAGATGACCTGCGAGGTGGTGATACCTAGATCACTCAGACGAATGGCGGCACCACCGATGCCTTGGTTGGTAGATGAGAAGCCCGCATAGACCGCGCCGGATAGATTGTCCCCATTGGAATACCCTGCGATGCGCCAGTTGCTCAGACTAGTGGTGGTGGAGGCGGTGCCGGTGGTGCCAGTTGGATATTGGGCGGCCAGCTTGTCGCCATAGTCGGCACCCGTGCCGGTGTCGGTTCCGTCGCCACCGGAGGAGGCGGGCGGGATGGTGTTGATGACCAAGCCGGTGCTGACGTAGGCGGTGGGAGTGTTTGATCCGTCAATGCTGGTGAAGATCGCGATGCGGAAATCGTCCTGCGTGGTGGCCGCATCCACGTTGAATACCGCAATGACATCGGTGGGATTGGCCAAGTATCCGGACGACCACACAAAATCCAAGCGTTCCACATTGCTGACCAACACGGAGGATCCGCTGCCGGTGTTCGTGAAGGCGTCGGCGATGGTGGTCAGGATATTGCCCGACAGCAGCAAGTTTTCCGCTGTCGGATAATATTGGCCCTGCACCGTGGTCCCGCTGCTGCCGCTGACAGTCATGATGTGCAGGGCGTTGATGTTCGCGGTGGCCGTTGGAGTGGCGGTGCTGCGCCGGACATAAGCGTGGTCGGCAATCGAGGTGTTGCCCGAAAGCGTGAGGGAGTAGGTCTCCCCGCCAGCCGTGAAACTGCTGATGGTCTCGTATTTGTTGTAAAAGGTAATACCACCAGAGACCGAGTCGGTGTTGTCGATGATACCGGTTGTGGTCCAAGCGGTCACGGGGAGCACCTGAGCACG
>CAIPZZ010000260.1 GCA_903869665.1 uncultured Opitutia bacterium | reverse complement strand
GTCCCTTTAGCTCATCGAGGCGGTCGGTGTAGTCCGCATATTCGCCCTTCATGTGGTCGCCATACCAGCCGTCAATCGCGACCTCGACGGCGTCGGCGGGCTTCGCGTCGTTCATCGCGTCATAGACCTGCCGCAGTGAGGCACAGAAACTAGGCCATTCGTCCTTGGCGTCTTTGGGCACCTTGCTCGTGACATCGTCGGTCGCGAGGGCGTCAATGAAGTTCTGCCGCATGAACCGCGCGTGCTCCAGCGCGGCGGCGTAAATCTTGGCCGCGCCTTTCTCGCCGACCTTCGGGAGGAGGATAGCGATGCGGTTCCACGCCGAGGTATTGGCGGGGTTGTAAACAAAGTTGAGGACGGCGATGAGGTCGCGCACGTGCTGGCGCTCGAAGAATTTTACGCCGCTGGTAATGGTGTAGGGCACGCCGGCACGGGTGAGCGCGAGCTGCATTTCCAGGGCGACGTAGTGCGAGCGATAGAGGATCGCGATCTCGTTGGGCGACACGCCGTCGTCCGACACGAGCGAATGGATGCGCTTGAGGACAAACGCGGCCTGCTCCCGGTCATCCATCGCCTGAATGACAGCCGGCTTGTGACCATGCTTGCGGGCGGCCCGGAGCTCCTTGTCGAAATGCCGGCCCTTGGGCTGCGCGTTGAGCACGCCGTTTGCGAAGGCGAGGATTTCGGGCGTCGAGCGGTAGTTGGTCTCGATGCGGTGGATCACCGTGCCAGGATGCCGCTCGGGAAACGACATGATGTTCTCAAAGTCCGCGCCGCGCCACGAGTAGATGCACTGGGCGTCGTCGCCCACGGCCATCACTTGGTGATGCGCGGCGAGTCGGTCCACAATCTGCGCCTGGATGGTATTGGTGTCCTGGTATTCGTCCACGAGCACATGGCGGAAACGGTGGCTGAAATACTGGCCGACATCGGGGGCATCGGTCAGGAGCTTGAGCCAGAGCTCAAGCAGGTCGTCGTAATCGCAGACTTGGTCCTCGCGCTTCTTTTTCTCGTAGGCAGCGGCGAAGGCCGGGAGCAGGTGCGCGATCTCGTGGTATTGCGGGAAGTGGCGCTCGACCGTCTCGTGCAGGGAGAGCTGGGTGTTGCGCGCGAGGGAAAGCACACTGAACAGCGGGCCGGGGCGCGGGTTGGTCTTCTCCTTGAAGAAGGTCTTGTCGCCGGCCTCGACCGACTGCTTGAGCAGGGTCTCGGACTCGTCGGCGTCGAGGATGGTGAAGTTCTTCGGCAGGCCGATGGAGTCGCCAAACATGCGGAGGGCGCGGTTGCCGATAGAGTGAAAGGTGCCGCCCCAGAACCGGCCCGGCTCGTAGCCGGTGAGGTCCTGCACGCGGTGCAGCATCTCCTTCGCGGCTTTATTGGTGAACGTGAGCAGCAGGATCTCGCCGGGCCGCACGCCTTTCGACAGCAGGTAGGCCACGCGATAGGTGAGCGTGCGGGTCTTGCCCGAACCGGCGCCGGCCAGAACGAGCAGCGGGCCGGGCTCGGCCGTGACGGCGGCAAACTGCTCGTCGTTGAGCGTGGCACGGAAGTCTATTGCCGGCACCTCGGGTGGTGTAACGGCGGGATAGGGATTGTCGGGCGGTGTCTCCATGCGGCCCGCGAGGCTCGCGTAATCAATCGGCGGCGCAAAGCGAAAGTTACCGCCGGGACACAAAAAACCCGCGCCTTGACGGGGCGCGGGTTGAAGCTAGGGCGGACGCGATGCGCCGTCCGGCTCAGAAGTGGACCTGGTAGGACGTGGCGATCCAGAGGCTAGCTGCCGGGGCAGTGGTCGTGCCGTTGATGGTGAGCGTGAACACGCCCTTGCCGGCCGGCACCTCCACGCCGACAGAGGCGCGCAGAAAATCCTGCTCGAAGGCCTGGCCGGTCGTCGTCACCGAGCCGATGCCGGGGCCGAAGTCCGCCGTGGTCGTCGGGCTGCGCTCCTGGAAACGGTGCGCGGCCTCAAGCGTGGTGACCAGCCGCCAGCCATGCGTGAGCTCGGTGGAGGTGTTGACGCCCACGAGCGCCTCGGTGGTGCTGGCGTGGAGCGCCGAAACGGTCGCGGGAAAGCCGCCGCCGGTCTCGGTGAACGTGGGCGTGTTGGTCCACACGGCCGTGAACTTCACGTAGGGCGAGAGGCCGGTGCCGGCGATGGTCGCGGCGTTCTCCCAGTCGGCGCGGAGCGAGCCGCCGTAGCTTTTCGCCTCAAACGCGGACAGCGAGGCGTCGGGCGTCCCGGCGTTCAGATAGCCACGGCGGACGTCGAGGTCGCTCGACTGATAGACGCCGAGCAGCGTGACGTAAACCTGGCTGTTCGGCACATGGGCGATGAGGTCGGTGATGAGGTAGGTGCCGTCGAGGTCGGTCTTGCCCGAGACGGGTGTGTGTTGCGTGCCGAGGGACTTGCCGAGCGCGAGGTTGGCTTGAACCGTGCCGAAGTTGCGGCCGACGCCGACCTCGCCGACAGTGAGCTCGCCGTCGCGCGCCCCGTGGTCGTCACGACCGAGATCACCGGCGACCCAGGCCGTCCAATGGCCCGGCTCGGCGCGGCGCGAGAGCGGGTGACCGTGCGCGCCGTTGAGGATGGTCCAGCCGGCGTCGGCGCCGAAGTTCAGCGTGCTGCCGGCGGTGGCCATCGCCTCCTGAAGCTGGGCCAGCGTCACGAGGCCGGAGCCGCGCGCGATGAAGGGCTGGTTGTCCGAGGTCTGCCCCACGATCACGGCGCCGTCCTCGCTCACGCCAGTCGCGGCGCCGGTGTGAAACGTCGGCGCGACTGTCACGCCAGCGGCCGTAAGCCACTCCTCGACCGTCTGCAAGCCGGCGGCCTGGGTCCAGCGGAAGGCGGCACCCGTGAGCGCTGAGATTTCCGAGG
This sequence comes from uncultured Opitutia bacterium, assembly GCA_903869665.1. GTDB lineage: Bacteria > Verrucomicrobiota > Verrucomicrobiia > Opitutales > Opitutaceae > CAIYUN01. The sequence continues at coordinate 2,018 of CAIPZZ010000260.1, read as the reverse complement.
GCCCGCCGCTGCCCGGCGCGGTCAGTTCCCGGAAACGGCCGGCGCGCACGGCGCCGACCACTACCGTGCCGGTGCTGTTCATCGCGTAGGGAAAAGACGATGAGGCCGCGAGCGCGTCGGTGCGGGTGTTCATGCTCACCATACCGCCGGCGGACGTCCAGCGGAAGGAGTGCGTCACCGTGTTGCTCGCCGCCGCCGAGTAGCCCACGACCACGCTGCCATCGGCGCTGACGAGCTGGGCGGAGGCGTTGGTGCCGCCAAGGGTGCCGAGGTCGCTCATCGTGCCGCCGCTCCAGCGGAAGGGATGCGTGACGGAGGTGTCAATCGCCGCCGCCCCGCCGCCGCCGGGGGCGACCAAACGCTCGATCATGCCTGAACCGGTGGTGGAGTAGCCCACGACCACGCTGCCATCGGGCGTCATGGCTTCGGCTTGGGAATAGGTGCCGGTGCCCAGCACACCGAGGTCGGTCATGATGCCGCCCGTCCAGCGGAACGCGTGCTCATTGTTGCTGCCCACCGTGGCGGACTGCCCGACGACCACACTACCATCGGTGCTCACGAACTGGGCGTAGGAATAGGTGCCGGTGCCCAGCACGCCCAGATCAGTCATCGTGCCGCCCGTCCAGCGGAACGCGCGGTAAGCGCTGTTGGTGGCGGTATCGGAGTAGCCCACGATCACGCTGCCGTCCGGCGTCATGGCTGTCGCGCTGGAGTAGGTGCCGGTGCCGCCGAGGTCGGTCATCGTGCCGCCTGTCCAGCGGAACGCGTGGTAGATATCGCCGCCCGAGTTGTCGGACTGGCCGACGACCACGTTGCCGTCGGCGCTGACAAACTGGGCGTAAGAGTAGGTGCCGGTGCCGAGGGTGCCGAGATCGGTGATGATGCCGCCCTTGGCGCGGAAGGCGTGGCTGCTGCTGTCGCCCGTGAGATTGCCCTGGCCCACGGCAGTGGGGCCGTCGGTCGAAAGCGCGTAGACATAGATGTGGTTGCCGCCTAAGGTGCCGGTGCCCAGCGGGGTGCCCACGCTGCTGGTGAGCACGAGCGCCTTACCGGTGGGGTCGTTCGCGTAGCTGAAGGCCAGCGAGTTCGGGCCGGTGTAGATGACAAAAGCGGCGACCTTGCCATCCTTGGACAGCATGACCGGCGGCGCGCCCGCGCGGGAAGGTGCCGGAAGGAGCAGGACCGCGGCCAGGGCGAGGAACGCGGGCAGCGCTTGGCGCAGTCGGCGGAGGTGCGGATGGGTTTTCATGGTGATAAAGGTTAGTTGAAGAAACTGACTGGACAGAAAATTAGCGCAGCAAAAAACGCGCCTGAGCATTTCTCCCTAAAAATCCATGCGAATGTATACTAAAAGTGTCATCAAAAACACCTAGTCTAATGCCAAAAAATGGCTTTTGTATTCTGCCTCACGAGCCAAGACCGAAGTCATGTTTGTAGAGCAGGACAGACTGGGAGCGAGCGGCTCGGCTGCATTGGCCGGCACACGCTGTCGCGCCCGGGCTGTGAACATCTGTTCTGCTCGGTCTGGGACCACATGCACCAAACGACGTGAGCATATGGTTCACCTAACCCGAAATCCCGAAAATCCTATGCGCACCAGTCGAGGCCGATGTCGGCCCAAGAGCTGTGGTGGACCAGCGCGCCAGTCGAGACGAAATCGAGCCCGAGGCCGGCGTAGCGGGAAATGTTTTTCAATGTGATGCCGCCGCTGGCCTCGGTGACGGCGCGGCCGGCGATGAGCGCGACCGCGCGGCGGATTTGCGCGGGGGTGAAATTGTCGAGGAGAATCAAATCGGCCCGGGCTGCGAGCACGGGAGGAATTTGCGCAAGCGAATCCACCTCGACTTCGACGGGGAGCGCGAGAGCGGATTTTTTCGCGCGCGCCACAGCGGCGGCAAGGTCGCCGGATGCACCAAGCAGCGCGAGGTGGTTGTCCTTGAGCATGACGCGGTCGAAGAGGCCGAGCCGGTGATTCCAGCCGCCGCCGCAGGCGACGGCATATTTTTCCAGCATGCGGT
>CAIPZZ010000259.1 GCA_903869665.1 uncultured Opitutia bacterium | reverse complement strand
GGCTGACCGCGGCGGCAAGAACAAGACGCTCACGCAGCTGGTCTCCATCGGATTCCTGCTCGGCGCACCGATGGTGCTCGACGACTGGGCACGGCTGTTCCCAGGGGTGAGCTTTCAGGCCTTCGGCGAAACCGTCCACAATATCGGACTGGTTGGCTTCATCGTTGGCACCTTTCTCGCCGTCTGGTCGGGCTGGCGCTACATCGAGCGGCACAAGGACCTGGTGTTCGACGAGCCGCCGTCCCCGCCGTCGAAGGCCCCATGAGCCTCCGGCAGCCCAGATGGACGCGCGCGTTGCCGGCGGATGTGGTGCTCGCGCTCGCGCGTGTGACGCCCTGCGGCAACATCCCCTTTGCGCCCGGCACCTGGGGCTCGCTCGCGGGACTGGCGTTTTTCGCCGTCTGCTTACGGCCGCTCGCCGGCGTGGCGGGCGGTGTGCCGCTGGCGCTGGCGGTGGGCGCGCTGATTATTCTCGCCGTTCCACTTTGCGGCGAGGCGGAGGTGCGGCTGGGCAAGACGGACCCCGGAGAGGTGGTGCTCGACGAGTTTGCCGTGATGCCTCTGTGCTTCCTCGGTTGGTGGCGGGCGCTGCCGCCGGGCTGGCCGGAGTGGGCGGTGCTGCTTGCGGGCTTCGCGCTATTCCGGCTCTTCGATATCTGGAAGCCGCTCGGGATCAAAAAACTCCAGCGCCTGCCCGGCGGCTGGGGCGTGGTGGTGGACGATGTGGTCGCCGCGCTCGCCGCGTGCGCGGCGTTGCACTTTGCGTGCCGCGTCTGGCCGACGCTCGGCCACGCGGGTTAGGGCAGCGGCTGTAAGTCCGCCAGCGACATCTTCACGAGCAGGCCCTGCTGGAGCACGTCCACGGCGAGCACAATGCCTTTCGGGTTGGCGGGGTCGTCCACCACGCCCTCCAGGCCGCGCAGCGGGCCGCTCACTACGCGCACGCGCGTGCCTCGCCGGATGAGCGGGTGCAGGCTCAGCTCCAGCCCAGAGGCGACGATGAGCCGCACGTCGGCGAGCTGGCGGAGAAATTTCTCCTCGTCCTCGACGGTGATGACGCGGGCGAGCAGGTCCTGTTGGAAGATGCGGCTCCGCCGTGCCGGCTCCACGCGGGCGAAGACGTAGCCGGGGAAGAGTGGCTTGGAAAATCTCCTCACCCGTGCGCCGTAACGGCGCTCGCTGCCGATGAGCGGCAGATAATGCTCGAAATCCTCCGCGGCCATGAGCGCGGCGAACTTTTTCTCGGCGCGCGGCCGGGTGTGGCAGACGTGCCAGTTGGCCTCGGAGGGGTCGGGCAAGGCGGCAGCGCGGGGGTGGCTCATGGTGAAAGGGTAGGTCGGGTTTATCCCCGACATGTCGGGCGTAAAGCCCGACCTACGTGACGACGACAGCGATTGCCACCCCGGGCGCTCACGTTTTCAGCAGGAAACGCACGGCGGCGAAATAGCCCTCCAACCCCAGCCCGGTGATGACGGCGACGCACGCCGGGGCGGTGAGCGATGTATGGCGGAACTCCTCCCGCTTGTAGATGTTCGAGATGTGGACCTCCACCGTGGGAATGTGCGCGCCGAGCAGCGCGTCGCGGAGGGCGACGCTGGTGTGGGTGAGCGCGCCGGCGTTGAGCACGAGGCCGTCGGTTTTGGCGTCGGCGAGCGCGGCGATCTTATCAATCAGTTCGCCCTCGTGGTTCGATTGGAAGAACTCGAGCGCGGCTTCGTTGCCAAACTCGTTGCGCAGCGTGCTCTCGAGGTCGGCGAGGGTGGCGCGGCCGTAGATCTCCGGCTCGCGCTTGCCGAGGCGGTCGAGGTTGGGGCCGTTGAGGATGGCGATCTTTTTCATTTGGGTTGCCAACCAACACACGAAATTACCTGAAAGGGCAAAGCCTCTTTTGCGAGGGACCAGCCTTAGGCTGGATGCTCGGCCGCACTTTGAGTCGAAATTGACCACGGATTTCACTGATGGGCACGGATAAAGACAATCTGCCACTGGTGATCCGTTTTATCTGTGCTATCCGTGGTCAAAATTGATCGGAGCCGCATCACAGCGGGTTGTCCGTGGCAATGAACTCCCACGGCAGGCGGAATTTTTTCGCCAGCTCGGCGGCGAGCGCCTTCACGCCGTGAACCTCGGTCGCGTAGTGGCCGCAGAGGTAGAGATTGAGGCGCTGCTCCTGCGCGACGTTGAACCACTCTTCGCGCAGCTCGCCGGTCACAAGCGTGTCGGCCCCGGCGGCGGTCAGTTCGGGCACGGCGCTGTTGCCCGCGCCGCTGCAAAATGCCACCGCGCGCGGCGTGGCCGGGCCGCACTCGATGGCGATCACGCGCGAGTAAAGCTTTTCGAGTTTCGCCCGCAGCGCGGCGCGGGAAACTTTCTCATGGGCGACACGCCCGATGGCCTCGCCATCGCGCACGAGAAACGGCGCGGTTTTCCTGAAGCCCAGCGAGCGCGCGAGGAGGGCGTTGTTGCCGATCTCGGGGTGGCCGTCGAGCGGCAGGTGGTTGGAGTAGAGCGCGCAGTTGCCGTGGACGAGTGCCGCCACGCGCGCGTAGGCCGGGCCGGTGAGCGGGCGGGGCATGTCCCAATACATCCCATGGTGGACGATGAGAAAATCCACCCCGGCGGCGACGGCCTTCTCGAACGGCACGAGCCCCGCGTCCACGGCGGCGCCGATCTTGGTCACGCGGCCGTCGTTGGCGACCTGCAGGCCGTTAAACGCGCCCGGCGCGTCCTTGAACGCGGCGCGGCGCGTGCGGGTGTCGCAGTAGGTGACGAGATCGGAGAGCTTGGTCATCTGCGGGGAAAATCCAAAGGATGTGTGTCGATATAGCTTTTCCACCAAGCGCGAAGCTCGTCGCCAAGCTGCCCGGCGCGAAGTTTTACATTGTCGAAATATGGTTGGCCAGGCTCCCACCGCCAATAGAAGACTTCATTGTCGGCGCTCCAGACGCATCCGACACCTCGCTTGCCATCGTAAATGGCCGAGCTGGTGCTGAGAATGCTAACTACCGAGATGCTGCCATCTGGTTCCTTGCGGCTGAAAGCCGTTTTGCTTTTGTCGTCCGGATAGTAGGCATTCGAGGCACGCGAGGAGGCCGGATCTACTTGATTGAAACCCTGCGAGAGCAAGTGTGCGGCCAAGTTTGCTCGCGCTGCGCGATAAAATTTATCGGCGTCCGGTGAGTAAGCCGCCTCCATCCTGTGATCGGTCACGCCCCCCGTGCCGTAGTTCGCATACATTCGCAACTTTGGCCAAAGCTCGATGGCCACCAAGAGCGCGATCACAATAAAGCCCGCGACATAAAGCCAAGGGCCGGCGGAACGAGAATTTTTTTCGTGGTCGGACATCGCCGGAAATAAGTTGCCCTGAACCTCCTTGGCTTGAATGCCTTTGGCAACGGCGAAACTTGAAGCCAACGCGCGCTTGCGCTAGGCGGCGAGGGTGGTTGCATTTCGCGCATGAGCCAAGTTGCCGCGTCCGTTGCGCCCGCCACCGCCGTTGACCTCGTCGAGGCGGCGGCGGCGCAGTTTCCAGGGCGGCCGTCGTGGGACGACTACTTCATGGCGACGGCAGTGATCCTCTCGACGCGCTCGCCGTGCGAGCGGCTGCATGTGGGCTGCGTGCTGGTGAGCGGCGGCGCGCGCAAGCACCGCATCATCGCCGCCGGCTACAACGGCTTCCTGCCCGGCACGCCGCACGTCTCGCGCGTGCGCGACGGGCATGAGCAGGCGACCGTCCACGCCGAGCAAAATGCCGTCTCCGACGCCGCGCGGCGCGGCAGCTCGCTGGAGGGCGCGGTGGCCTACGTCACGCATTTCCCCTGCATCAACTGCGCGAAGATCTTCGCCTCCGCCGGGATCGCCGAGGTGCGCTACCGGCACGACTACAAGAACGACGCGCTCGTCGAGCCGCTGCTGGCTGACGCGGGCGTGAAAATTTTGCAGCTCTGATCCGCCCCCGATGAACGAACGCCGCTCCCGCCGCCCCACCGCCAAGCTCGCGCTGGCCGGCTCGCTGCTGCTGGCGCACCCATCGCTGCGCGACCCAAATTTTCGGCGGACGGTGGTGCTGCTCTCCGCGCACGACAGCAGTGGCGCGATGGGCGTGGTGCTCAACCGCCCGCTCGGGCGGCGGCTCGGGCAGCTCGACGGCGACTTCGCGCTCGGCCCGCTGGCCAAAGTGCCCGTTTTTCAAGGCGGCCCGGTGGCGACGAAACGGCTGGTGCTCTGCGCGTGGCAGGCGCACCCGGCGGAGGCGGAGCTGCAAATCTCCTTCGGGCTCGACCCGGAGAAGGCCGCCGAGCTGCACGAGCAGCCCGGTGTGAAACTGCGCGGATTCCTCGGCCATGCCGGCTGGACGGGCGGACAGTTGGAGAACGAGCTGAAGCAGAACGCTTGGGTCGTGTGCCGCACGGCCCCCGGCCTGCTCGACACCGAGCCGGGTGAGCCGCTCTGGCGCGGCCTGCTAGGTCGCCTGGGCTACGAGTGGAAACTGCTCGCCGGCGAGCCGGACGACCCGGAGAAAAATTAGTAAAAACCGGCTTCGGGATTGCCATGCGCCCGCGCGGCGGCAAGCTGGCCACGTTTCCCAAACATGAGCGCGCCCGCCACCTCAACTTCCCCTGCCGAACCGGCGCGCGAACCGATTCTAGTTGTGGACGACGAGACGCCGATGCTGGAGGTGTTTGCGCAGGCGCTGGGCGAGCATTTTGATGTGACGACGGCAAAGTCGGCGCGCGAGGCGGAGTTCGCACTGCGGAAGAAAAATTTTAAGGTCATCGTCTGCGACCACCTGATGCCCGGCGGCAACGGCATGAGTCTGCTGGTGCGCGCGCGCGAGGAGTATCCGCACATGCAGCGTGTGCTGGTGACTGGCTACATGAAGCCTGAGATGTTGCTCCGCAGCGTCAATGAGGCCGCGCTCTTCCGCTACTTGCTCAAGCCCGTGCCGATGGACGAGCTGCTCGGTGCCGTGCAGGAGGCGGCCAAGCTGCATGATCAGGCGGTGGCCGCCGCGACCGTATGAACGAGGCGAAGGCGAAAGCTTCGGGCGTGCGGCGAGGGGCAGAGGGCAACGAGTCGAGCACAGGCCGGCTGCGCGCTGGTTGGGCTCGGTTCGGCCGGCGTGCCAGGGTCGGATCGCGAGCCCGATGCGGCGCGGCGGGCAAGCGCCGGCATTATTTTTTCAGGCGCGCACGCAGGTAGGGCGCGGTGGGACTGCGTTTCACTTTGAGGAGGCCGGCAAGCGGACCTTGATAGAGAAGTTTGCCGCCATCGGGTCCGCCGACCGGGCCGAGTTCTACGATCCAGTCGGCCTCGGCGAGTAGGTCGAGGTGGTGCTCGATCACGACCACCGTATGGCCCTGCTCCACGAGCGAGTGGAGCACGCGAATGAGTTTTTCGCAGTCGCTCAGGTGGAGCCCGATGGTCGGCTCCTCGAGCAAATACAGATTTTTCGGCAGTTCGCCGCGGCTGCGCTCGCGATAGGTGGCGAGGCCGGCGGAAAGCTCGGTGACGAGTTTGAGGCGCTGCGCCTCGCCGCCGCTGAGGGTAGGCGAGGACTGGCCGAGCGTGAGATAGCCGAGACCGCAATCACCCATGAGCCGGCAGACTTGTGAGAGCTGCGAATGAAAATCGAAGAACAGCGCGGCCTCCTCAAACGTGAGCTGCAACACCTCGCCGATGGTTTTCCCTTTCCACGTGATGTCCCGGAGCTCCGCACCGTAACGTGAGCCCCGGCAGTCGTCGCATGGCAGGTAGGTGTCGGGCATGAAGGCCATCTCCAGCTTGATGCGGCCCGCGCCCTCGCAGGTGGCGCAGCGACCGCCCGAGGTGTTGAAGGAGAAGCGCGAGGCCGACCAGCCGCGCATCTTGGCCTCGGGGAGAGAGGCGAAGAACTGCCGGATGAGGTCGAAGATGCCAAGGTAGGTCGCCGGAGTGGAACGCGGGGTCTTGCCGATAGGCGACTGGTCCACCTCGATCACCGAGCGAAAGCCAGACGCGTTGACCAGCTCGGCGAACATGGTGACACCGGCGGTCTTGGCGAATTCACGACCGGAGAGCTTTTTCTTGCCGGCCTTGATGGCATGGGCAACCGCCGGGTGCAGCACGTCGCGGAAGAGCGTGGATTTGCCCGCGCCGCTGGGGCCCGCGACCATGATGAGCCGGCCGAGCGGCAGGCGCAGGTCAATGTTCTTCAGATTGCGAAAACACGCGCCACGCAGTTCGAGGGACGGATCGTTCCGGGCGACCGTGCGGTAGGCACCGCGCTGCGGGTGCGTGAGACCCTTGGCCAGAAACAGGCCGGTGAGTGAGCGCTCGCTGCGTTTGATCTCGGCGGGCGTGCCTTGGGCGAGCAGTTCGCCGCCGTGGATGCCGGCGGCCGGGCCAAGGTCAATGATACGATCGGCCCGCTCCATGAGTTCCTCGTCGTGCTCGACCACGAGGAGGGTGTTGCCCTTCGCACGGAGCGACTGGAGCGTCTCAATCAAGCGGTCGTTGTCCCGGGCATGGAGGCCGATGCTGGGCTCGTCGAGCACATAGAGCACGCCGGCGAGGTTGGTGCCGAGTTGCGCCGCGAGCCGGATGCGCTGCGCTTCGCCGCCGCTGAGCGTTTCCGTCGGCCGGTCGAGTGAGAGGTAGCCGAGCCCGACATGGGCGAGAAATTTCAGACGCTCCTCGATTTGCGGCACGATGTCCTGCGTGATGAGTTTTCCGCGGGCGTCGAGGTCGAGGTTATGCAGGTGGGCGATTAGGACGGCGGGCGGGCAAGCGAGCAGGGCGGGCAACGAAAGCGGCGGCTGCCGGCCGCGGAGGTGGAGTTTCACTGCTCGACCAATGCGGTTGAGGCGCGCACCACCGCAATCCAGGCAGGGCGTGCCTTCGTTGGACAGATCCTCGGAAGCGTCCACGCCGAAGAGCCGGAGCTTCGCCTGCTGGTCGTCCTCCTCGCCATCGCTTTTGACCTCGAGCATCCAAGGAAACACCCGGCCGTGCCCGTGGCAGGTCGGACACCAGCCGCGCGGTGAGTTGAAGGAGAAATTCTTCGGATCGGGCTCGGGAAAACTTTCGCCGGTCTCAATGTCGGTGCGTGTGGTCGAGAACCACGACAAGATATCGTTCCGGTCGGTGAGGAGAAAACAGGCGCCCTTGCCGAGCTTCAGCGCGGTGGTCAGGGCCTCGTTGGAATGTTTGGGGCCGGGGTTTTGCGACTTGAGATCGGCAACGACCACCTCGACGTCGTGCTCCTTGTAACGGTCGAGCTTTTGGAACGACGCCACACGGATGAGTTTTCCGTCGGCGCGCAGCCATTCGTAGCCTTGGTTGGCGATCCATTTGGCGATGGGCTCGTGATGGCCCTTACGGCCGCGGATCAACGGTGCGCACAGGTAAAGATGACGGACCCGCTTGGCCTTCGGCGTGGCGATGACGCGGTCGAGCAGCTTGCGCAACTGGCCGACCGACATCGGCTGGACTGGGCGGTCAGTGTCGGGGTGGTGTTGCACACCGAGCCGGGCGTAAAGCAGACGCAGATATTGCGCGACTTCAGTGATGGTCGCCACGGTGGACTTGCGCGAGCCGCGCGTCACGCGCTGTTCAATGGCCACGGTCGGCGGTATGCCGGTCAAACGGTCTACGGCGGGGCGCGGCAGCTGCTCGACGAACTGGCGCGCGTAGGGCGACATAGACTCCATGAAGCGCCGCTGGCCCTCGGCGAACACGATGTCGAAGGCGAGGGTGGATTTGCCGGAACCGGAGACGCCGGTGACCACGCTCAATTGGTGGTGCGGGATGGAGAGGGAGAGGTTCTTCAGGTTGTTTTCGCGGGCGCCGGTGATGGTCAGAACGCCCGTTTCACGGACGGGTGCTGCCAAGTAAGGCGCGGCAGACTCGGCCGCGAGCGGAAGGAATTCGGTCCCGGCGAGCGCAGCACGGAGGAAGGATGAGGTGGCGGTGGTGGCGGCGGCCACCACTTCGGGCGGGCCCTCGGCGACGATGCGTCCGCCGTTCGCGCCGGCATCGGGGCCGATTTCGATGAGCCAGTCGGCGGACTTGAGCACGTCTAGATTGTGTTCGATAACCACGACGCTGTGACCGTGCTCGACCAGCGCGTGAAGCACCGCGAGCAGGCGTTTGACGTCGTGGCGGTGGAGGCCAGTGGTCGGCTCATCGAGCAATAACAACGCGCCGGTCTGCGCCCCGGCATCGCCGGCAAACGCCCCGAGGTAGCGAACGAGTTTCAGGCGCTGCGATTCGCCGCCGCTGAGGGTGTTGAGCGGCTGGCCGAGGGTGAGGTAGCCGAGGCCCACCGAGTCGAGGCTCGCGAGGCGGGTCTGGATTTTCGGGAAATCGGCGAAGAGCGGCAGCGCATCGCTCACACTGGTGCCCAGCAAATCGGCGATGGAAAGCCCGTTCCACTTGATGCCGAGCACCTCGGGCTTGAATCGCCGCGACTCGCAGATCGGGCAGGGCACGAACACGTCAGACAGAAACTGCATCTCGACGCGCTCGTAGCCGAGCCCTTGGCAATGGTCGCAACGGCCGTCGCCCGCATTAAAGGAAAAGCTCGACGCCGTGAAACCGGCCGCCTCCGCGGCGGGTGTGGCGGCGAAAATTTCGCGGATGAGCTCCCACGCCTCCGTGTAGAGCGCGGGGTTTGAGCGCGGAGTGCGCGATAGCGGCGATTGGTCAACGAGGACGATTTCACCCGGCTCCACGTCGGCCGTGATGGATTCGATACTGGCCGGATCCTCCGTGAGCTGATGCCGCCGGGCCAGCAGGCCTTGGTGGATCACGTTGTCGAGCAGGGTGGACTTGCCAGAGCCGGAGACGCCACTGAGGCACACGAGACGGTGCAACGGCAGGCGTAGGGAAAGGTCGCGCAGGTTGTGCCGGCTCGCGTGTTTGAAGTGCAAGGCGGGGTGATGGGCCGGCACCGGACGGCGGCGGCTCGGGGCGGCAATGGTTTCTCGGCCCGAAAAATACCGTCCTGTGATGCTCTGGTCGCTCGCGAGGATTCCGGCCAGATCGCCCTGGAATACAATTTGACCACCACGGCTGCCGGGCTCGGGCCCGACCTCGATGATGTGGTCGGCGGCGCGGATCATCGCCTCGTCGTGCTCCACCACGACGACGGTGTTGCCGGCGTCGGTGAGCGAGCGGATGATGGCGATGAGACGGTCAATGTCGCGCGGATGCAGCCCGACGCTCGGCTCATCGAGCACGAAGAGCGTGTCCACCAGCGAGGTGCCGAGGCAACTGGTGAGGCTGACGCGCTCGACCTCGCCGCCGGAAAGCGTCTTGGAGGGCCGGTCGAGCGTGAGGTAATCGAGCCCCACCTGGCCGAGGTAACGCAGCCGCGTGACAATTGAATCGTAGGCGAGCTCCGACTGCCGGTCGCCGGATTTCGGCCGGGCATCCGCCAGTGCCGAGAGCAGCTCGGACACGGGGAGCTGATAGAGCGCGGGCAGGGTGTGACCGCGCCATTTCCAGCACAGGGCCTCCGGTTGGAGGCGCAGCCCGCCGCACTCGGGGCAGGCGTTGTAGGTGCGGTAGCGCGAAAGAAAGACGCGCACGTGCATCTTGTAGGTCGTCTTTTCCAGCCAGCGGAAAAAGCCCTTCACTCCATACCAATATTTCGGCCAGGTCTTGCCGTTTTCCTCGCCGTAACCGGGCTCGCCGTCGATGATGAAGGAGCGCTGTTCTGGTGTGAGCTGAGCCAGCGGGACATCGGTCGGGATCTTGCGCTTTCGCGTGAAGGTGCGCAGATCGGCGAGCGACTCACGATAGACCTCGCCCTCCCAGCATTTGATCGCGCCTTGATCAATAGAGAGCGACTGGTCCGGAATCGCGAGGCGGTAGTCTATGTCTATGACGCGTCCGAAGCCGCGGCATTTCGGACAGGCACCGAGCGGCGAGTTGAACGAGAACAGCGCCGGAGAAGCCGACCGGAACGTGCGACCGGTCTTCGGCGAGTGAAGTCCGCGAGAAAAATGCCCGAGCTCGGTTGGCTGGTCGCCGCTGAAGAGCCGCACCTCGCCCTGGCCGAAATGCAGGGCGGTCTCGACAGCCTCTAGGAAACGGGTTTTTTGCGCCGGCTCGATGGTCACCCGATCTTGGACGACATAAATTTCCTTGGTGGCGGCGAGCGGGCCGAGCTCCGCGGCGAGCGCGTCTAGGCGGTGCAAGTCGAGCGTCGGCGAGGGGCCTGGCACGAGGACGCGCACGTAGGACTGGCCTTGGAGATTTTTGATGATCTCGGGCCAAGTCAGGTTGTCCGGCTTGCTGACGCGGAAGGCGATGCTGGCAACCCGGCCGGCGTGGGCGGCGGAGGTTTTACTCCAGATGCTTTGGGGATTGTCATCCTCGACCTTTTCGCCGGTGGCCGGATCATAGCATGCCGCGACATGGCTAAACCAGACTTTGAAGAAATCCGTCAGCTCCGTCATGGTGCCGACAGTGGAGCGCGAGGTCTTGACGGTGTTGGTCTGCTCGATGGCGATGGACGGGCGGATGTTCTCGATGGCGTCCACCCGCGGTTTTTGAAGCAGGTCAAGAAACTGGCGCGTGTAGGCGCTGAAGGTCTCAACGTATCGCCGCTGGCCCTCGGCATGGAGGGTGTCGAACACGAGCGAGGATTTGCCTGCGCCACTCAGGCCGGTAACGGCGATGTAGCGGCCAAGCGGGAGGTCGAGGTCGAAGCCCTTCAGGTTGTTCTGGCGCACGCCACGTAGGCGGATGCACTCGGGAGCGGAGGACGTTGTTATTTTCTTAACCACGAAGGACACGGATGTGGGCGAAGATGAAGATGGCAAATGCGGATCATAGGCCCCGTCGGCCATCTCAGCCTACTGGCCATAGGTTATGCAGGGTCTTTGAGGCCCGCCTAGAGGAGTGGCAAGGACGGTATGACCCTGCGGCTCATCCTGTTCACGTTGTAGACCCGAGGGAGTATATTATTCACCGCCCTGCTTTCATGACAGGATTTCGAACAGAGAATGAACGACTTCCTCCCCTACGGCCCATAACTCATTTTGCCGCCGAGATCTTACCTCGGCAATATTTCCACTCCGCCGAAGCCGATAGCTCGGGACTAACAACCGGGACTTGGGACGTTGCTGTCCCCCTCCAGCGGCGAAAGAAATCAGCCGGGGTGAACTGCCGCCCGGGTCGAACCGGATCCACGAAATCCGGTTT
>CAIPZZ010000258.1 GCA_903869665.1 uncultured Opitutia bacterium | reverse complement strand
CCCTCGTCGTGCGCTGCAAGGACGGCAAAGAATTCGGCTCCTGCGTCGTCAACTACCCCAGCGGCACGCAGGGCGTGATGCTCGACCCGCGCGACCACAACGTCGCCCGCCAACACCCCGGCGACTACCTGTTCGGCCTCGAAAAATCGGTGAAAGGTGCCCTCGCCCAAGCGAAGAAGCAAAAGGGCTTCTCTGCCGCCAAGGTCATCGGCCTTGGCGTGGACTCCACCGGCTCCAGCCCGATCCCCGTGGACGCCTCAAACCGCGCCCTCGCTGCCGACAAAAAATGGGCCAAGAACCTCAACGCCCAGTGCTGGCTCTGGAAGGACCACACCAGCTGGCGCGAGGCGGCCAAGATCACCGAGCTGGCGGCGCAGCACAGCCCGCACTTTATCGCCAAGTGTGGCAACACCTATTCCTCTGAGTGGTTCTGGGCCAAGCTGTGGCACTGCCTCAACACCGACCCGAAGGCCTTCTCCGCCGCCTACTCCTGGGTCGAGCTCTGCGACTGGGTGCCCGCCCAGCTCGCCGGCGTCACCGACCCCAAGGCCGTTAAGCGCGGTGTGTGTGCCGCCGGCCACAAGGCCCTCTACGCCGACGACTGGGGCGGCCTGCCCGACAAGGAGTTTCTCGCCTTGCTTGACCCGAAACTGGCCGCGCTCCGCGACCGCCTTTACGACAAAGCCCACGACGCCAGCGAGTCCGCCGGCAATCTCTCGCCCGAGTGGGCGAAGAAGCTCGGCCTACCCGCCGGCATCCCGATCGCCATCGGCGAGTTCGACGTTCACTACGGCGCCATCGGCTGCGGCGTCGCCGAGGGCACGCTCGTCAAGGTCATCGGCACCTCCACCTGCGACTGCGGCGTGGTCTCCGCCGCCAAGACCGTTCCCGACATCCCGGGCATCTGCGGCATCGTCAAGGGTGCGATCCTCCCCGGCTTCTACGGCATTGAGGCTGGCCAGAGCGCGGTGGGCGACATCTTCAAGTGGTTCGTCGAGGGCGTCCTCGGCGACGCCAAACTCCACGCCAAGTTGACCGCCGAAGCGGCGAAACTGTCGCCCGGTCAGAGCGGCTTGCTCGCCCTCGACTGGAACAACGGCAACCGCACCATCCTCGTTGACCAGCGCCTCACCGGCCTGCTCGTCGGCCAGACGCTCTACACGACCCAAGCCGAGATCTATCGCGCGCTCATTGAGGCCACGGCCTTCGGCGCTCGCGCCATCATCGAGCGCATCAAGGAATACGGCGTGCCGATCAACCGCGTCGTCTGCGCCGGCGGCATCGCCGAGACAAACCCCCTCCTGATGCAGATCTACGCCGACATCACCGGCTGCACGATGCTCGTTGCCGGTTCCTCGCAAGCCTGTGCGCTCGGCTCGGCCGTCAGCGCCGCCGTCCTCGCCGGCGCTCACCCGGACTTCCCCACCGCGCAGAAGAAGATGACCTCCCTCAAAAAAGTCGCCTACAAGCCCAAGGCCGCCGCGCAGAAAACCTACAACGAGCTCTACACCCTCTACCGCCAGCTGCACGACAGCCTCGGCGGCCGCAACAAATCCGCCGACCTCGGCGGCGTGATGAAGCAACTGCTGACCATCAAGGAATCTTGTCGGCGGTGACGCCATCTTTGACGTCTTTCTGGTTCGGCAGGCCGAAGTGTTTCAGGGGGTGCCATAGCAGATCATCGCCCAGCCATGCTTTCGTAAATTTTACGCGCCGTCTCTGCGGGCAATAGCCCCGTTGTGTCTATTAGTGTTTCCGCTTCTTGCCTTATTTTGAGTAGGTCGCTGTTTAGCTTTTTGGAGATTGCGACATCTCTGAACTCTCCATGTTGACGCAGTGCCAATCGCCGTTCCAATTCATCTTCAGTCGTGAACAGCCCGAATACACTGATTGTGAGGTTGCTGTCGAAGTGGTGGATTCGATCCATAAACCCGAAAATTTTGTCGCCGCTAAACGTGTCAACCACCATGACCGGACTAAAGCCACGTCGCAGGAAATCCCAAGCCAAACCGGCAGCCACTTGGAGCATCGTGATGTGCTCCTGTTGGTTCTTCCAATCCACCGCAACGACCATCTGGCGAATCGTGTCCACCTCCAGTCTCACGCCCCTGGGAAATAACTGCGACAGGCTTTTTGCGGTCTGCGATTTGCCGGAACCGGGTGCACCGCGCAGAATGATGATGTCGCTCGGCTTAGCTTGCATCAGTTGAACAAAAGTGTCTGGGGTTTGTTGCACGACATATTTTTGCAGGGGAAATTGCAGGTCTTCATGATTTTTGAGATTTCGGTAGAACGCTTCGTGCAGAGAATTTCGATGATGTCCTGCTTGGCGATGTTGCCCAGCGGTTCCTTGGCGAGTGGAATTCTGCGGTGGTCAAAGCACTTTACCACGTCGCCGTTCGGATAAATACAGATGTTTTTTCTCGCCGCGCACGGCGTGCCATCGTCCACCATCGCCTGCTCGGAAACCTTATTGTGCCAGTTGTAAGCTCCGAAGTCCTGATAGAGTTGGGTGTTGTGCTGAATCCCCTGCTGCTTGCACCAAGCGACGACTTTGGGGATTTCCTCGGCTGACTCCTGGGAAAGCACGGATTGAATCCTCAACTGGTCGCCCAAAATCTCTTTCGCCAGCATGATCCTTGGGAAGACGAGGTCGAAGTTTTGCCTCCCGCGGAATTCGTTCCATTTTTGCCGCTCAACCGAATCCACGGAAATTACAAGGATGTGCCCCAGTTCCTTGTATCGCTTCAGGAAAGGCTCGTCGACCAGTCTGGCGTTAGTGACCGTCACCATCGGCACGCCCAAACTCTTCGCTTCTTCGGCGATCTGCATCACGTCCCTTTTGAAAAGCAAGGGCTCACCGCCGGTCAGGGTTACCTGATACAGATTGTGATGCAGCCGCCGCAGGCAGTTGATGAAATGAGAGATCATCAAGTGCTGGTCGCTGGGTTCCGGCCTTTCCCAAATCCCGCACTTGGGGCAGCGGTCATTGCAAGCGTTGGTAATCATGTAAATCAACTCATTCCCCTTGACGCCGTAAAATCTCCTGATGGGAGTTTTATACCATCTGTAAATGCTCCATTCCAGCGACTTCAGGACCAGCATCGGTGCGATCAAAAGCGGATTCCCCACCCGCTTCGCGAACGGACGCATTTCGCCCAAATAATCATGGATCACATGGGTCAGGCTCGGCTGGTTGGCGCTGCGTTTGTAGATCAGGCTCATGGTTTCATGTTTCCTTCGTAGATGGATTCCGATGCATCCCACATCAATACCGTGTGCCCTTCGTAAACCGTCGCACTGGAGCTTTTGTATTTTTTAAACAGCTTGAGAAATTTGCTGAAGCCGGAAACGGAGTTTTTGTAGCCGTAGTCGTGCCACAGCTTCGCGCGTTCGCAAAAGCCGATCTTGTATTTGCTGCGCAGGCGCAGGCAAACATCCACGTCTTCTCCCGCCGCCGTCGGGAATCTTTCGTCGAACGGGAATTGTTCCGCGACCTGCCTTTTCATTCCGAAGTTGAGCGAGGGCATATACCACAGCTCTTTCCGCTCGGGCAGCAGCCATTTGCCCGCCAGCGTCCCATTGAGATCGTGATAGCGGTCGAGCAGTGTTTTTCCCCACGAATAAGTCATGCCGCCGACGGCTCCAAACTCTGTGGCCGCCAGAAATGAAGACATCTCCTTGTTCCAGTTCGGGTCTAAAATGCAATCGTGGTCGGTGAACATAAGGTATTGCGCGCCCGAACTGATTGCCTTGTTTATCGCGACGTTTCTGGCTCTCGCTGGTCCACCATTCTCGCCGAGAAAAATGTGCTCAATAAAATTGGGGTGAACCTCATATTTTAGCGGGCTCGCGTCATCCACCAGATAGACCTTATCGAAAGGCTGCGATTGCCGCTGGATGCTACCGCACAATCTAACAAGGCACTCAATGTCCCACTGCGACTTTATGTAGCATGGGACGATTAAGGCAGTGCTTTGTTTCTCGCTTTTCATGGAGTCAAGTCCGGTCTGCAGCCTTTCAAAACAAGCGTTACCACGTCGCTTTTACCCCGACCCAACGAATGGCTCCTCCGCGCGAAACGGGCGGAGTGACACCGGGCGCGGAGCGATGGGCGGCGGGCCATGGACGGCGAATTTGCCCGACGGGAGTTGCGGCACAAGCCCCGTTTGCGTGCAGGGCGAACGTGCGCCATCCGCGCGGCTTGGTGCCCGGGGACGGAGCGCGCGGGGCTGAATGCGCTTGCCACGGAGGGCAGCGAGCGGGAAACAAATCTGTGTCCATCGCCGCCAACGGCGGCTCCCATTTTCCTATGAAACTCCTCGCCTCCCCCGAAATCTGGTTCGTCTGCGGTTCGCAGCACCTCTACGGCCCCGGCCCGCTCAAGCAGGTCGCCGCCAATGCCAAACACGTCGCCGACTCGCTGGCCGCGTCGAAGCAGCTGCCGTTGAAGACCGTCTTCAAAGCCCTGCTCACCACGCCAGACGAGATCACCAACGTCATGCTCGAGGCCAACAACGACGCCAACTGCGCCGGCCTCGTCCTGTGGATGCACACATTCTCGCCGTCCAAGATGTGGATTCGCGGCCTCAACGTGCTGAAGAAGCCTTTCCTGCATCTGCACACCCAGTTCAACCGCGACCTACCGTGGGGCACGATTGACATGGACTTCATGAACCTCAACCAAGCCGCCCACGGCGACCGCGAGGCCGGGTTCATCCACACGCGCATGCGCCTCGGCCGCAAGGTGGTCGTCGGCCATTGGTCCGACCCCGAGGTGCACGAACGCATCGGTGCCTGGCAGCGTGCCGCCCGTGCTTGGCACGATTGGCAGGGCGCGAAGTTCGTGCGCTTTGGCGACAACATGCGCCAAGTCGCCGTCACCGAGGGCGACAAGGTTTCCGCCGAGATGAAGCTGGGCTTCGCCGTCAACACGCACGGCGTCGGCGATCTCGTCGAGGTCGTCAAAGCGGTCAAGGAGTCCGACATCTCCGCCCTTTGCGCCGACTACGAGAAGCAGTATGCCGTTGCCCCCGTCCTGAAAAAAGGCGGCAAGCGCCACGATGAGCTGCGTTACAGCGCCCGGCTCGACCTCGCGCTGGCGAAGTTCCTCGCCGACGGCGGCTACAAGGGTTTCACGGACACCTTCGAGGATCTGCACGGCCTGCGCCAGCTCCCCGGCATGGCCACCCAGCGCCAGATGGCGGCGGGCTACGGCTTCGGTGGCGAGGGCGACTGGAAGACCGCCGCACTCGTCCGCGCCATGAAAGTGATGAACGTCGGACTGCCCGGCGGCACCTCGTTCATGGAAGACTACACCTACCACCTCTCGCCCAAGGGCCACCAAGTCCTTGGCGCGCACATGCTCGAGATTTGCCCGACCATCGCGGCCAGCAAACCCAAGGTCGAGATTCACCCGCTCGGTATCGGCGGCAAAGAAGACCCCGTGCGCTTCGTGTTCGACGCCGCCACTGGCGACGCCCTCAACGCCTCGCTGATCGATCTCGGCAACCGTTTCCGCCTGCTCGTCAACGAGGTGAAAGCCGTGAAGGTTCCCGCCATGCCGAAGCTCCCCGTCGCCCGCGCCGTCTGGGAGTGCAAACCCGACTTCAAGACCGCCTGCGCCGCGTGGATCTACGCCGGCGGCGCCCACCACACGGGCTACAGCTACTCGGTTACCACCGAGATGCTCGAGGACTTCGCCACGATCGCCGGCATCGAGACCGTCGTCATCAACGACGATACAACGCTCCCCGCGCTCAAGCAGGATCTCCGCAACAACGAGGTGTATTACCATCTCGCCCAAGGCATCCGCGCCTGACCCTCGTTCTCTTTCTCGTAATCTTAATCTTTCTCCCTCAACCAAGCCCTAAGAGAACGATTACGAGAAAGATTAAGAGAACGATTTTTCCATCCACCATGCTCCAAGAGCTCAAACGCGAGGCCTACGAGGCCAATCTCGCTCTGCCGCGACACGGCCTCATCAACCTGACCTTCGGCAACGCCAGCGCGATTGATCGCGCGCGCGGTATTTTCGCCATCAAGCCCAGCGGCGTCGCCTATGCGGACCTCAAGCCCGCCGACATGGTGCTGATTGATCTCGAAGGCCGGAAGATTGAAGGTAAGCTCAATCCCTCCTCCGATACTCCCACCCACCGCCGGCTTTTGCTCGCTTTTAAGGACATCGGCGGCGTCGTGCATACGCATAGCTCCCACGCCACCAGCTTCGCCCAGGCCGGCCGCGAGATCCCGATTTTCGGCACCACGCATGCCGACTATTTTTATGGCGACATCCCCGTCACCCGGAAAATGACCGCCAAGGAAATCGGCGGCGGGGCCTACGAGTGGGAGACGGGCAACGTCATCGTGGAGCGTTTCCATCAGGGCAAACTCGACCCCGCCGACTTTCCCGCCGTGCTGGTCAACCGCCACGCGCCGTTCACTTGGGGCAAGAATGTCGCCAAAGCCGTCGAGGTCGCCGTCGCCGTCGAGTGCATCGCCCACATGGCGCTGATGTCGCTGTCGCTAGAGCCGAAACTCAAAACCATCGAGCCCGCACTCCTCAACAAACACTTCAAGCGCAAACACGGGCCGGGGGCCTACTACGGCCAGACGGGAGCCGGCTGCTAGTCGGCGAGGCCGGTCGCTAAATGCTGCTAACCGCGCTGGACCTGCGTCCACCGGCCGGACAAGCCCGCCGGCCGAGCAAATTGCTCCTTCGGCTTGCCCCCTCACGCATCTTTGCACTTTGGATGGCAAAAGGGCTTCACTCATAACTTTTGGAACATTTGGCTGGGCATCCTTACTGAAGGCTCGACTTTGGGTCTCACGATGTCAGTTTGTAAATCTTTCACCCCTATGAAAAACCTCCTCAAATTCCTCCCGGTCGCCGCTATCGTGGCTCTTACCGGTCTGCTCAGCCTTCGCGCCGCCGATGCGCCGAAAAAACCCATCACGGTGGGCTTCGCCCAAACCGGGGCGGAAAGTGCTTGGCGCACCGCCAACACCAAGTCCCTCAAGGACGAGGCCGCCCAGCGCGGCATCAACCTCAAGTTCTCCGACGGCCAGAGCAAGCAGGAGAACCAGCTCGCCGCGGTGCGCTCCTTCATCGCCCAGCGCGTGGACGCCATCGTGATCGCGCCCATTGTTGAAACTGGCTGGGAGCCGGTGCTGGCCGACGCGAAGAAGGCCAAGATCCCTGTCGTCATCATGGACCGCAAGGTGAAGGTCGCCGACGATTCCCTTTTCACCGCCTTCATCGGCTCTGACTTCTATGAGGAAGGCCGCATGGCCGTCGAGTGGCTCGCCAAGAATGCCGGTGGCCGCGTGAACATTGTCGAGCTTCAAGGCGAACCGGGCTCCGCCGCCGCCAACGACCGCAAGAAGGCCTTCGCCGACGGACTAGCCAAACATCCCGAGTTCAAGATGCTCGACTCGCAGACCGGCAACTTCCGCCGCGCGGAAGGCAAGACCGTCATGGAAGCCCTGCTCAAAAAGCACGGCAAAAACATCCAGATCCTCTACGCCCACAACGACGACATGGCCCTTGGTGCCATCCAAGCCATTGAGGAAGCCGGCCTGAAACCCGGCAAGGACATCCTCATCGTCACGATTGATGCCATCAAGGAGGCCGTGCAGGCGGTCGCCGCCGGCAAGATCAACTGCACCGTCGAGTGCAACCCGCTCTTCGGCCCCAAGATCTACGACACCGTCGAGAAGATCCTGAAAGGCGAGACCGTGCCGAAGTTTTCCTCCAACAAGGACGAACTCTTCGACTCGACCAACGCGACCGCCGCCGTTCCGACGCGCCAATACTGAGCGCCCCACCCTGCTTTACTTCGGGCCCGACCACGTGTCGGGCCTTTTTTATTGTCGTCGCTGCACGCCCGGAGCGCCCGGCGGCACGAGCGAATGACGGCCAGCCCGACGGTGCGCGCTTGCCTCGCTTCATCCTCGCCACTTCCGTGACAGCTCCATGAGCCAGCCTCCGCCACTCCTCGCCCTCCGCGGCATCGGGAAAAAGTTCCCCGGTGTCACCGCGCTGGCTGGCGTGGATTTGACCGTGCTGGCCGGCGAGATCCACGCCTTGCTCGGTGAAAACGGCGCGGGCAAGTCCACCCTCATCAAGGTTCTCACCGGCGTGTATCCTGCCGACGCGGGCGAAATCCGCCTCAAAGGCGAACTGGTCCGCCCCGCCTCGCCCAAGGAGGCCGAGCAGTGCGGCATCAGCACCGTTTACCAAGAGGTCAACCTCGTCACCTCGCTCTCCATCGCGGAAAACCTCTGCCTCGGCCGCCAACCCGGCAAAGGCGGTTTCGTCAACTGGCCCGCCGTCCGCCGCCACGCCCGCACCGCGCTGGCGCGGCTCGGGCTTGAACTCGATGTGGATGCGGAGCTGGGCAGCCTGTCCGTCGCTTTGCAGCAGATGGTCGCCATCGCCCGCGCCCTCGACCTCAAGGCACGTCTGCTCATCCTCGACGAGCCAACCGCCAGTCTCGATGAAAAGGAAGTGGGCGACCTCTTCGCCATCATGCGCCGGCTGCGTGGCGAGGGCCTGGGTATCGTGTTCGTCACTCACTTCCTCGACCAAGTCTATGCGGTGAGCGACCGTATCACCGTGCTGCGCAACGGCGCCCTCGTCGGCGAATACCTCACGGCGGAACTGCCGCGCCTCGCGTTGGTGGGCAAAATGCTGGGCCGCGACATCGCGGAGGCCACGCACGCCACCGGCGGCACCGCAACCCAGACTCCGACGGGCGCGCCGCTGCTCGCCGCCCGGGGCCTGTCGCGCCAAGGCGCCCTGCACCCGCTCGACCTCGAAATCCGCCAAGGCGAAATCCTCGGCCTCGCCGGCCTGCTCGGTTCCGGCCGCACCGAGACCGCCCGCCTGCTCTTTGGCATTGATCAGCGCGACAGCGGCGAGCTGACCCGCGACGGCAAGAGCGTGGGCCTGCACTCACCCCGCGAAGCCATCGCCGCCGGCCTCGCCTTCTGCTCCGAGGACCGCAAGCACGAGGGTATTTTGCCCAATCTCTCCGTGCGTGAAAATCTCATCGTGGCCCTGCAAGCCCGGCAAGGCGCCACCCGCCCGCTCTCCCGCGCGGAGCAGGACAAACTCTGCGACCACTACATCCGCGCCCTCCGCATCAAGACCGCCAGCCCCGAGACCCCGATTAAAAATCTCTCCGGCGGCAACCAGCAGAAAGTCCTGCTCGCTCGTTGGCTCGCCACCCGCCCGGCGCTGATCATCCTCGACGAGCCCACCCGCGGCATTGACATCGGCGCGAAGGCAGAGATCGAGGCGCTCGTCGCCCAGTTGTGCGCCGACGGCGTGTCGGTGCTGTTTATCTCCTCGGAACTCGACGAGATCGTGCGCAACAGCACGCGCGTCGTCGTGCTGCGTGAGCGCCGCCACGCCGCCGAGTTCACCGGCACCGACCTCAACGCGCCGCGCGTGATGCAAGCCATGGCCGGCGGCCACCAAGCCCATGATTGATTCGCGCCTCCAACGTTTTTTGCGCTCGCCGGTGGTCTGGCCACTGGCCGGCCTCGCCCTGCTGCTGGTCGTCAATCTTATCCACAATCCCGATTTCTTGAAAATTGGCGTGCTGGAGGGACACCTCTTCGGCGCGCCGGTGGATATTTTCAACCAAGGTGCCCGCACCTTTGTCGTCGCCCTCGGCATGACGCTGGTCATCGCCACCGGCGGCGTGGATCTCTCCGTCGGCTCCGTCATGGCTGTGGCCGGTGCCACGGCCGGACTGTGCATCACCAGCGGCCACACGTCGCTGCCGCTAGTGCTCGCCGCCACGCTTGGTGCCGGCGCGCTGGCCGGCCTGCTCAACGGCATCCTCGTCGCCTACGCCGGGGTCCAACCCATTGTGGCCACGCTCATCTTGATGGTGAGCGGCCGTGGTATCGCGCAGTTTGTGGCCCATGGCGATGTGCTCCTGATCAAGCATCCCGGGTTTGAGTATCTGGGCAAAGGCTTCCTGCTCGGGCTGCCCTTCGCGGCCATCTTGGCCGGCCTGCTTTATCTCGTCGCCCAGGCCGCCCTGCGCCGCACCGCCGCCGGCTTGTTCATCGAGGCCGTCGGCGACAATCCCGTCGCCAGCCGCTTCGCCGGACTCGCCACCGCCCGCATGAAATGCCTCGCCTACCTGCTGTGCGGCCTGTGTGCCGCGCTGGCCGGCGCGATGGACGCGGCCAACATCGGCGCCGCCGACCCCTACCGCTCGGGCGAAAACATGGAGCTCGACGCCATCTTCGCCGTGGTCGTGGGCGGCACCGCGCTCAATGGCGGACGCTTCACGCTGGCGGGCACCTTTGCCGGCGTGCTGTTGCTGCAAACCCTGTCTCCCACCCTCGTGTTTCTCGGCGTGCCACCGCCCGTCGCGTCCGTGCCGAAGGCCATCCTCATCCTCGTCGTTTGTGTGCTCCAATCTGACCGCGCTGGTCGCTGGCTGCGCGGACTGCTGCCCAAAAAGGAGGTCGCATGAAACCCGCCCTTCAACGCCGCCTGCCCCTCATCGTGACCGCCGCCGTGCTTGCGGTGCTCTATGTCGCGGCGGGACTCAACTACGACCACTTTTTTTCGCTCGGCGTCGCGGCGGATTTGTTCACCGACAACGCCGCGCTAGGCATCGCTGCCACCGGCATGACCTTGGTAATTTTTTCGGGCGGGATTGATCTCTCCGTCGGCGCGGTCGTCGGCTTCACCTCAATTCTGGTCGCCACGCTGGTGGAAAAGAAAGGTGTCCCGCCCGTCTTGGCCGCCGCCTTGGCGTTGGGCGTCGGCACGGTGTTGGGTGCCGGAATGGGCGCGCTCATCCATTATTTCCGGCAGCCGGCGTTTTTGATCACCTTGGCCGGCATGTTTTTGATGCGCGGTTCGGCGTATTGGATCAGCACCGACCCGACCGGACTCTCCCACCCTGCGCTCACCAAACTCACCCTCTGGGACTGGCCTTTGGGTGAAACCGCCGCGCTCAAGCTATCCGCCGTGGTGCTACTGGCGGTCTTGGTGGCTGGTGGGGTCATCGGGCACTTTACCCGGTTCGGGCGCAACCTGCTCGCGCTCGGTGGCAGCGAGCAGTCGGCGCTGCTGATGGGCCTGCCGGTCGCCTCCACCCGCATCGGCGTGTATGCGCTCAACGGTTTTTTTGCCTCACTCGCCGGCCTCGCCCTGATGCTCAACTCCGGCTCCGGCAACCCCCGCGACGGCATCGGCCTTGAGCTGGACGCGATCGCTTCCGTGGTCATCGGCGGCACGTTGCTCACCGGCGGACGCGGCAACATCTTGGGCACGCTGCTGGGGCTGCTGATTTTCGGCGTCATCCAATCGGCTATCCGGTTCGACGGCCGGCTGGATCCGGCGTGGACGCGCATCATCATCGGCGCGTTGCTGCTCGGCTTCATCCTCCTGCAACGCCTTCTGGGGCGGCTGGGCCGGCGGGCCTGAGCCGGCGGCCGGCCCCAGGCTCACTCAGTTCGCCTTCAGCTCCAGCACAGTGACGGAATGAGCGGGGAAGGTGCGGGTGAACTTACCGGCGAGGCCCGTGGCGGGCTCGGTCTTCGGCGTGACCTTCATCGGCTCGGTGAGGGAGTTGACGTCGGTGAGATTGGCTGAGGTGAGCACGGTGGCCTCGCCGGTCGCGGCGACGTTCACGCCGTTGAATTCGATACTCACGGGCTGCGGGGTGCCGGCACCGTTGACGACTTTTAGGTAAATCACGCCCTTGGCGGTGTCGCGCGTGGCGCTGGCGAAGAGCGAGGGCACGTCCGCCGGTTGCGCGCTGCCGCCGCGGTCGGCGGTCAGTCGCTCGGTGGGCGTGTTCTCAATCGTCGTGGCCAAGATGGTGTCGCCGTGGTGGGTGCCGAACATTTTTTGGACGTAATAGGAGACGGAACCGAAGCTGTTGAGCGCGTCGTAGCCGATGAGATCGGTGGGCCAGCTGGAGGCACCGGGATTCACATTGAGAAAGAGCGGCGCGTAGGTGGACATGATGACATGGTCGGAGTTGCGCTCCAGACCGGTCAGGAAGGCCGCGTCGCCGAGGGCGTTGTTGAGGTCGGGTGTGGGCGGGGTGGCACCGCGCGTGGCGTATTCGCCGAAAATGATCTTGGGGCCTTTGCGGTCAGCGGTGTCGTAGCGGGTGGCGGCCTGGCGGGCGGTGATCTGGCCGGAGTTGTAATACTGGTGGTCGTCAATCAGGTCGGGCGTGCGGGATTGGACGGCGAGGGTGGCGATGAGCTGGAGCTGCGGGTGCTTCGCCTTGATGGCGTCGTGGAACTGGGCGAAGCGCGCGTCGTAATTGGAGCGCGCGTTGTCCTCGTTGCCGATCTCGACGTAGGTCAGCTTGAAGGGCGCGGAGTGGCCGTCCTTCGCGCGCTGCGCGCCCCACTTGGTGCTCACGTCGCCGGTGACATATTCGATCTCGTCGAGCGCGTCCTGCACGTAGGGCTCGAGCGCCGGGCCGGCGGAGATCGTGGTGCCGCCGAGGGTCAGGCCCGCGAAAACGGCGAGCACGGGCTCCATTTTCAGATCCTCGCACCACGTCAAAAACTCCAGCAGGCCGAGGCCGTCGGAGGAGCGATAGCTCCAGGTCCCCATGTGCCCGGGCCGCTCCTCAACCGGGCCGATGGTTTTCTTGAAGTCGAAGCGCGTCTCGGGCGAGTTGCCCTCGACGTAGTTGCCGCCGGGGAAACGGAGG
This sequence comes from uncultured Opitutia bacterium, assembly GCA_903869665.1. Taxonomy (GTDB): domain Bacteria; phylum Verrucomicrobiota; class Verrucomicrobiia; order Opitutales; family Opitutaceae; genus CAIYUN01. Next base: position 28,990 of record CAIPZZ010000258.1, on the reverse strand, counting down.
AACGTCGGCCGCAAGTCCGAGAGGAGCCGCATGAGGTCGGGGCGGAGGCCGTTGGGGCGGTTGTTCCACGTCGGCGGAAACAGCGAGACCTGGCTGAGCCAGACAGTGCCGGGCGAGCCAGTAAGGAGGACGAAGCGCGCGGCGGCGGTGGGACTGACGTTGGCGGCAGTGGTCAGCACGGCCTCATATTTTTTCCAGCCGCCGGAGACGCCGGTGACCTGCGCGCGGGCGAAGACGGTCGCGCCGTCGTTGCTCTCTAGGCTAAGCGCGACGGGGCCGGAGAAATTGTTGTCGGCCTTGGCGAAGAACGACGCGCGATAGGTCGTGGATGGTTTTACCGGGATGCCCCAGTAGCCGGCGTTGGCGACGCCGAGGCGGGTGCGCGGCGCACCGGCGGCCCCGCCCTGCGCCGGGCCGGGCGCGGCACTGGTGTTGTCAATCCGCAGGCTGACAGGCAGCGCGTCGTTGAGATGCTCGGTGCGGTCGAGCGCGATGGATCCGGCTGCGGCGGCATCCTTCACGAGCGACCAATAGTCGGGGTTCCGCGCATTGTCCTGAAAGGAGCGGTTGATGATGAGCTCGGCGTAGAGGCCGCCCGCGTAGGAGTAATTGATCTCCTCGGTCATCAACCCGTAGAGCAGCGGGCTGGACGGCTTGGTCGCGGCGGCGTTGACCCGGATGACCGGGGTGGCGGCGGGGGCGGGCTGTGCGCGCAAGATCGCGGCGGACACAAGCGCGGCCACCAAGCCGCAGAGAAAACGCGGGGATTTAGCATTCATCGGGGAAGGAAACCGGGCGGGCCGGGCGTCCACCCGGCGGGAAATTGGGTGCAGGGGTTGGATTTGAACCAACGACCTTCAGGTTATGAGCCTGACGAGCTACCAGGCTGCTCCACCCTGCAACAAAGGGGAGCGACACGCTGCGCCACCGTAGCGCGTTGTCAACGGCTGATTTCACTGGCTTAGATCCGACCCCGAACCGTGGCGCCGATTCTCACTTGCGCGTTGCCACGCGAGACAAGCCGCCCCTGAATGTCGCGCAGCCGCCTCAGACCACACCATGACCACCGAAACGCCGCCGCCCTTGGCTGGCCCGCTTCAGACGGACTTCGTGAGCTTTCCCATGGACGGCGGAGAACAGCGGAGGCACAACGCATCCGGTGGGGACGAAGCAGGCGAATGGGTGGGGGTTGGCGGATATGCACGGGAACGTGCGGGAATGGTGCTTGGACTGGCTTGGCCGTTATCGGGGTGGGGAGGTGACCAATCCGCGCGGACCGGCCTCGGGCTCCCTCCGCATCGATCGCGGCGGCAGTTGGATCAACCGCGCGACGGACGTTCGCTCAGCGTTACGCAACCAAAGCGAGCGGGACAACCGCAACGACGGCGTGGGCTTCCGCCTCGCCCTCGTCCGAAATTCGTCCTCGACAACCCCGTCGGTCCCGCCCACCGTGACCGCACCGTGACCGCCACGCCCATTATTGCCGCGATTATCATTGCCCTCCCCGGGCAGGACGCGGCGTAAGCACACGACAAGCAACGCCAAGTTTCCTGACCCGGGCCATCCAGCCCGGGTTTTTCGTTTTTCCCGCACTCGACCTTCCGACTTTCAGACCTTAAGACTTTAGACCTTCCCCTTTCGACCTTCCGACCATACCGCCCATGAAAACCACCGCCCTCAAGATCTACGACACCACTCTCCGCGACGGCACGCAGGGGGAGGGCATCAGCTTCTCCGTGGCCGACAAGCTTCGCATCGCCGAGCGGCTCGACGCGTTTGGCGTGGACTACATCGAGGGCGGCTTCCCCGGCTCCAATCCGCGCGACATCACGTTTTTCCAGGAGGCGAAGAACCTCCGGCTTAAGCACGCCAAGCTCGCCGCCTTCGGCGCGACCCGCCGCGCTGGCGGGCGGACCGATGACGACCCGCAGCTCCGCACCCTCCTCGACAGCGGGATGCCCGTGCTCACCATCGTCGGCAAGACGTGGGACATGCATGTGACCGAGGTGCTCCGCACCACGTTGGAGGAGAATCTCGCCATGATCGAGGAGTCCGCGCGGTTCCTCGCCGCGCAGGGCCGCGAGGTGATCTACGACGCCGAGCATTTCTACGACGGCTACAAGGCCGACCCCGCCTACGCGCTCCGCACGCTCGCCGCCGCCATCCGGGGTGGCGCGAGCAACCTCACGCTCTGCGACACCAACGGCGGCACGTTGGTGGACGAGTTCAAGGACATCACGGCCCTCGTCGTGCGTGAATTCGGCGCAGACAAGGTCGGCGTCCACTGCCACAACGACTCCGGCCTCGGCGTCGCGCTCACGCTTGCGGGCATCACCGCCGGTGCGACGCTCGTGCAGGGCACGGCCAACGGCTACGGCGAGCGCGTGGGCAACGCCAACCTCACCACCGTTCTGCCCAACCTATTTCTGAAAATGGGCCGCACCGCGCATTGCGCGCCCAACCTCGCGCAGCTCCGCGACCTCTCCCTGTTCTTCGACGAGCTGGCCAACCTGCGGCCCGACCCGAAGGCGCCGTTCGTCGGCCAGTCGGCCTTCGCGCACAAGGGCGGCCAACACGCCAACGCCGCCAGCAAGGTCGCCCGCAGCTACGAGCACATTGATCCCGCGCTCGTCGGCAACCGCACGCGCGTGCTCGTCTCCGACATGGCCGGCCGCAGCAGCCTGATGCTCAAGGCGAAGGAGCTCGGCGTCGCGCTCGACGAGAAAAATCCGGCGATGCCGGCGCTCATCGAGGAGCTGAAGAAACGCGAGTTTCGCGGCTACGAATACGAGGCGGCCGACGCGTCGTTCAAACTGCTCGTGGCGAAACATCTCGCGCAGGGAAAAGCGTTTTTCGAGATCGGGAGCTACCGCGTCATCATCGAGCGCCACGGCGCGGAGCTGTGGGCCGAGGCCACGGTCAAGCTCAAGGTCAACGGAGAGAACGTCCACACCGTCGCGGAGGACGCTGGCCCCGTCGGTGCGCTCGACCGGGCACTGCGCCTCGCGCTGGAGAAAACCTACCCGACGCTGCGCGCGCTGACGTTGCGCGACTACAAGGTCCGCATCTTGGAGAGCGCTGCCGGCACCGGCGCGCGCACGCGCGTGCTGATCGAGAGCGGCGATGGCCAGTCCGTGTGGGGCACCGTCGGCGTGAGCGACAACATCATTGATGCCTCGTGGGAGGCACTGGTGGACGCGGTGAACTTCAAGCTCGCGCAGGGCTGAGCGCCCTCACAGCAGCGGCGCGAGCAGGCGAGCCACGTCCTCGGCCAGCTCGCGCAGCGGCGCGAAGCCGCGCGGCCTTTCCGGCCGGAAAGGCTGCGACTGTGCCCGCAGCCCGTCGGCCCACGCCCGCATCGCCCGCACCTCGGCACGCGAGTGGACGAACACGCCGACCTCGAAATTGAGGAACAGGCTGCGTGGGTCGAGGTTGGCCGAGCCGAAGAGCGCGATCCGGTCGTCGGTGATCAGCCCCTTGCTGTGCATCATGCCGGGGCCGACGAGGCGCACCTCCGCGCCGGCGGCATGCAGTTCGCGCAGCGCGTGGCGACGCGCTAGCTCAGTGAGCAGATGGTCGGGCTTCGCCGGCACGAGCACCGTCACACGGCGGCCGGCGCGGGCCTTGGTGACCAGCGAGCGCATCAGCACCTCGTCGGGGATGAAATACGGCGTGATCACGGTCACGCTCTCCTGCGCCTCCTGCACCATGGCGAGGATGCCCTCGTAGAGCGGGTCGCCGGGCACGTCGGGGCCGCTGGCGACCACTTGCAGCTCGGCGTCGCCGTGCTCGGCGCGGGCCTCGTCGGCGGCGAGGCCCGCCCGCAGTGCCGCTGGCGGCTGCCCGGTGGCGAAACCCCAGTCGGCCACGAAAATCTCATGCAGTTGCACCGCCGCCGGGCCAGTGACGACCGCGCTGAAGTCGTGCCAGCGCCGCCGCCACGGCTGCGGGCCGAGGTAATTGCGGGCGAGGTTGTGCCCGCCCACAATGGCCGCGCAGTGGTCGAACACGGCGATTTTCCGGTGGTTGCGCAAATTGGCCGAGCCGCGCGTGGCGAAATGCAGCACCGGCATGAACCACGCCACCTCTCCACCCGCCCGGGTGAGCGGGTGGAGAAAGTCGCGGCTGAGGAACATGCAGCCCACCGCGTCGAGCAGCAGCCGCACCTTCACTCCCTCGCGCGCGCGCGCGGCCAGCAGCCGCACGAGGCGTCGGCCCGTGTCGTCGCGCCCGAGGATGAAGGTGGTGATATGGATGCTGTGCCGTGCGGCGCGGATGCGCGTCTCCATCTCGGCGAACATCTCCTGCCCGTCGGCGAGCAGCCGCAGCGTGTTGCCACCGATGGGCGGCGGGGCCCCGGCCGACACCACGGTCTGCGCGACCGGCCGGCCCGCCGACCGGCCCGCGGGCGGCACGGCACCGGGCAGGACCGGCCGCAGCGCGCCCTTGGCCCGCGCGAGCCGCTCGATTTTTCGCCCGCCGATCAGCAAAAACAGCGGCACGCCCAGCCACGGCACGAGCACAATGGCTAGCAGCCAAGCGAGGGTGTTGCCCGGCTGGCGCTTCTCCGCCAGCAGCCGCGCGACCGCGAGCAGGGCCAGCACCACGCCGCAGGCGGCGGACAGGAGCCCGAGCCAAGGGTGTTCGAGGAGGTTGTTCATGGCGTGCGCGCGGACAGCGGCGGCAGCGTGCCGTTTACCGCCGCGCCGGGCAAGGGGCGAAAAAAGCCTTGCCGCGCGCGCCATGGCTAACGATTTTGCCCATCCCGCTTTTGGTAGGATACTCAAGTGGCCAACGAGGGCAGACTGTAAATCTGCTGGCTTACGCCTTCCCTGGTTCGAATCCAGGTCCTACCACCATTCGACTCGCGCCCGAGGGGGCGCTCCCTCATGGCAGGCCATTTTCGCGACCGGACATTTTTGGCCAATGGCAGCGGGACGGCGGCGCGAGGCGAATGGCGCCCCGAGTTTGTCGGCCCCCGGCTCATCCGAGACTTTTTGCGTGCGCGTTGCCCGGCGCTCGTTCACACATTTCCCGTCCTTCGCCTTGTTCTCTTTCTCTTAATCTTTCTCGTTCTCCCGCTTGGCGTCCGTCAGTTTCCCGCCCTTCAGACTTTCAGACCTTAGACACATTTTTCCATGAAAGCCCTCGTCCTCACCGCCCCGTCCAAACTTGAGCTCAACCCGAGCTTCCCCGAACCCACACCCGCCGCCGACGAGGTTCTCCTCCGCGTCCGCGCCTGCGGCATCTGTGGCAGCGACATCCACGGCTGGGACGGCTCCACCGGCCGCCGCCGCCCGCCGCTCATCATGGGCCACGAGGCTTCCGGCGAGATTCTCGCCGTCGGCCCCAAGGCCGGCCCTTGGAAAACCGGCGACCGCGTGACCTTCGACTCCACCATTTCCTGCGGCGAGTGCGGCCCGTGCCGCTCTGGCCAAGTCAACCTCTGCGAGAACCGCCGCGTTGTCGGCGTCGCGCCCGCCGAATACCGCCAACACGGCGCGTTCGCCGAGAAACTCGCTCTGCCCGGCCGCATCCTCTACGCGCTGCCCGAAAAGCTTTCCTATACCCACGCCGCGATGGTCGAGCCCGTCTCCATCGCCGTCCACGCCGTGCAGCGCGTGAAGATCCTCCCGACCGACACCGCCGTCGTCGTCGGCGCGGGCATGATCGGCCTGTTTGTTATCCAAGTGCTCCGCTGGGCCGGCGCGAAGCAGATCGTCGCCGTGGACCTCGCCGAAAACCGCCTCACCCTTGCGCGTGAGCTCGGCGCGACGCACACCCTCAAGTCCGACGCCTGCGACGTCGTCGCCGAGGTCGCCAAGCTCACCGGCGGCCGCGGCGCGGATGTCGCACTGGAGGTCGTCGGCATCGGCCCCACCCTCAACCTCGCCATCGCCACGCTCCGGCGCGGCGGCTCGGCCGTGCTCGTCGGGAATCTCGCACCCAAGACCGCCGATTTCCCCCTCCAGGCCGTCGTCACCAAGGAGCTCACCCTCCACGGCACCTGCGGCTCCGCCGGCGAATACCCACTCTGCCTCGACCTCATCGCACGCGGCGAGGTTCGCGTGGACCCGATGATCAGCGCCGTCGCCACCCTCGACGAAGGCGCCGCGTGGTTCGACAAGCTCAGCGCCCCCGACGGTGCGAAATACATGAAGGTGATCCTCACCCCCTAAACTCGTTCTCGTAATCGTAATCGTTCTCCTACTCCCGCGCGAAGCGCGGAACGAAATCGGTTTCGGATCAAGACCAAGACCGAGAACGATTAAGAGTAGGAGAACGTGAACGATTTTCTTCCTTCCAACCTTCTTCCTTACGCCCTTCAGACTTTCAGACTTTCAGACCTTAAGACATCCTTCCCACCATGATGCCCATCTCCTCCGACCAGCTCCTCTCCGCGCTCAACTGGCGCTACGCCACCAAGAAATTCGACCCGGCGAAAAAAATCCCCGCCGCCACTTGGGCCGCGTTGGAGCAGTCGCTCATCCTCGCGCCCTCCTCCTTCGGCCTTGAGCCGTGGAAATTCGTCATCGTGACCGATCCCGCCGTGAAGCAAAAGCTGTCCGCCGCCTCGTGGAACCAGACTCAGCCCGCCGACTGCTCGCACCTCGTTGTATTCGCTTTCAAGAAAGACCTCGGCCCCGAGGCGGCGGACCAGCTTATCGCCCGCACTGTCGCCGCGCGCGGCGGCACGGCGGCGGCGCTCGACGGCTACAAGGGCATGATCCTGCAAAGCCTCGCCGGTGCCAAAGCCGGCGGCTACCTTGACACTTGGCAGTCGCGCCAAGTTTACATCGCGCTCGGCCAGTTCATGACCGCCGCCGCGCTCCTCGGCGTGGACACCTGTCCGATGGAGGGCATCGCCCCCGCGCAATACGACGAGCTCCTCGGCCTCGCCGGCACGCCCTACACGACGCTCTGCGCCTGCGCCGCAGGCCACCGCGCCGCCGATGACAAATACGCCGCCGCCACCAAGGTCCGCCTCCCCGCCGCCGAGGTCATCAAGCGCGTGTGAGCGAATAAGCACACGGTTCGTCTGAAACACCTACGCCATGATTCTCGCCAACGTCATCTTTGGCAGCCGTCGTCGAAACGAACCCGATCAACTCAAAGACGTTGCGGAAAGCTACTTGGCGGCGCTGTTGCATTCCGGCCAGATCTGCGGTGAATATTTTCTGACATGGACGAAAGGCCGCCTGAATGCGCACGTGATGCTTGCCAGCCGAGCAGCGACAGAGCCGCGCCACCACTCACGATACGGCAATGATGAACTCAAGAAAGTTACGGCCAGCTTCGGCAGAGAACCTGTGTGGCGGATTCTTGATGATGAAGCCAAGCAACATTCATCATCATGGAAGGGTGCGCCGTTTCTTTACTTGTTCACCCATGCCTTTGCCCATGCATCGCCGGTTTGCCGTGGAGACGGGAAGCCACCGATTCCTGTGTTCATGCTTCCGGTGGCCTTCGAGCACAAGGAGCAGTTGTGTTCTTGGCAGAGGAGCTATTACCACCACGACAATATTTGGCTTGGATGCGGAGCCTTGGAAATTGGAGCTTACCGGCAGTTGGCAGACCCAATGAGTGCGCTTGCTGCGCACGGCCGAAATTTGTGCCGAGAGATCGAGGCCGCAACAAGTGTGCCGACGTTTTACTATCTGGAACGTTATTGGGGCAGGCCCAAGGGCGAAAATCAGCGGCCATGTCCGGGATGCGGCGCTGCTTGGAGAACTGAACGCCCGCAGGAATCGCCAGCACGATTCTGGCATTTTGAATTCAAATGCGACGGTTGCAGGCTGCTCTCACACGAGGGTGTTTCAACCGACGGTGGTCGGCACACAAGAATCGGCGAGTTCGACGAGAAACGGAACGCGAAACAGATAGTTCAGCGTTAGGCAGCGGCACCACCAAACACCGCCGCCCGCTCCGCTTTCGTCAGTTCCTGCCACTTGCCCGGCGCGAGCTCGAGCGAAGCCAGCGTGAGCCCACCGATGCGGACGCGCACGAGCCGCAGTGTCGGGTGGCCCACGGCTGCCGTCATGCGGCGCACCTGGCGGTTTTTGCCCTCGGTCAGCTCCAGCGCGAGCCAGCAGTCGGGCACGTTTTTGCGGAAACGCACCGGCGACACGCGCGGCGGCAAGTCCGGCGCGGGCTCCAGCCGCCGCACGCGGCACGGCAGGGTTTGGTGCCCGCCGATGGCCACGCCCCGCTCCAGCCGCGCAAGTGCGGCGTCGTCCGGTACGCGCTCGACCAGCGCCCAATATTCACGCGTGTGCGCGTGGCGCGGATCCATCAGCCGCGTGTTGAGGCCCGGCTCGTCGCTGAGGAGCAGCAGCCCCTCCGAGTCCGCGTCGAGCCGCCCGAGCGGATACACATCGGCCGGCAGGCCGAACTCCGCGAGTGTGCGCCAACACGACCCCGGCTCCGGTGTGAATTGCGAGAGCACGCCATAGGGTTTGTGAAACGCGAGCAGCACGGCAACAGGCCGGCTCGTCGCCGGCGATGGTGGACGCTACAGGACTCGAACCTGTGACCCCGTGCGTGTGAAGCACGTGCTCTAACCAACTGAGCTAAGCGTCCGCGAAAGGGCGGCAACGTGGCGGGGCGGCGCGGGCGTGGCAATCCCCGTTTTTGGCGCGCCACAGAATCGTTTGGAAACCGTCGGTCGGGGTTCATCCCCGACCAATCACGCGACTGCGTCCTAGGCAGGAGGAGCTGGCCGAAGGCGAAAGATCACGCGCACGATGACGATCAAGAGCACGAGGATTGGAGCGGGTTAAAATGTGTGGCCGAATCGTGTCATTGCGAGGAGCGCAGCGACGAAGCAATCCAGCCCCTCGACCGTGCTCGGGGCACTGAGATTGTCGAAGTCCTGGATCGCCACGGCGCGCTTCGCGCACCTCGCGATGACAAAGCGCCGGGCGGTGGCCACACTTCAACTCAAACCGCTCCAGCGCGGGCACAAAAGGACTTACCTCAGCGACCGGGCGGCTTCCGGCCGGTCAGGCGCATGACGAACTTGAGCGCGTAGAGGTAGGCGCGCTCGCGCACTTGGTCGGGGTCGCCGACGACACCGGGGATGCCGAGCTCGTTGAGATCGAGCAGCACTGTGCCGTCGTCGGGGTGCAGGGCAATCCACGTGAGCAGCTTCACCAGCCGGTCCTTTGGGTAGCGGTGCGAAAGATAATCCAGCACCAGCAGCGGCAGATAGCGTTCGCCCGAGAGCTGCACCACGTCGGGCACGGCGCAAAGGCAGAGGAGGTTGCGCACGGCCTGCGCGTCGTCGGCCACCAGGCCGGGTGACCACGTCGGCAATGCGGCGGCCACGTCGTCGAGCAGCAGCGTGGTGTTCTCGTCGGGCTCGTCGTCGGCCGCCGCAATCGGCGCGACGACGCCGCCGTCCGACGGCACGCGGAAATCGAGCCCGGCGATGTCGGCGTCGGTGAGTTTCATCCAGGGCGGCTCCGGTGGCGGCGCGAGCGCGACGGCGGTCTCCGGCGGCGGGACCGCGGGGCCGCGCAGCCCGGCCCAGAGGCCGACCGCGAGCCACGCCGCGAGCGCAGGCACGAGCCAGACCTTGCCGCGCAGCGTGAGAAAACGCTGCGACGCGTCCCACCGGAAAAGCTTCGCGCCCGCCGCGCCCGCCGCGAGACCGATCACCACCAGCGCCACGAGCTCAAACCGCGCCGCGCCCAGGCCCGCGCCCGTCACGCACGCCTGCAGGGCGTCCACGGCGTAGCGCCCCGGCAGAAAGGCCGACACCTGCCGCGCCCACTCCGGCAGCGCCGCGACCGGCACCGCCACTCCGCCGACGACCAGCATGGGCAAAAACACGCACTGCCCGATGCCCTGCACCGCAGGCACCGTGTCCGCCAGCGCCGCGATCACGAGGCCCAGCCCGATAAACGCGAGCGTCACCACCGAAAGCGCCGCCCACAGCGCCAGCGGGTGCGCTGGCGACGGCATGCCTGCCGCCAGCGCGACGCCGAGCTGGAGCGCGCCTGCACCCATGATGATCACATAGCGCGCCGCGATGGTGCTGGCGACCACGCGCCAGAGCGCGACGGGTGTGAGCCGGAAGCGCCGCCACACGCCGCGCTCACGCTCGCCCACCAGCGTGGTTGGCAGCCCTAGGCTTGCGCCGCCGAGCACACCCACCGTGAGCCACTCTCCGGCGTGACGCACGAGCGGCACTTTCTCATGCCGGTAGAGCACCCAGAACACCGCGAGGTAGATCAGCGGGAACACGCAGCCATAGACCATCGCCATCCGGTTCCGCAGGTGGAGCCGGAGCTGCAAGACGAAATGCTCGTGCAGGCCGCTCATGCGCCCGTGCCCTCCCCCGCGCCGGTGACGAGACGCAGGAACGCGTCCTCAAACGACGCCGCCCCCGCTGCCAGCTCACGCGGCGGGCCCTCGGCGACGATTTTGCCCCGCGCGATGACGGCCACGCGGTCGCAGAGCTTCTCCGCCTCGTGCAGGTCGTGCGTGGCGAGCAGCACCGTGCGGCCGTCGCGCTTCATCGCGGCGATGTGCGCGTGCAGCTCGTGCCGCGCTTGCGGGTCGAGTCCGCTCGCCGGCTCGTCGAGCACGACAAACTCCGGGCGGTTGACAAACGCCAGCGCAAGCGCGAGCCGCTGCTTCTGCCCAGTCGAGAGCGTGGTAAAACGCGCGTCAGCCTTCTCCGTGAGGGCGAAGCGCGCGAGCAGCGCCGCCGGCTCCTCGCGCTCGCGGTAAAACGCGCCGAAGAGCTGTAGCGCCTCGCGCGGCGTGATCTGGTCCGGCAGCGCCGCGCCCGCAAACGCCGCACCCAGCTTCTCCTTCGCCGCCTCCGGCGTGGCGCGCACATCCACCCCCGCGATCTCGATGCGGCCCTGGTCCGGCTCGCGCAGGCCGGTGAGACACTCGAGCGTGGTCGTCTTGCCCGCCCCGTTCGGCCCAAGCAGGCCAAACGTCTCGCCGCGTGTGATGGCGAAGCTCACCCCGCGCACCGCCTCGACCGCGCCGTGGCGCTTGGCAAGATCGGAGACGACGACGTGTGCGTTCATGGCGGGGAAGCGGTAGTCAGCGCGGAAACGCGCCCGCGCTCAAGCCCCAAGGCGGGGCGCGGGAGGAGCCGCGTTTCGGAACCGGCCGGTTGACTTGCGTACAATGAGATGCCGGCTCGATCCGTCCCGGCTCTACCGAGCCGGGCTACTTTCTTCTCGTAGCCCGCTTCGGGAGAAGCGGGACGTTGCGCGCCCTTACTTCGGCGGTCGCCGGCCGGGAAACAGCGTCCGGCAGATCTCACACACCGTGCCGTCGCAGCCGCGCGCGGTGCAGTGCTCGCGGCCGTAGTAGATGATGCGCAGGTGGAGCGCGTTCCAATGCTCGCGCGGGAAGAGCTTCTTCAGATCGGCCTCGGTGCGTTCCACGTTGCGGCCATTGCTCAGGCCCCAGCGGTGCGCGAGGCGGTGGATGTGCGTATCCACCGGAAACGCCGGCACCCCGAAGGCCTGCGCCATCACCACGCTGGCAGTTTTGTGGCCGACACCGGGCAGCGCCTCCAGCTCCGCGAACGTGCGGGGCACCGCGCCACCGTGGCGGGCGACGAGCTGGCGGGCGAGCGCGGCGAGATTTTTCGCCTTCGTCGGCGCGAGGCCGCAGGTGCGGATGAACGGTAAAATATCGGCGGCGGTTAGCTTGGCCATCGTCTCTGGCGTGCCAGCGCGGGCGAAGAGCGCGGGGGTGACGAGGTTGACGCGCGCGTCGGTGCATTGCGCGGAAAGAGCGACGGCGACGAGCAGCGTGAACGCATCGCGGTGCGCGAGCGGGATGGGCGGCGCGGGGTAAAGCTCCGCAAGGCGACGGTCAACGAAGGCGGCGCGGGCGGCAGCGGAGGGGAAGGCGGGCACGGATGAATTAAACGAAGACACTCACATTGGGCGCCAACCGCCAAACGGATCCAAGGGGCAATTCCAAATTTCATACCAATACCACTTCAGCAGCGGCTGAATGTAAACTTGGCCTGTATCGGTTTCACCGAGCCAGAGTAGCGGGGCGTAAATCGTCTGGCATGTTTTGTAGGTAAGTTGGCCAGTGACTGTGAAAGTAAGCTTAAGCATTGGCCCGGTGCTCAAGACATACAGCACCAGCGCCAGCACGATGCCACCAGCCCAGCGCGCGCCGGAACTGCGGCCCGTCGCCGGCCGACCGAGCGGCGCGTCGTCACCCGCGCGCGGCGGCGGGGCGGGCGGTTGTTGGGGTGTCATGCGGGACAGAAAATCGGCGCGGGCTCACCGCACTTGTAGCGTGTCGCCCTCGAACGCGAGGCCGAGCGAGGGGACGGTGACGGCCTTGCGCGCGCCGTCTTTTTTCACGCGGCCGGCGAGCCAGGCATCGTAGCCGGCGGCCTGGGCGGCGGCGAGCACGGCGGCGGCGGCCTCGGGCGCGACGTAGGCGGCGAAGCCGACGCCTTGGTTGAAGGTCGCGAACATCTCGCGGCGGTCTATCGGGCCGGCCTCAGCGAGAAAGTCAAAGAGCGCGCCGGGCGGGCGTGGCGAAGTGATCTCATAGACGAACGGCTCGTCGAGGCGCATGAGCTTGCGCCAGCCGTGGCCGGTGACGTGCGCGGCGTAATTTAATTTAATCCCGCGCCGCTGGCACTCGCGCACGAACGCGACATAGATGACCGACGGCGCGAGTAGCGCCTCGCCATAGGTGCGCGGGTCGCCGTGGCCAAGCGGGGTCTGATAGCCTTGCGGGAGTTTTTCCGCGATGAGTCGGCAGAGCGAGAGGCCGTTGGTCTGCACGCCGGAGCTAGCGAGGAAGATGATGGCGTCGCCGTCGCGCACGTCGCCGGTGATGCGGAGATTTTTCGGAGAGATTTTTCCGACGGCCGAGCCGGCGAGGACAATGGTCTCCGGCGCGACGATGCCCTTGAGCGTGGGCGTCTCGCCACCGCCCCAGACCGCGCCGGCCTGGCGACAGCCCTCGGCCCAGCCGGCGACGAGGGCGTTCATGCGCGTGCTATCGGCGAACCAGCCAGAGTCGCCCACGGCCGCGTGCATGGCAACCGAGATGGGCAGCGCGCCGCAGGTAGCGAGGTCGTTGACGATGGTGGCGACGGTATCAATCGCGATCTCGCGGTAGAAGCATTTCCCCGTCGCGGCATAGACGGCGTCGGCCACGAGGTTCTTGGTGCCGAGGCCCTCCTCGACGTGCGCGAGGAAATGGTCGGCGGCCTCGATGAGGTAGGCGCTCTCGCCGCGCGTGGTGGCGGGTTCGGCGTAGCCGTGGGCCGTGAGCGCGCCGGCGGTGGCACGCGCGGCCTGCTGGCAGGCGCGCTTGAAGGCGTCGAGCTGGTCGTAGCGGACGCCGGAGGACTCGTAGGACAGCGCCATGTCAGTAAGGCCGGCCCTCGCTCTTCTCGTAGTAGTTCACGAAGGCCTGGTTCACGACGCGGTAGCCGCCGGGCGTCGGATATTTGCCGGTGAAATACCAGTCGCCGGTGTGGGCGGGCACCGCGGCGTGGAGGTTCTCGATGGTTTGAAAGATGACCTCGACCTCGCCCTGCCAGGCGATGCCCTTAGGCCGAACAAAGCGCGCGATGCGGGCGGAAATCTCGCCGGGCGTGAACGGATCGTAGAGGCGGCGGACATGGTTGACGGCCTCGCCCGTGCGCGCGGCCTCACGGCAGAGCCGGTAGGTTTCGGCGAGCAGCTCGTGCTGGCCGCGCTCCTTGAGCAGCTCGACGGCGGCCTCGAAAGCGATGAACTTGCCCAGCTCGGCCATATCAATGCCGTAGCAGTCGGGGTAGCGGATCTGCGGCGCGGTGGAGACGATGACAATTTTTTTCGGCTCCAGCCGTGCGAGGATGCGGAGGATGGATTTGCGTAGCGTGGTGCCGCGCACGATGGAGTCGTCCACACACACGAGGTTGTCCGTGCCGGCGCGCACGGAGCCGTAGGTGATGTCATAGACGTGCGAGGCGAGCTCGTTGCGGACCTTTTCCTGGCCGATGAAAGTGCGGAGCTTGATGTCCTTGGAGACGACCTTCTCGCCGCGCGGCCAGTTGTGGAGAATGAGGTCGTCGAGGAGCGCCTCGGTGATTTTCCCCTCCTTCGCGGCCTGGAGCAAGGCGGCCTTGACCTCGTCGCGGCGGCGGGTGCGAAGCGCGGACATGAGACCGTAGAACGCGACCTCGGCGGTGTTGGGGATGTAGCTGAAGACGGTGTTGGCCCAGTCGTGGCCGACGGAGGCAATCACCTGCTCCGCGAGCCGGCCACCCAGCGCCTGTCGCTCCCGGTAGATGTCCACGTCGTTGCCGCGGGAAAAATAGATGCGCTCAAACGAGCACGAGGCGCGCGGCAGCGGCGCAGTGAACCGGGCGTTGGCGAGTGCGCCGCTGCGCTTGAGCACGGCGACGTGGCCGGGCGCGAGCTCCTTCACGTCCTCGGCGGCGAGGTCGAACACCGTCATCAGCGGCGCGCGCTCGGAGGCGAAGGCCACGACTTCGTCGTTCTCAAAATACCAGCATGGGCGGATGCCCGACGGGTCACGCGCGACGAAGGCGTCGCCATTGCCGACGAGACCGCAGAGCGTGTAGCCGCCGTCCCACTTTTGGGCGGCGCGGGTGAGCACGCGACCGAGATCCAGCTCATCGCTGATGCGGCGGGAGATCTCGTCGCCCGGCAGGCCCTTCTCGCGCAGCGCGCGGTAAAGATCCTCGTGCTCCTCGTCGAGGAAGAAGCCGATCTTTTCCAGCAGCGCCTGCGTGTCGGTGGCGAAGATCGGATGCTGACCCATCGCGACGAGGCTCGCATTGAGCTCCGCCGTGTTGGTCATGTTGAAGTTGCCGCAGAGCGCGAGGTTGCGCGTGGGCCACGGGCTGCGGCGGAAATACGGGTGGCAGGAGGAGAGGTTGTAGCCGCCGCTGGTGCCGTAGCGTAGATGCCCCATGAGGAGCTCGCCGCCGAAGTCGAACTGCCGTTTCACCGTTGCGGCGAACTCGGGGTGGATGTCGCCGCTGCCGACGAGGGCATTGTATTGCCCGTGGAGCGTCTTGAAAATTTTGCCGAGCGGGTCGGACTTCACGCAGCGCTCGCGAAACATGAACTGCTCACCCGGCCCCGGGTCGAGCTTCACGCAGGCCACGCCCGCGCCGTCCTGGCCGCGGTTGTGCTGCTTCTCCATGAGCAGAAACAGCCGGTAGAAGCCCCATAGCGGCGTGCCGTATTTTTCCTGGTAATAGGCCAGGGGCTTGCGCAGCCGGAGGAGCGCGATGCCGCACTCGTGGGTGAGTTTGTCGCTCATGGGGAAAAGCCGCTGCGCTCCGCCCTCGCGCCCCGGGAGACGGGACGATGCGGGCTAGGCGCTGGCTGGACGTTGGGCCGCACGGGTTGGTGAAACCGCCCATTCCGACGGGCGGGCCGGAATGGTCAACGGCTTTCTGGAAAAACGCAAAACCTGTCAGCCGCGCCCGCGCCTTTCTTGACGCGGCGGCGCGCTTCCGAAACATCCCACCCTAACCATGCTAATCCTCCGCGGCCCGCCTGCCCTCTCGGATTTCCGGCTCCAAAAGCTGCTCGCCAGCCTGCGGGCCGCCGGCCTCGCCGCCAAGGCCGTCGCCGCCGAGTTCGTCCATGTAGCCGAGGTGGATGGCGAGCTGGCCGCCAGCGAACGCGCCGTCCTGGAGAAACTCCTCACCTACGGCCCGAGCCGTCCCGCCGCCCCCCTGAAAGGCCTAGTTCAGGTTGTCGCCCCCCGCCCTGGCACCATCTCGCCGTGGTCGTCGAAGGCCACCGACATCGCGCGCATCTGCGGACTCGCCAAGGTGCGGCGCATCGAGCGCGTGACCTCCTACACGATCGCGTTTGACGAGACCGCGCCGCCCTTTCCGCTCACCAAGCTCGCGCCCGACCACACGGCGACGTTGCGCGCCCTGCTCCACGACCGCATGACCCAGATCGTGTGCGGCGACGTCGCCTCCTGTGCCCGGCTTTTCCGCCACGAGCCGCCGCGCCCGCTGCGCTCCATCCCCGTGCTCGCCGCCGGCCGCGCCGCCCTCGTCGCCGCCAATTTCGAGCTCGGTCTCGCCCTCGCGGAGGACGAAATTGACTACCTGGTCGCCGCCTTCACGAAGCTCGGCCGCGACCCCAATGATATCGAGCTGATGATGTTCGCGCAGGCCAACTCCGAGCACTGCCGCCACAAGATTTTTAACGCCACCTGGGAAATCGACGGTTCCGCCAAGGACCGGTCGCTGTTCCAGATGATCAAGAACACCTACCAACTGCACAGCGACGGCATCCTCTCGGCCTATAAGGACAACGCTGCCGTGCTGGTCGGCTCGACGGGCGGGCGCTTCTACGCCGACCCGCGCACCAACGAATACACGTCCTCCACCGAGGACATCCACCTGCTCTGCAAGGTCGAGACGCACAACCACCCGACCGCCATCTCGCCGTTCCCCGGCGCTGCTACCGGCTCCGGCGGCGAGATCCGCGACGAGGGCGCGACCGGCCGCGGCTCCAAGCCCAAGGCCGGCCTCGTCGGCTTTACGGTTTCCAACCTGAAAATTCCCGGTGCCATCCAGCCATGGGAAAAAGACCACGGGAAGCCCGGCCGCATCGTCTCCGCGCTCGTCATCATGATTGAGGGCCCGCTGGGTGGCGCGGCGTTCAACAACGAATTCGGCCGCCCCGCCATCAACGGCTACTTCCGCACCTTTGAGCAAAAAGTTCCCGCCGCTTCCGGCGCAAGCGAGCTGCGCGGCTACCACAAGCCCATCATGATCGCCGGCGGCCTTGGCAACATCCGCGCCGAGCACGTGCAGAAGGGCAAGATCAACCCCGGCGACCAGCTCATCGTCCTCGGCGGGCCGGCCATGCTGATCGGGCTCGGTGGCGGCGCGGCCAGCTCGATGGCCAGCGGCTCCGGCGACGAGAACCTCGATTTCGCCAGCGTCCAGCGCGACAACGCCGAGATGGAGCGCCGCTGCCAAGAGGTCATTGACCGCTGCTGGGCGCTCGGCGCGGACAATCCCATTTCGTTCATTCACGACGTCGGTGCTGGCGGCGTGTCCAACGCGCTGCCCGAACTCGTCAACGACGGCGGGCGCGGCGGGCGTTTCCAACTCCGCGCGCTGCCCAACGACGAGCCCGGCATGAGCCCGCTGGAGATTTGGTGCAACGAGTCGCAGGAGCGCTACGTCCTCGCGGTTCCCGCCGCGCAGCTCGAAGTGTTCAAGAAACTCTGCGAGCGCGAGCGCTGCCCGTTTGCCGTCGTCGGCGAGGCCACCGAGGAAAAGCAGCTCATCCTCGAGGATTCCCATTTCAACAACACGCCGATTGCTCTCCCGCTCGACGTGCTCCTCGGCAAACCGCCGCGTATGGCGCGCAGCGACACCACACTGAGGCGTCCGCAGCACCCGCTCGACCTTTCGTTGCTCGCGCCGGCCGATGCCGCCAATCCCGTCGCCGCCGAGCGCGCTGCGCTTGCCGAAGCGATCCGCCGCGTGCTTTCGCATCCCACGGTCGCCGACAAGACCTTCCTCATCTCCATCGGCGACCGCACGCTCGGCGGGCTCATCGCCCGCGACCAGATGGTCGGCCCGTGGCAAGTCCCCGTCGCCGACTGCGCCGTCACCGCCGCCGCCTTCGACGTTTACACCGGAGAAGCCATGGCCATGGGCGAGCGCACGCCGGTCGCCGTCAACAGCGCCGCCGCGTCCGCCCGCCTCGCCGTCGGCGAGGCCCTCACCAACCTCGCCGCCGCCCAGATCGGCGATCTCGGCAAGGTCAACCTCTCCGCCAACTGGATGGCCGCGCCTGCCATCGCCGGCGACGGGGCCGACCTCTACGCTGCCGTGCAAGCGGTCGGCATGGAGCTGTGCCCCGCGCTTGGCGTCACGATTCCCGTGGGCAAGGACTCGATGAGCATGAGCACCGTCTGGAACGATGCTGCTACCGGTGAAAAGAAACGTATCACCGCGCCCATCTCGCTCATCATTTCAGCTTTCGCGCCGGTCGCCGACATCCGCTTCACGCTCACGCCGCAGCTTCAGCGCCCCGCACTGAAGCTAGTTGAAGGGGCAAGTTTCGGTTCAAGTCCGGAATCCAGCCCCGCGCCTCTGTTGGCTGCTTCAACTTCAACTCCCAACTTGAACTCTCAAGAGGAGGACACCGTCCTTCTCTTGATTGATCTCGGCCGCGGCCAGAACCGCCTCGGCGGTTCCATCCTCGCTCAGACCGTCATGCAGATGGGCGAGGCTACCCCCGACGTGGACCGGCCCGCCGACCTGAAGAATTTCTGGAACGCCATCCAGCTCCTCGGCCGCCAGAAGAAACTCCTCGCCTACCACGACCGCTCCGATGGCGGCCTGCTCGCCACCGTTGTTGAGATGGCCTTTGCCGGTCACACCGGCGTGGCCCTCGAGCTCCCCAACGGCCATGAGATTTTCTCCGCGCTCTTCAACGAGGAGCTCGGTGCCGTCATCCAAATCCGCGCCGCCGACCTCGACGACGTCTCCCTCACGCTGCGCGAGCACGGCTTCAAGGCCTGCACCACCCGCATCGGCACGCTGAACCGCACGCACACCTTCCGCGTCACGCGCGGTGGCAAGGTGGTCTTTGAGGAAAACCTCTTCGCCCTCCGCGCCATCTGGTCCGACGTCACCCGCCGCCTCGCCGCCCTGCGCGACAACCCCGCCTGCGCCGAACAGGAGCAGCAGCTCCGCCTCGACCCCGCCAACCCCGGCATCACGCCGAAGATTACGTTTCCCCATTCCAACTACTCGCGACCCGCTACTCGCGACCCGCTACTTTCCTCCTCCCGTCCCCCTATCGCTATCCTGCGCGAGCAGGGCGTGAACGGCGAGGTCGAGATGGCCGCCGCGTTCACCCGGGCCGGCTTCCGCGCCGTGGACGTCCACATGTCGGACATTTTGACCGGCCGCGTCTCGCTCAAGGACTTCCGCGGCCTCGCGGCCTGCGGCGGCTTCAGCTATGGCGACGTGCTCGGCGCCGGCGAAGGCTGGGCCAAGAGTATTTTATTCAACGACCGCGCGCGCGCCGAGTTCACCGCGTTCTTCGCCCGCGAGGACGCCTTTGCCCTCGGCGTGTGCAACGGTTGCCAGATGATGAGCAACCTCCACAGCATCATCCCCGGCTCCGGCCACTGGCCGCGCTTCGTGCAAAATCGCAGCGAGCGCTTCGAGGCCCGCTTCGCCTCGGTGAAAATCGAGAAAAGCCCCAGCCTCCTCTTCGCCGGCATGGAAGGCAGCGTCATCCCCATCGCCGTCGCCCACGGTGAAGGCTTCACCGAGTTTGCGAGCGTCGACGCCGCGCGCGCGTGCAGCGACAGCGGCCTCGTCGCCGCGCGCTTCGTGGACAACCGCCACGAAGTCACGGAGCACTACCCACTCAACCCCAACGGCTCGCCCTTCGGCCTGACTGCGCTCACGACAACGACGGGTCGGGTGACGATCATGATGCCGCACCCCGAGCGTGTCTTCCGCAGTGCCTGCATGAGCTGGCACCCCGCCGACTGGCCCGAGGATTCCCCGTGGATGAAACTCTTCCGCAACGCCCGGGCGTGGGTCGGAACTTAAATTGAAATTCTAAAATTTCACAAACAAGATCATGAAGCCTCCCAAAGCCAGACGCCCTTGGCTGGATACCTCCTTTGAAATCGAAGGCTCTTGGTGGCCGAATTTTGCAGATGAAAAGGGACGTTCGCGCGAGAAGCTCAAGCGACACGGAAAACTTACATATTCACCACACGACGGGGCCATTCTAAAACTGCATCATGAAGGCCCAGATTTGGGCTGGGGAACGAATCTCATTTTTGGCGGCCAAGGTGATCACGGATTTGACCCTAAAATATCGTGTCTCGGCACCCATTCCGTCTCGGGAGACAGCAATTCTACCACCTTTGAGATAGATCATGTATTCAAGGGATTTCACCTGCCGCCCGTGAAAGACGCGAAGTTTCTTGAACTTAGTTTTGGGATAAAAAATCTAAATAATTGGGCCCACTCAACGGGATATAAATTCAAGCGACATAAGGGAAACCGAGGCTTTCAAGTCGCCTACCGTGAGGCCAAGGGCAAATGGGTAAGCCTCAACAAGGAAATTTCTGTCCGCATAGAGCGGCCGACGAGTAGCCACCTAATCAGGGCTCACGGCGCGAGCGCGGGGACTGGCGGCTGCGCGTTTTTGCCGGGGACCACGGACAGGTTGCCCGTCGTCACATAAATGGCTCCCTCACGGCAGCAGGAAAGAGCCGGGGATGCCGGTGTCGAGCGTGGCGAGCTTCGCGCCCTGGTCGGCGGCGAGGGCGAGGAGGTGGCCGTCGCCAACGTGGCCGTGGTGTTTCACCCAAGCGGGGAGCGCGGCGGCGCGGGAATTGTCGGCGATGGCGCGGAGGCGGGCATGGCCGCAGCGCATGGCGGCGAGGAGGCGCTGGGCGTCGGCCAGAGCGAGGTCGCGCCGGGTGGCGAGGGTAACACGGATGTAGCCGACCTCAACCCAAGGACAGAGGAGCAGGTCGTCAGCGGCAGTCAGGGTGGCGACCCAGCGCTCGGCGCGGTCGTGCAGGTCGTGCGTCTCGCCGAGGAGGGCGACGACGACGTTGACATCCAGCAGATAGTTCATGGGAAGTCGGCGAGGAGGGCGCGGACCCGCGCGCTGGTGAGCGGCGGTTCGCCGGGGCGGGCGCAGAGGACGAGGGAGCCGGTGAGTTTGGAGCGGCGAAATCTGGGGCGCCCCTTGGGCTTGGGCGGGGTGAGGACAAGATGGTCGGCCTCGACGCGCAGGTCGAGGCGGGAACCGGGCACAAGGCCGAGCTTGGCGCGGGCGGCGGCCGGGAGGACAAGCTGGCCTTTGGTGGAGAGGGTGAGCGTCATGGTGGCTTACGCGTAAGCCGTGGTTGGCCAGCCGTCAAGCGGCCAAGAACCGGCCGGGTGACGATCAGGATGGATTCCTCCACGAGACCGCGCTTGCCAGCAAAACCGCCGCGGCCACTGTGGCACCATGCCGTCCGCCGCCGAAACCGACCACGAGCTCGCCGCCCACGCGCGGCAGGTGGCGATCTTCCGCGCCATGACCCCGCAGCAACGTCTCGCGCAGGCGCTCCGCATGAACCGCACCATGCGCGAGCTGATGGCGGCCGGTTTCCGCCAGCGCCAGCCGGAGTGGACCGAGGCGCAGGTGCGCCATGCCGTGGCCGACCGCATCCTCCATGCCGCCACCGGATGAGCTGAGCCTGTTTGCCGTCCGCCTGGAGGCCATCGGCGCGCCCTACATGGTGACCGGCGCGACCGCCGCGATTCTCTACGGCCAGCCCCGGCTGACCAACGACCTCGATGTCGTGCTCACGCTTGATGACTCCTCCCGTGCCGCCCTGCTGCGCGCGTTTCCTGAGACGGAATTTTATGTGCCGCCAGAGTCCGTCATCCGCGCAGAGCAGGCCCGCAACCAGCGCGGGCATTTCAACCTCATCCACCACGAAAGCGGCTACAAGGCGGACATCTACCTGACTGGGGCCGACCCCTTGCACGCGTGGGCGATGCCGCTACGCCGCCGTCTGCGCTGGGCCGAGGGCGTGGAGATCGCCGTGGCCCCGCCGGAATATGTCGTGCTGCGCAAGCTGGAGTTCTGGCGCGAAGGCCGCTCGGCGAAGCATCCCGCCGACATCCGCGCGATCCGGGAAGTCACCGGCGTGGACGAGGCCGCGCTGGCCCCGTGGCTGGAGCGCATGGGCCTCGGCGTGCTCTGGGAGGAAATCAAGGCGGTGAGATGATGGCCGAGTGCAACCCGCCGCGTGTCGGGCGGGAGTTGCCACCCTGCTCCTTTCTCCCTTTCTCCATTCTTCAGATCACCCATGCCACCCGACCTGCCCGCCGCCCTCCGTTTCCTTGGTCCGCAACTGCGCGACCACGGCGGCCAGGCCGAGATCGCGCCGGACTGCTGGCTGCTGTTCGCCGTCGAGGCGGCGGATGTCGCGGGCGACGAGATCGCCCGCACCCTGTTGCGCGACGCGCCGTTCGCTCACCATGCCGGGCAGTCGGAGGACGAGGGCTGGACGCTTTTCTATGTGGACACCGCCGCGCGCGCCGACGCCGTCCACTGGCTCGACGATGTCGCCAAGCTCTGCGCTGGAGAAATCCGCCCCGTGTCGCCCGCGCAGCAGGCGCTCATCCACGACGTGCTCGCGTCGGCCGCGCCCCACCGCGCGGCGAAACAGCTCGCCGAGCTGCACGCGCGCGGCGAGGTCACCGCCGGCCTCGTGCGCGACCCCGGCGACGTGCGCGCGCTGCTCGACCGCCTGCACGTCCGCGAGCCATTGTTCTTCGCGGCGTTTCACACGCTGCTCGCCGACGGGTTGCTGGACATGCTCACGCTGCACCGTCAGCTCATCGCCGAGGACGTGCAGTTGAAAAACGAGATCGTGAAGGCTGGCCTCTCGCAGGACCCGTTTCTCCAAAGCCGGCAGGACGCCACCGCCGGCATCCGCAACGTGCTCCTCACCTTCCGCATCATCAACCCGCTCGACCAGCAGAAGAACACTGCGATCGCAAATCCCTACGCCGCCTACTTGGAGCTGGTCTGCGTCGGCGACACCGTCACCGCGCCCCTCGACGGGCTCAACGTCACCGTGCCGCGCGAAGATTTTCTCCACGCGATCCACTCCATCCGCCGCAACCTCTACCAAGGAGAGGCGTTCGCGAGCTTCGACACCCAGGCCCCTTGGATTAACGAACGCATCGCCCGGCCCTTCCGCTTCATCAAACAACTTCTGGGTTCGCGCCCGGAGCTCACCGCGATGGACGGCCTCAATATGCTTGAGCGCGCGGTGGAAGCCTGAGCGCGCAAGAGAGCTTCATGTGGCCCCCCCTCATGGCGAGGAGCACCAGAGACAACGCTATCCATCTGTAATCCTGGCTGGATCGCCACGCCGGCCGCGCCGGACTCGCAATGTCAATTACAAAGGTCCCGCGTGACCTCGCATCGTGCTCGACAAAATCCCCGCCACCGCGTGTCCTGTCGCGCGCCCCTGCCCCTCGACTTTGGACCTTAGACCTTTCGACCTTTAGACTTCTGCCCCGCCCTCCTCCCCCATGAAATCCCCGCTCCTCCCCCTCGCCGCGCTTGCTGTGCTCCTTGTCGTCGCCGCCGTGCCGGCCTTCGCCGAGTTGCCGCCGCTGCCGAACGTCACCGTCAAGCCCGACACGGTCATCAACCTCTGGCCCGGCGCCGCCCCCGGCGAGACCGGCAACCTCGGCCCCGAGCGCGTGCTGCCCAACCGCCCGCGCCCCTTTGACCAGATTGAGAACGTCAGCGTGCCCACGCTCGCCATCTTCCAACCGCCCGCCGCCAAGCGCACCGGCACCGGCGTGCTCGTCATCCCCGGCGGCGGCCTCGACCGCCTTGCCATCGAGACCGAGGGCTACGAGGTCGCGCAGTGGCTGAACGAGCACGGGCTCACCGCGTTTCTCCTCAAATATCGCGTGCCCCGCCGCACGCCCGGCCCGGGCTGGCGCGTCGGCGTGCAGGACGCGCAGCGCGCCATGGGCCTCATCCGCGCCCACGCCGCCGAGTGGAAGGTGGACCCCGACGCCATCGGCACCATCGGGTTCTCCGCCGGCGCGGAGATCAACGTCCGCATGACCGCGCTCCACGCCGAGCCGCGCCAATACGAGCCGGTGGATGACGCGGACAAGCTCTCCTCCCGGCCCGACTTTAATTTCGTCATGTATGGCGGCGGCTACACCAATAACAACGGCCTCAACGAGGACGTGGCCTCGCGCCTCAACGCCAGCACGCCCCCGATGTTCATCGCGCACGCATTCGACGACCAAGCGCTCAGCTCCGTCATCCTCATGGGCGCGCTCAAGCGGGCCAACATCCCGGCCGAGCTGCACATCTTCGCCGCCGGCGCGCACGGCTTCGGCGTCCGCGACTCCGGCCTGACCATCGCCGAGTGGCCTGATCTCGGCCTGCGCTGGCTCGGCCAGCTCGGTTTCCTCGACCGGCCCGAGGTGCGCGCCTACGCGAAGGATCTCGTGAAAGCGCGTGACGGTGGAGCCGCCACGCTCCCGCGCTTCAGTATCGCCACCGGCACGGCCGACCTCACGGCGGCGTTCGCCGCGCAGCGGCGCGTGATCGCGGCCACGCTCGCGGCGGGCGGCGGCATCGCCGGCTACAAGGCCGCTTACACCTCCGCCTCCGCCCAGGCCGGCATCAATGTCACGCGCGCCTACCACGGCGTGCTCTTCAAGTCCGGCCGCGTCGAGGCCTCGCCCGCGCCGACCATCGCGCTCAACCCGAAGCGCGGCATCTATGTCGAGACGGAGATCGGCTACGTCATCGCCACCGACATCGGCACCAAGGTCCGCGTGCCGCGTCAGGCCCTGACCGCCGTCGAGGCGCTCGTGCCGGTGATCGAGCTGCCCGTCAACGTGGCCCCGCTCATGGGTGGCACCATCGTCGCCGCCGACGGCATCGCGGCCAATCTCGGCTCCAACCAATTCATCGTCGGCGCGCAGGTCGCGCCCGAAACCATCTCTGACCTCGACGCACTCGCCGTCTCGCTCAAGCGCGACGGCCAGACGCTGCACGAGGGCAAGGGCGCGGAGGCCGTCGGCGGCCAAGCGGAGATGCTGATGAACACCATCAACCAGATCGTCGAGCAAGGCCACGTGCTCCACCGCGGCGACATCATCATCAGCGGCGCGCTCGGCGGCCCGAAGCCCGGCGAGAAAGGCAGCTACACCGCCGACTGGGGCCCCTTGGGCAAAATCGAGTTCAAGCTAGAGTAACGACTCGCCGCTGCCCGGCGCGCACATCATTCCGCCAGCGTTTTCTCAATCCGCCGGTCGGGGCAGAGCCAGAGCAGGGCGACGGCTGTGTAGAGCGCGACCCCGAGCCAGGGGCTGAGGAATGTGAGCGCGAGGCCGACAGCGTAGATGACGACGGAGATCTTGCCCTTGAAATCAGAGCCGATGGCCTTCGCCAGCGCGGTCTCCGGGCCGTGGCCGGCGAGCAGCACGCGCACGAGGATGAAATACGCCACCGCCGCCATGATGAGCACGCCGCCGTAGAGCGCGACCGGCAGCGGCGCGAGATGGTTCTCGCCCATCCAGCCGGTGACAAACGGAAACAGCGAGAGCCAGAACAGCAGGTGCAGGTTGGCCCACAGCGCCGCGCCCCGGATGTGCTTCACCGCCTGGAAGAGATGGTGGTGGTTGTTCCAATAGATGCCGACGTAGGCGAAGCTCAGCACGTAGCTGAAAAACACCGGGAGGAGCGGCTTGAGCGCGGCGAAGTCAGCGCCGTGCGGCACCTTGAGCTCAAGCACCATGATGGTGATGATGATGGCGAACACGCCGTCGCTGAACGCTTCGAGCCGGCCTTTGTGCATGGGAACGCGGGTGAGTCGGGTGGATTAGCGGCGGAGCGTGGCGGATATTTCGGCGGTGTCCAACCCAAGCGTTGGCGGAAGCCCCCTTGACGTTTACTGCTGCGGCTGGCGTCCTTCCTTCTCGCCCCGCTAAAATTTGCCCGCCCCATGAAAATCAAGGCCACCCTCGAGCGCGTTCCTGGCGGGCTAATGCTGGGGCCGCTGCTGCTCGGCGCGGCGCTCAATACCTTCGACCAGGCGCACTTCGCGCCGGTCGAGGTGGCGCTCAAGGCGCTCGGAGCCACGCCGCTGGCTAACGGCCATTATGAGTTTTTGCGGCTCGGGGCGGCGCCGAACGTCGCCTCCTTCACCGAAAGCCTGTTCAAGGCCGGAGCGGCCACGCTCATCGCGCTGTTTCTCGTGTGTGTCGGCAGCCAGATGACGGTGCGGCTGGGTGCGCGCGCGCTGGGCAAGGGCGCGCTGCTCGCCGGCGCGAAGTTCGCCGCCGGCGCAGCCGCCGGGCTCGCGTTGGAAAAATTTTCCGATCCTTTTCACGGCTGGCTCGGCCTCTCGACCCTCGCGGTCGTCGCCGCGCTGACCAACGGCAACGGCGGCCTCTTCGCCGCGCTCTCCAGCCAGTATGGCAACCGCAGCGACGTGGGCGCGCTCTCCGTGCTCTCGCTGTGCAACGGGCCGTTCCTCACCCTGCTCGCGCTCGGATTGATGGGGGAAACCTTTCCCGCTGTGGTCTTCCTTGGCGTGCTCACGCCGCTGGCGGTCGGAATGGTGCTCGGCAACCTCGACGCCGACATCCGCCAGTTTCTCCAGCCAGGCGAAAAGTTGCTCGTGCCGTTCTTCGCCTTCGCGCTCGGCGCGGGCATGAACCTCGCCGTCTTCGCCAACCCCGCGCTGCTCGCCGGCGGCCTGCTACTCGGCGTGGCCACGACCGCGCTCACCGGCG
Organism: uncultured Opitutia bacterium; assembly: GCA_903869665.1. GTDB lineage: Bacteria > Verrucomicrobiota > Verrucomicrobiia > Opitutales > Opitutaceae > CAIYUN01. Next base: position 2,646 of record CAIPZZ010000258.1, on the reverse strand, counting down.
GCGCGATGTGGCTCGCGCTCGCGGCGGGCGGCTTTCGCTCCCGCCTCACGGCGTTCGCCTTCGCCAGCGCGGCGGGCAACGCCACTTTCACGCCCGCCGCCATCGCGGCCGCGGCGGCCGCCGCCGGCTCGCCCAACGCCGCCAATTACAAGGAGATCGCCGCCAACGCCACGGCGCAAATTTCCATCGCTGTCATCACCACCGCGCTGCTCTGCCCGCTCGCCGTCACGCTCCTCGACCGCCGCCAGCGCACCCGCGGGATTGACGGCCGCGCGGAGTGAACTTTAACCACGGATAAATACGAATGGACGCAGATCAAACCAAGGCAGGTTGGCCACGAAGAGGCACAAAAAATGTCTGGGGTTCAGGCGGGAATCGCCCGCGCGCCTATAGGCGCCTTGGAGCGTTCATTCGCCCCCGGATTCTTGGGTCTTTTTGCGGCCATCCATTCCGGGGCTCGGCTAATCCGTGTCCATCCGTGATTAAATTCCGCCTATGATCACCGTCATCGCCGATGATCTGAGCGGCGCAGCCGAGCTGGCCGGCCTCGCCCTCCACCACGGTCTGCGCGCCGAGGTGCAGACCGTGTTCTCCGCCGACACCGACGCCGACGTGATCTGCGTGGACACCGACACCCGCGCGTTGCCGGCGCCTGACGCCGCGCGCGTGGCCGGGGCCGTCGCGCAACAGGTGCTCGCCGCGCGGCCCGAGTGGATTTTCAAGAAATGCGACTCCGTGCTGCGCGGCCCTGTGCTCGCCGAGGCACGCGCCATCGCGCACGTGGCGGGCCTGACGCGCATCGTCGTCCTCTCCGCCAACCCGTCGCGCGGACGCATTATCCGCGGCGGTGAGTATTTCGTCGCGGGCGTTCCGCTGCACGAAACCGTCTTCGCCCGCGACCCGGCACACCCGCGCACAACCTCGCGCGTGGCGGAGCTGCTCAGCGAATCCGACCAACCCGTAGGGGCGCAGTCTTGCTACGCCCAAGCTGTCCGCCCGCCGGAAGGGCGCAGCAAGTCTGCGCCCCTACATGAAGCGCCCGACGCCGAAACCGACGCCGATGTCGCCCGCATCGCCGCCAGCGTGGACGCCGCCACACTCCCCGTCGGCGCAGCGGATTTTTTCACGGCTCTGCTGGCGATGCGCGCCGGCCAGGGATCGAGGTGGAACGCGACGTCCCGGCGCGTTCAGGAAACGACAAGCGCGCCGGGGACATCGCGCTCCACCACCAAGCCGCCCGCCATTCCGCACTCCGCACTCCGCACTCCGCACTCCCCCACCCTCCTCGTCTGCGGCAGCGCCGCTTCATGGCCACAACGCCGCGCCGACGCGGAAAAATCCGGTATCCCCTTGTTCGCCCTGCCACACGACCCCGCCGCCATCGCACGCGCGCTGCGCGTCGGCGACCGCACCGTGGTCGGCATCGGCGATGGCCCGGCCACGCGCGGCCAGTCGCCCGCCGAACTCACCGCCAGCCTGGCCGCCGTTGTCGCCAGCGTGCTCCGCGAGACCGCGCCCGCGCGCCTATTGTTGGAGGGTGGCGCGACCGCGCGCGCGGTCATCGCCGCGCTCGGCTGGACGCGCCTACGCGCGTGCGAAACCGCCTCGCCCGGCGTCGGCACGTTGCGCCCCGCCGACAATGACGGCCCGCTTCTCCTCATCAAGCCCGGTAGTTACCCATGGCCGGATGGCGTGTGGCCGTGAGTGAGCCAGGATAGCCTGTCGCATCGTAGGGCGTCTGTCTTGCAGACGCCGCTCCGGAAAAAACACGGCCGGCGCAAGACACCGGCCCTACGGGATAAACAGCGCGCGGGGGAGTTTGGTTCGCTCGTATTGTCCGCGCCGACCCAACACAGCATTGCAATTTCCCGGCCCGGCCCCACGCTTGCGAGCTTTATGCTCCCCCGCCCCGCCCTAAAATTATCCCCGCGTTTCCTTACCGCAGTTCTCGGCCTTGCTTTCGCCGCTGTGCCAATCCGCGCCCAATTAAGCATTGGAACATACAGCACTGATTCCTGGCCGCTTTTGCCTGGTGACACAGCACCGGTAGCTCCGAACCGCCCCATGCTTTCCAGGCTTTTTTTTTCCACGAAAAATAGCACCGGTAGCGCGCTGCTCATCATTCCGAGTAACGAAACTACCGACCTTTCAGTCGGCGCCGCCGGGCAACTTCAACGCTGGCTCACCGACCGTGGCATCAACGCATTTGTGCTGCGTTATCGCCACGACCGGGCCGATGCCATTGCCGATGTGACACGTGCCATACAGACAATTCGCACACGCGCAGGCAACATCGGCATCGCCCCCAACCGCATCGGCCTGCTCGGCCTCGGCGAAGGCGCCACGCTCGCCGCCGAGGCCGGCTACAACCATCAGCTCGCTGCCAATCCCGACGCGACCGATCCCGTTGAAAAAGTCTCCAGCCGCCCCGACTTCATGGCGCTCGTCTGGGGCTCGGCCCCGGTCGCGCCGGAGACGACCGGGCCGCTGCCGCCGACGTTTCTCGTCGGCTCGGCGAGCAACGTAGACGGTCAGTCAGGCATGATTGACCTGTGGACACGCCTGCGTGGCGCGGGCGGCGGCGCGGGCCGGGGCGGGCGCGGCGGCGCTGGGCCGGCTCCTGGTGGCGGACGCGGTGGCCGGGGT
>CAIPZZ010000257.1 GCA_903869665.1 uncultured Opitutia bacterium | reverse complement strand
TCGGGCATCGGTGGCCTGCCGTCCGCGCTCGCCGCCGCCGCCGGGCCCGCGCGCCAGAAACGCGCGAAGCAGGTGCTCATTCTCTTTGAGCAGGGCGGCGTATCGCAGATGGACACGTGTGACACCAAGCCCGACGCGCCCACGGAGCACCGCAGCCCGTTCAAGCAGATCTCCACCGTGGTGCCGGGCATGATGTTCACCGAGCTGCTGACAAAAACCGCCAAGGTCGCCGACAAGCTCACCATCGTCCGCTGCATGACCCAGCCCACGCCGGGCATCGGCGACTCGCATCCGAAAGGCTCGCAATACATTTTTTCCGGTGAGGCACCCGGCGGCCCGGTGGACCGGCCGGACATCAGCTCCATCGTCGCCTCTATCATGGGCACGCCGGCGGAGTTTCTGCCGAGCAACATCCTCGTGCCCGGCACGAGCGAGCAGGCGGCTACCTCGAAGGTTGGCTTCCTCCCGCCGGGTTACGCGGTGTTCAAGACCGGCGGCAACCTCGCCGACCCCGACTGGCAGGTGCCCAACCTTGGCCTCATGGCCGACATTGCGCCGGAGCGGTTCAAGCAGCGCAAGGACCTGCTGAGCAACCTCGACGTCGGTTTCGCCCACGGCGGCGACGTGAAGGACGTGAGCGCCATGCGCGCGCTGCTGGAGCAGGCGGAGAATATGCTCACCAACCCCCGCACGCGCGATGCCTTCGACCTGCACCGCGAACCGGAGGCCCTGCGCCAGCGCTACGGCACCGGCCACCGCGGCCAGTGCTACCTGCTCGGGCGCAAGCTCATCGAGTCCGGCGTGCGCTATGTGACCGTGGACGTGCGCGAGCCGCGCCAGTCGTGGGTGGACGGCAAGAGCGTCGCCTACGACGGCGGCTCCAACATGAACTGGGACCACCACGACGATATCTACGCGCCCGGCACAACCAACAATGTCCCCGGCAGCGGGCCGGGCTCCAACCGCTGGGGCATCCACACCTGGCCGATGATGGGCTCAACCGACCAGGCGTTCTCCGCGCTCATCGAGGACATGCACCAGCGCGGTCTGCTCGACGAGACGCTCGTGTGCTTCGTCACCGAGTTCGGCCGCACGCCCAAGATCAACAACCGCCGCGGCCGCGACCACTGGACGCACTCGTTTAGCTTCGCCTTCGCCGGCGCCGGCGTGCCGGGCGGTCAGGTCGTCGGCTCGACCGATCGCGACGGCGGCTACATCACCAGCTCGATGGCCTACACCATCGAGGACTACGCCGCCACCATCTACGAGAAGCTCGGCATTGACCGCACCAAGCCGCTGCACACCGCCGCGGGCCGCCCGGTCCTCATTTCGTCCAAAGGCCGCCCGATCCCCGAGCTGTTCGCCTGACGCGCCGCGCGCTGTCGTTTCTCAACCCTCACCCTGGCCATGAAAAAAATTATTCTCCCGGTCGCCGCGCTGGGCGCGCTGGCCGGCCTGCTGCTCTCCTGTCGCACCGCCACCGCGCCTTCCGCCCCGCAGGCGGCGGCGACCGCGAAACCCCAGCCCGCCGCCAACGCCGCGCGCCTCGACGTGCAACCTCCCAGCCTCGCGCTGGAGAGCCGCCGCGCCACGCGACAGTTCGTCGTCATGGCCGAGGTGGATGGCGAGATGCGCGATGTCACCCACCTCGCCACCTTCCGCAGCAGTGACCTCAAGGCCGTGAAAATCGAGCGCGGCCTCGCCAGTGCCGCCGGCGACGGCCGCGCGATCATCACGGTCGAGTGGGGCGGAAAATCCGTCGAGGTGCCCGCGACCGTGGCGAACTTCGCCGCGCTCGACCCCGTGCTGTTCAAGTTTGAGACCATGGCCGTGTTCACCAAGCAGGGCTGCGCTGCCGGCTCCTGCCACGGCTCGCCGCAGGGCAAGGCCGGCTTCTCGCTCTCGCTCTTCGGCTACGACCCGACCATTGACCGGCGCTCGCTCACGCGCGACGGATTTGGCCGCCGCATTGATTCAGTCGAGCCCACCGCAAGCCTCATCCTCCGCAAGCCGCTCATGGAGCTCGATCACGTCGGCGGCAAGCGCCTCCACAAAGACGACGCGCCCTACCGCACGTTGCTTGCCTGGATCGCCGAGGGCGCCCGCACCGATCTTCCCGCCGTCGAGTGCGTCGGCCTCACCGTCTATCCCGGCACGGATCGCACCCTCAAGGCGCCCGCGCTCTCCCAGCAGCTCAGCGTGCTCGCCCGTTTCAGCGACGGCCGCGTGCGCGACGTCACCTCCATCGCCACCTACGACACCTCCGGCGTCGAGATCGCCACCGTGGATGCAGCCGGCCGTGTGACCGGCCGCTCGCGCGGGCAGGCCGCCATCAGCGTGCGCTACCTCTCGCAGCTCCAGTCGGTCAACTTCACCGTCATCGAGGACGTGCCCGGCTTCGCGTGGTCGGCCCCGTCCGAGGCGAACGTCGTGGACACGCTCATTAACGCCAAGCTGCGCCAGCTCAAGTTCCTGCCCGCGGAAACGTGTGACGACGCGACCTTTGTCCGCCGCCTTCACCTCGACCTCACCGGCCTGATCCCGACGGGCGATGAGGCAAGGCGCTTCCTCGAGAACCAGAGCCCCGACAAGCGCGCCAAGCTCATTGACGAGCTGCTCGCCAGCGAGGCGTTCGCGCGTTTCTGGGCGCTCAAGCGCGCCGACCTCATGCGCGTATCGTCCACGCGCCTGCGGGAGGGCCGCGCGGAGAAATTCTCCGACTGGCTTGTCGCCGCCGAGCGCGAGGACCTGCCCTACGACCAGTTCGCCCGCCGCATTCTCACCGCCACCGGCAACACCCAGCAGGTGCCCGAGGCCAATTTTTTTCTCGCCGTCTCGAAGCCCGAGGAGCGCACCGAGGCCACCGCGCAGCTTTTCCTCGGCTCGCGCCTCGAATGCACCAAGTGCCACAACCACCCCTACGAGAAGTGGACGATGAACGACTACTACAGCCTCTCGGCCGTCTTCGCCCGCACCGCCTCGGACCAAGGCATCATCGCCAAGGCCGACACCGGCGAGAGCGTCCACCCGCTGAGCAAGAAGGCGATGCTCGCCTGGGGCTCGAAGGCCGACACCCCCGCCGACGCCGACCGGCGCGGGCCGTTCACCGACTGGCTCACCAGCCCCGACAACCCGCTCTTTGCCCGCGTCGAGGTCAACCGCATCTGGGCCCACCTTATGGGTCGCGGCATCGTCGAGCCGGTGGACGATTTCCGCTCATCGAACCCGCCCGCCAACGGTCCGCTGCTCGACGCGCTCGCGAAGGCTTTTGTCGAGGGCGGCTACCGCCGCAAGGCGATCATCCGCCTCATCTGCAACAGCCAGACCTACCAGCGCTCGGTCGCGACCAACGCGCTCAACGCCGCCGACGAGACCCTGTTCTCCCACGCCCGCCCGCGCCTGCTCACCGCCGAGCAGATCAAGGACGCGGTCGGCCTCGCCGCCGGCACGCTCACGCCGCTCAACGTCACGCCCGAGCAGCTCGCCCGCGACGAGGCCGAGCTGGCCAAACGCCGCGCCGAGCTCGAGCCCGGCTTCGAGGCCTGGCTCGCGCGCGCCGCCGCGCAGGCCGCCGCCCTCGATTTCTGGGCTGCCGGCTGGCACGCCGTCGGGCCGTTCAGCCTCGACCCCAACGACGAGAAGGCGACCGACGCCTTCGGCCCCGAGCTCGCGCCCGTGGACTTCGCCGTGAGCTTCGACGGTGGCAAGCGCCAGTGGCGTCCGCGCCCCGAGTGGAACGAGCCCTCGGCCACCTACACCATTGACACCCCGAAGGACTCGACCGTTTACATCGCGCGGGAACTTTTCACCCGCGAGGCGCGCGACTTCCCCGTGGACTTGACCGCCAACGGCAAGGTTTGGCTCAACGGCAAACCCGTCAACGTCACGCCCAAGGGCGAGAAGCTCGCCGTCCTCCTCCCGCTCGCTGCCGGCCGCAATGTGGTCCTCCTCAAGCTCGTCGGCAAATCGGATGAGGCCACGTTTCGCTTGAACTTCGACTGGAAAAACTCCGCCACTGAGGACGGCCCGGAGTTGCTGCCGCAGGTCGTCGGGCTCCTCGCCAAGCCCGTCACCCAGCTCACCGCCGCCGAGCGCGCCGTGCTCCGCGAGTATTATCCGCTGATGGACGCGACCTACGCCGAGATGCGCCGCCGCCAGTCCTACCGCCCCAGCAACGCCGACTTCGCCACCCAGCGCGCGGTGCCGGTGGCGGACCCATTCATGGCCGCCTTTGGACAGCCCAAACGCGAGAGCGCCTGCGCCTGCGAGCGCGTCACCGCTCCCACGCTCCTCCAGGCCCTTGAGCTGCTTAATGGCGCGACCCTCCACGCCAGCGTGGCTGCGGGCGCCGGCCGCTACGCCCGGCTCGGCGACGCCGAGCTGCTCGATACGCTGTATCTCGCCGCGCTCGCGCGGTTCCCGACCGCTGGCGAACGGGAGACCGCCCGCAAGTTCGCCGCCGCCGCCGCCAGTCGCGACGAGGCCGTGGCCGACCTGCTCTGGTCGGCGCTGAACACCCGCGAGTTTCTCTTCCAGCACTGAGCGCGAACCCTGCCCCCCGTCCGCTATGAAACCGCCGGCCCCAAATCTTTCCCTCCCTGCCCGCCGCCGTGGTTGGGGACGCGATGCCCTCGTCGCGTTTTTCTCCACCCTCGTGCTAGCCTCCGTCGCTCCGGCCCGCGCCGCCGCCGCGCCTGCCGAGGTCTCCTTCATGCGCGATCTCGCCCCGGTGCTCGCCGGCCGCTGCACCTCCTGCCACGGTGCGATCAAGGAGGAGGGCAACGTCCGTCTCCACACTTACGAGCGCCTCACCGGCGGTGCCGACCCCGTCGTCGTTTCCGGTCATCCCGAGAAATCCGCGCTGCTCGACCGCCTGCTTTCCGCCGACCCCGAGGAGCGGATGCCCCGCGAGGACGACGCGCTCACGCCCGCGCAGATTGACCTCTTCCGTCGCTGGATCGCCGCCGGCGCGAAGTTCGACGGCGCCGACCCCAAGGCCCCCTTTAAAGCCCAGCTCGGCCCGCGCGAGCATCCCGCCGCCCCCACCATTTATCCGACGCCCGTGCCGGTCGTCGCGCTCGCGCTCGCCCCTGGCGGCAAGGAAATCGCCGTCGGCGGCTACCACGAGGTCACGGTCTGGGACGTCGCCACCGGAAAACTCCTCCGCCGCCTCGGCCACCTCCCGCAAAAAATCCAGTCCCTCGCCTACAGTGCCGACGGCAAACAGCTCCTCGTCGGCGGCGGCACGCCCGGCGACTACGGCGAGCTCGTGCTGGTGGACGCCGCCAGCGGCGCGCGCCTGCGCGTGCTCGACACGTTTTCCGATGTCGTGCTCGCCGCCGTCTTCCGCGACGACGGCCGGCGCGTCGCCGCCGCCTCCGCCGACCAGACCGTGCGCGCCTACGACCCCGCCGCCGGCCGTCGTCTCTGGAGCCAAAAGCTCCATGCCGACTGGGCTACCGGCGTCGCCTTCAGCCCCGACCAGCGCTACGTCGCCAGCTCCAGCAAGGACAAGACGGTGAAAATTTACGACGCCGAGACGGGTGAGCTCTACACCACCTACACCGGCCACAACAAGATGATCGGCAAATACGCCGGTCAGAACCCCGTCTATGCCGTGAAGTTCGTGCCCGGTTCGCCCGTCGCTCTCAGCGCCGGTGGCGGCGGCTGGATCCAGCTCTGGGAGCCTGAGAAGGCGCACGACGAGAACGGCACCGCCGCCGACATGGAGGACCGCTTCAAGTCCGCCGGCCACGCGCGCTACCTCGCGCACGGCGCGACGCAGGAGGTGTTTGCCCTCGCCGTCGGCCAGGGTCAGGTCTTCGCCGCCACCGCCGACGGCCTCGTGAAGCAGTTTGACCTGGAGAAACTCGCCGAGGTCCGCGCCTATCCCGGCCACTCGGACTGGGTCTATGCGCTCGACTACGACGCCACGGCGGGCCGCCTCGCCACCGGCGACTACTCCGGCGAGGTCCGCGTCTGGGACACCAACACCGGCGCGTGCCTCGTCACCTTCCGCGCCATGCCCGGCGAGCCCGCCGCCGCGCGCGTGGTCGCGAACCAAGGCGGCAGGTGAGATTGCCGAAAAAGTTTGCCCGCCGCGCCAACGGCGGGTTTCCAGTTCAAACCCTCCTCCGATAAAAACCACCATGACTCAACCCGTCCTCCCCCGCACCCTTGTCGCCACGCTGCTGGCCGCCGCCCTCGTCTTCCCGGCCGTGCTTCCGGCCCAGCCCGCCGCCCCGGCGGCGCTGCCCGACCTCGCCACGCTCAAGACCGCGCTCACGCTCACCGAGGCGCAGGTGACCCAGATCACCCCGATCCTCGACGCGCAGACCAAGGCCCTGGCCGAAGTCACCACCGCGCAGACCAAGGCCGACGCGGCGCGCAACGACGCCAACACCAAAATCACCGCCCTGCTCAACGACGCCCAGAAGACGCAGTTTGCCGCACTCGGCGCGCGGGGCGGACGCGGTGGTGGCGGACGCGGCGGACGCGGTCCGGTTGACCTCGGCCCCTTGCCGGATGTCCACGCGGCCATCCCCAACACCCTGCCCGGCCTGCTCGGCAAGCCGCTGAAGTGGGTGTCCACCGGCCCGCTCGTCGTCCCCATCAACGACGCCACGCACACGGTCCAGTCCATCAAGGACCCCACGATCTCGTTCATTGACGGCAAATGGGAGATCTATGCGACGGCCCACTTCACCAACCGCGCCACCAACACCGTGAACGCGTTCAACATGGTTCATCTGAGCTTTGCCGACTGGAAGGACGCGCCCAAGGCCCCGCTCTACTACATGGACAACAACCCGAACTTCACCGGCTACAAATGCGCGCCGGAGATGTTCTACTTCACGCCGCAAAAGAAGTGGTATTTCACCTTCCAGACGCAGCCGCCGGTCTTCTGCACCAGCACGACGCCGGGCGACCCGAACTCTTGGACCAAGCCCGAGCCGTTCTTCGCCCAAGGCACGCCGATGCCCAACCTCCCGATTGATTTCCATTTCATCGGCGACGGCCAATACATGTATATGTTCTTCACCGGCGACGACGGCAATTTCTACCGCAGCCGCACGACCTACGCCGATTTCCCGAAGGGCTTCAGCAACCCCGTGGTCGCCATGCGCGGCACGCGCAACACCGTCTTCGAGGCCGGCTACACCTATAAAATCAAAGGCACCGACAAATACCTGACCTGCGTGGAAGCCTTGGGCGCCGGGCGCTACTACCGCGCCTATGTGGCCGACAAGCTCGACGGCGAGTGGTATCCGGTCGAGGGGATGGAGAGCGTTGACCGTCCGTTTGCCGGCAAGGCCAACATTTCCTTCGAGCCCGGTGTCGAGCCGTGGTCTGGCCAGGTGAGCCACGGCGAGCTGGTCCGCGAGACCAACGACGAGCGCATGGTGCTCGATCCGAACAACCTCATGTTCCTCTATCAGGGCATTGGCGACGCGGAGAACAAAGGCGATTACGGCGCGCTGCCTTACAAGCTCGGCCTGCTCCGTGCGGTGAAATCCAACTGAGCCGGCTGCACGGCCCGGGCACGGACGCCCTTTGGCTAGCGCAAGCGATTTCACGGGCGGTCGCCTCACGGTGCCATCAATTCCCATGTTCAAACCCGCGTTGCTGCCATTGGCGTTGCTCTGCTCCTTCCTGTCGTCCGCCGCGCCCGGCGCGGAGGCACCGCGCCCGCCCGGCGCCGACGAGGCCCTCGAGCGGCGGCTGGCTGCCGTCGTGCCGAGCGAACGCCAATACCGCTGGCAGCGCGTGTTTGATGTCTATGCCTTCGTCCATTTCGGGCCTAACACCTTCTCCGGCCGCGAGTGGGGCACGGGCAAGGAGGATCCCGCCGTCTTCAATCCCACCGCCCTCGACGCCCGCCAGTGGGCCCGGGCCCTGAAGTCCGCCGGGATGACCATGGCCATCCTCACGGTGAAACATCACGACGGGTTCTGCCTCTGGCCGTCGCGCTACACCGCGCAGTCGGTCAAGGGTAGCCCGTGGAAGGAGGGCAAGGGTGACGTGGTCCGCGAGTTTGTGGACGCGGTGCGCGCCGAGGGTCTGGCCGTGGGGATTTACCTCTCGCCCGCCGATCTTTTTCAGATCGAGAGCCCGGCCGGTTACTACGGCGACGGCAGCGTGCCGGTGGACACGGTCATCCCGACCGATCCCACGTCTTTCAAAACCGATCCGACCAAGGCGCGGCTAGTGGCCAGTGGCGGGGCGCCTTACCCATGCAAGGTGGACGACTACAACCGCTATTTTCTCAACCAGCTTTACGAGCTGATGACCGAATACGGCCCCATTGACGCGCTCTGGTTCGACGGGGCCACGCCGAAGAGCAAGGGCGGGCAGCAATACGCCTACCCCGCCTGGTATGGCCTGATCCGCCAGCTCCAGCCCCAGGCCGTGATCACCGTGAAGGGGCCCGACGTGCGCTGGGTCGGCAATGAGAACGGCATCGCCCGCGAGACCGAGTGGAGCGTCATCGGCCTCAACCGCCCCGAGGCGGAATACACCTGGCCTGATATGACGGGGAAAATGCTCGGCGACCGCGCCCTGGTGGCCGATGCCGCCGCGCTGCATTGGTATCCCGCCGAGGCCAACGTCTCGATCCGCCGAGGCTGGTTCTTCCACGAGGATCAGAAACCGAAAACCGGCGAGCAACTGATGGACCTCTATGAGCGCAGCATCGGGCGCAACGCGTCGTTCCTCGTTAACGTCCCGCCCGACCCGCGCGGCCTGTTCAGCGACGCCGATGTGGCCGCGCTCAAAAGCTTTGGCGAGCTCCGCCAGACGCGCTACGGCACCAACCTCGCTACCGGGGTCACCGTGACCGCCACCAGCTCCTTACCGGGCCATGCGCCGGAGGGTGCGCTCGACGGCAAATACGAGACCTATTGGGAAGCGGCCACCAAGAGTAGCGCCGACGGCCCCGTCACGCTGGACATCACGCTGCCCCGACTCGTGACCTACCGCCGCATTGTCCTCCAGGAGCAAATCCAGCGCGGCCAGCGGGTGGAGGCTTTCACTATCGAGGCGGAGCAGGCTGACGGCACGTGGGCGAAATTGGGCGAGGGCACCACCATCGGCTACAAGCGCATCATCGCTGTGCCCGACAGCAGCGCGCAGCACCTGCGCATCCGCTTCGACCGCTACCGCGTCGCGCCCACCCTCGCAGAAGTGGAGCTCTATTATTGAACCCTTCTCCAATCATGAACACCATCCCTTCGTGCTGCTCCGGACTGCCGCTCTCGCGCCGCCAGGCGCTCCAACTCTTGGGCACCGGCGCCTCGCTCGCCCTCGCCGGATCGCTCCTTCCGCGGCGCGTGTGCGCGGCGGTTGCAACCTCCGACGGCGCGGCGCGGCCGGTTTCGCCACCGCTGGAGCCCTTTGCCTTGGCAAATGTGCGCCTGCTCGACGGCCCGTTTCTCGAGGCACAAAAGCGCGACGAAGCCTATCTGTTGAAACTCGAGCCCGACCGGATGCTGCACAACTTCCGCGTCAATGCCGGCCTCGAGCCGAAGGCACCGATCTACGGTGGTTGGGAATCCGCCCAGACCTGGGCGGGCATTCGCTGTCACGGTCACACGCTGGGCCACTATCTCTCTGCGGCTGCGATGATGTTCGCCTCGACCGGGCACGAGGAGATGAAAAAGCGCGTGGACTACATCGTCGCCGAGCTGAAGGAGTGTCAGGACGCCGCGAAGACCGGCCTCATCAACGCCTTTCCCGACAACACCGCGCCGATTGACAGCATGGTTGCTGGCCGGCGCGCGATCGGCGTGCCGTGGTATACGTTGCACAAAATTTTTGCCGGCCTGCGCGACGCGCACCTGTTCACGGGCAGCGCGAGCGCGCGCGACGTGCTCGTGCGGTTTGCCGACTGGGCGGTCGAGAAAACCGCCGGCATGACCGACGACCAGTTCCAGCGCATGCTCGGCACCGAGCACGGCGGCATGAACGAGGTGCTCGCCGATGTTTATGAGCTCACGAAGGACGCGCGCCATCTCGCCCTCGCCGAGCGGTTCTGCCATCAGACGGTGCTCGTGCCGCTCTCCGAGGGCCGCGACACGCTGAACGGCCTGCACTCCAACACGCAGATCCCGAAAATCATCGGCTTCGAGCGGCTGCATCAGCTCACCGGCAAGCCGCAGTATAGCGCGGCGGCGGAGTTTTTCTGGCAGACGGTCACCGGCACGCGCGCTTTCGCCACCGGCGGCAACGGTGACGGTGAGCATTTCTTCCCGGTCAATCAGTTCGCGCAAAAACTCTCGTCGGCCAAGACGATGGAGACCTGCTGCAGCCACAACATGCTCCGCCTCACGCGGCTGCTGTCCTTGCGCGATCCGACGGCCGCGTATGGCGACTACTACGAGCGGACACTCATCAACACCATCCTCGGTTCTCAGGACCCGGACACGGGCATGATGACGTATTTCCAGTCCACGCGTCCGGGCTACCTGAAGATCTTCTGCACCCCTTTCGACTCGTTCTGGTGCTGCACCGGCACGGGCATCGAGAACCATGCGAAATACGGCGACTCGATTTATTTCCGAGGCGCGCCCGGCGGGCCGCAGGCCGATTCGCTCACGGTGAACCTCTTCATCGCCTCGACGCTCGACTGGAAAGAACAAGGCGTCGCGCTGAAGCAGACGACCTCGTTTCCGGAGGCCGGCAAAATCCGCTTCGAATTCACCGCCGCGCCCGGCCGCGAGTTCACGCTGCGAATTCGTCATCCCGGCTGGGCGACGACGGCCAGTATCCGAATTAACGGGGCTGCGGTCCAAACGTCGAACACCCCGGGCTCGTTTGTCGCGCTCAAGCGCGCGTGGAAAGGTGGAGACATCGTCGAAGTGGACCTGCCGATGTCGTTGCACCTGGAGCTGCTGCCGGGCACGACAGACACGGCGGCGGTCATGTATGGCCCGGTGGTGCTTGTGGGTGCGCTCGGCCACGCGGTGAAGCCAGGCGAGGACCTGCAAATTAATGAGCGCGAGATCGGCAGCGATAGCCGGTTCGTGATCATTGACGGAATCGGCCACCAATTGAGATTCCAGCCTGGCGAGGTCGTCTGGGTCGGTGAAACCGTGGTCAGCAATTACAACCTTCCGCTGGAAATCCCGATGCTCGCTGGCCCGCTCGCCGACATCCCGGCAAAAATCAAACCGGCCGGCCCGCCGTTGACCTTCAAGACCGACGGCATCGGCCGCCCCGGTGACGTGACCCTCATTCCCTATCACCAGACGGCTCACCAGCACTACAACATGTATTGGAAAATTCAGGGCGCGTGAGCCGTGCCATCGTCTTCGTCCTCCCGCTCCGAAAACTTCCCATGAAAAACCTCCGTCTCCCCTGCCTGTTCGCCACTCTCGTCGCTCTCGCGGGGCCGGCGCGCGCCGCCGCCCCGGCGCCCGCCGCGCCGCCGCCGGCTGCGTCCGTCGCGTCCCAAACCGCCGCCCCGATCCCACGCATGGAGCTGGTGGCCGCGATCGAGAAGCCGAAGGACGCCCACGCGCCCGCCGAGAAGGACCTGGGCGGCTACCTCATGGTTTATTTCAAGGATCAGACGCACTCGGCCTACCTCGCCATCAGCCGCGACGGGAAAACCTTCGCCGACATCAACGGCGGCCAGCCGGTCTTCAACGGTTCCGATCTCGCCGAGCAGAAGGGCGTGCGCGACCCGCACATCGCGCGCGGGCCCGACGGCGCGTTTTACCTCTCCATGACTGATCTCCACACCAATGGCCAGCGCGCGGGCTCCCGCACGACCCAGTGGGAGCGGCCCGAGGCGCAATACGGCTGGGGCAACAACCGCGCCCTCGTGCTGATGAAGTCTTACGATCTCGTCCACTGGACGCACACCAGCTTCCGCCTCGACAAGGCATTTCCCGAACTCGCCGAGATTGGCTGCTGCTGGGCGCCGCAGACCATCTTCGACGAGGTGAAGGGCAAGATGATGATCTATTTCACGATGAAGATCGGCCGCGGCGTGGACGACCTCTACTACGCCTACACCGACGACGCGTTCACCAAGATGGAGACCAAGCCCGTCCGCTATTTCTGGTTTCCCTATCCCGACGGCCCCCTCTCCGACGACGTGCGCAACGCGCACCATGTGATTGACGGCGACATCACCAAGGTCGGCGACAAGTTCCACCTGTTCTACTCGTCCAAGGAAAGCGGCACGCCCGGCATCGAGCACTCCGTCTCCGACAAAATCAACTCGGGCTATCCCATCGTGCAAAAACGCGTGGACCCCGAGACGCGCTCCAGCGAGGCGCCCAACCTCTTCAAGCGCCTCGGCACCGCCGGCACCTACGTGCTCATGTATGACGCTTACGGCTCCGGTAACATGGGCTTCGCCGAGACGACGGACTTCGTCACCTACCGGAACCTCGGTCTCTTCAATGCCGGCGAGGTGAAGGGCACGAACTTCAACGCCCCCAAGCACGGCGCGGTCACGCACCTCACGCTCGACGAGCTGAAGGCGCTCAAGGCGCGCTGGAACGTGGATCTGAGCCTCGACTGAAAATGGCCGGGGATCCCCGCACCCCGGTTGCTGCGCAAATTTTGCCCAATTCGGGACAAAATATGCAGCCGAAACCCAGTTGCGCCGCCCGGCCCCGCAGCCCAAGCTTGGTCACCTTTCTTTTCCCATGAAAACCAAGCATCTCCTCCCCGCTGCGACCGCAGCGTTCTTGCTCGCCGCCTCGTCGTTTGCCCTCGATGGCCAGGTCGGCATTCACGATCCGTCCACCCTCGCGGTGGACGGCGGCAAGTTCTACACCTTTGGGACTGGCGGCGCCGCGCTGGTTTCGGATGACGGCTGGACTTGGCGCGCCGGCACCCGGCCGCCGGACACCGGCCTCGCGCCCGACATCATCAAGCTCGGTGATCGTTACTATCTCTACACGCCGCACAATAACGGCGGGCAGCCCCACGCGCAGATCACGATGATCTCCACCAAGTCGCTCGATCCCCAATCGCCCGACTACAAGTGGGAGACCGGCGGGCAGGTCGCGTCCACCGACGGCATTGAAGACTGCAACGGCATTGATCCGGGCGTGATGCTGGATCCGAAAACCGGTAAACTCTGGATGGTCTATGGTTCCTACTTTGGATACCTGCGCATCCTCGAACTCGATGCCAAGACCGGCAAGAGTCTGCCGAATGCGAAACCCGTGGACGTCGCGATCAATTGCGAGGCGCCGATCCTGATTTTCGAGAACGGCTGGTATTACCTCATCGCGACGCACGGCTCCTGCTGCCAAGGCGCCAACTCCAACTACAACCTCCGCGTCGGCCGCTCGCGCAGCGTCACCGGGCCCTACCTCGACCATGACGGGGTTGATATGATCAAGGGTGGCGGCAAGCTTTTCCTTGGCTCCGAGAGCCGGCTGGTCGGCCCCGGCCACTTCGGGCGCACCGTTCTTGGCGACGGCGTCGAGGTTTTCACGATGCACTACGAGGCCGATCTCGATCGTGGCGGCATCAGCGTGCTCGCGAGCCGTCCGCTGCTGTGGAAAGACGGCTGGCCGGTGGCGGGCGAAAATGCGAAGGCGGGCGCCTACATGCTCCTGTCCGAACACACCGGCACGGCGCTTGAGCTCGCCGTCGAAGGCGTGCCGCTCAGCGGTGGGCGTGGCGGTGGCGGGCGCGGCGGCGCGCCCGGCGGGCGTGGCG
>CAIPZZ010000256.1 GCA_903869665.1 uncultured Opitutia bacterium | reverse complement strand
GACCGCGCGCGCCTCGGTGTCAAGGCCGCGGACCTTGGCTTCAAGTCCTCAGTGCTCACCGTCGTCCACGACGTCGAGTTCGCCTATTACAACCTCGTGTTCGCGCGCGAGCAGCTCGGCGTCCGCCAGTTCTCGCTCGATGTCGCGCAGCGTCTGCTCGACGAGAATCGCACCCGCCTTCAGGCCGGCGACCGCACGGAGCTTGATGTCCTCCAGTCCAGCGTCGCGGTCGGCAACGCCCGCCTCGCCGTCGTCACCGCCGTGCAGAGTGTCCGTGATCGTGAGGACGCGCTGCTGAAACTCATCGGCCGCTTTGCGTTCGACACGCCCGTCGGCCCCGTCGCCCTTGGCGACGAGAGCGTGCCCGACGTCTCCGTGCCTCGCTCCTACGGCCTCGCCCGCGCCGGCCAGCCCGATCTCCTCTCCGCGCAGATCAATCTCAGCCAGCTCCGCCTCGACGTGCTCACGGCCGACAACTCCCGCCGGCCCTCCCTCGACCTCGCCGGCGGCCTCAATCTCGCCAGCCGTGAGCGCTCATATCCCGAGGCCGCCACCCAGCTTTTCACCGCCCGAGGCGAGAGCTGGTCGCTTGGCCTCAATCTCACGCTGCCTTGGGGGCTCAAGGCCGAGAACGCCCGCTATCGGCAGGCCGTGACCAGCCTCGACAGCGCGCAGACGCGTTTCGAGCAGCTAGACCAGAATCTCCTCGCCCAAGTGCGCACTGCCGTCCGCGCGGTTGAGACCGGTAAGGAAAGCCTCGCCGTCGCCACCTCCACCCGCGATCTCAGCCAGCAGACCTACGATCGCGAGAAGGCCCGCTACGACGCCGGCCTGTCCACCGTCCGTTTGCTGCGCGACGCCGAGGCCGACCTCAACAGCGCCAAAATCTCCGAGTTGCAGCTCCGCGTCTCCCTGCGCCAGGCTCTCGCCGAGCTTGCCCGCCTTGAGACCACCTCGCTCCAACGCTACCAGATCAAACTGGAGCCGTGAGGGGAGGCGGCGCGCACTCCGACTGACAGGTGAGCGGCTGCTTTCAGCTTGGATCGCCGCTTAAGGAAGATTGTGCCGGAGCCAGCCGGGCTGGGGTGGGTGTCTACGGGCTGAGCGTGACTGTTCCGCCGGAAGCGGTGGCGATGCTGATGGCCGTGGTGGCGCGGCGGATGACGAGCTTGGCGTAGTCCTCGCCGGCGAGGACGGCGAGTTCGCGCAGGTGCGCGTTGGCGGGGTCGGCCATGAGTTGCGCGCCCGTGACCTCGTTGGCTCCGGTGTAGGCCACAAAATGCCGCCGGGCGGCGCCAAGAAGCTGGCGGAGATTGCGCTGGATGAGGGCGGCGGCGGCTGGAGGGACAGAAGCGGTGCCGTTCGCGGCCGAACCCAAAGTTTCCTCGACCGCAGCAGCGCCGGGCGGCGACACCAGCGAGGTGGAGGGAAATGCGGGAAGAGGCCCGCCCCCCGATGAGAAGCCCGGTCCTGCTGAAATTTGCCGGCCTGCGAAAATCCGCCCTAGAAACGCCAACTCCTCGGGCGGCAGATTACGCTCTGAAACGACGGGGCCGCGCGCGCCACCTCGCCCGCGCGCCCCGCCACCACCATATGAGAGCACCCGGCCATTTAGTCCACGCGGCGAAATAGAGCCTCTTCCCGCCCCAGGATAAACTCCGGCGCCCGGAGGCATGCCTGCACGGACGGCGTAGGCATCGGACTGAGGTTGAAGGGCGGCGATCTCATAGACCCGCAGCAACTCCTCAACCGTGGCGTTAAGTTCCGGCGCGGCGGCGCGCGCGGTTCCGGCGGCGAACTCATCGGGCCGCGCGCTTTTGATCGCCGCCAAACGCGGCGCGATCGCCCGCGCCGGGACGTGAGCGGCGTGGCTGGTCAGCGCCTTTTGGTAGCTGGTGACCGCCTTGGCGTAGTCGCTGACGGCCTCATGCTGGAGTCCGGCCAAGAAGTAGTCCACAGGCACCGGCCCCCAATGCAGGAACGTGTTGGCCCCGCCGCTGGCGACGTAATCAATTTCGATGGTGTGCGGATAGCCGTTGTTGAACGGCACGGGCGTGCCGAACACCCCGGCCCAATCCGGGCTGCCCGCCGCGTTGAAGCCGGGATGCGCGGCATCGAGCATGAGCTCGCCGTCAATCCAGATTTGCACCTGCCCGTCGGACAGCGCGGCCAGTTGGTTGAGCGCGTTGAAGTCCACCCACACCGGCCCCGTCTCCGGGTAAGAGCCCGGCCCGAGCTGGTCGGGCCGCACGACAAACGTGCCCGTCCATCGCGCCGAGAACTGACCCGGCATCAGCGCCGGGTCGGGCGCCTGCGCGCCCCAGCGGAAGTCCGCCACCTCGTCGCGCTCCACCACCGGCTCGCCGGTGAAGTCCGGGCTGTCGAAATATTCTGCGTGCAGCACCACCCCGGGACTGCGGAACGTCGTCGGCTGCTGCGACCAGCGCAGGTGCACCTGCGCGAGTTGCGGGGCCGCGCGATACTCCAGACGGATGTCCGCCGGCACCCCCGCCGCCAGCAGCACCGACACCCGTCCGCCGTTCACATCGTTGGGGTGGTCGGGATCAATGTCCCACGCGTCAACCGCCAGCGCCCCGTTGACCCACAGCCGCACCCCGCCGGCCCCATCGGCCTCGAACAGGTAGTTGCCATTGGCCGACACCTCGAGCTGGCCGCTCCACCGCACTGAGAACTGCCCCGCCTGCAAACCGGCGATGCCGGGCGCCTGATTCCAGCCCCAGTCGTGGTCCGGCGACTCCTGCTGCGCCAGCGCCGGCGTCCCGGTGAGCGTGAGGTTCGGGAAATATTCCGCGTGCAGCCCCGGCACCGGCGCGTTCAGCCAACCGGCCACCTCCGCCGTGATATTTGCCCCTGCCCCGTTCGGCAGCTTCGCCTCCAACTCCGCCTGCGCCGCCAGCGCCACTTGGTAGAGCTGCGCCTCGGTCACGGACGCCGTCGCGCTCCCCGCCAAAATGTCTGCGATCCCCCGCGCCGCCCACCACGCCGGCGGGCCCGACGGCAACACCCCGGCCGGAGGCGTGGTCGTCGCCCGCAGTGCCGGCAACACGGCAATTACCAGCAGCGGCAAGAAAATCCGGAAGCCGGAGCGACTCGATGTTAAGGTGCTAGCGCGAGGCCGCCCTAGAATGAAATTGCAAACGCCAGAATCTTTATGCGCCGCACTGGGCGTGCTGGCGTGCTGGCGTGCTGGCGTGCATTGGGGGCGGGGGGTCGCGCCGGAGCAAGCATGGCTGGCCACCCGCTGGCAAGCGGATTCTGTGGAAAAGGTGGTGGGCCGGATCTCAAGCGGCTCCGATTTGGCCCCGCCTGATCATGCAAACCGGGCCATCGGACGCAAACGAGCCGGCAGCGCGCGCTCAGTGGCCCAGGCCGGCCTGGTGCTCCTGGATGTATTCCTGCTTCAGGCCGAGCTGTTCGGGGGCATGGAGCACGAGCATCTTCATGCGGATGTCACTCGGGATGTCCTTGGCCGTGGCCTTCGACACTACGATCATCAGGAAAATCGCCAGCGGCATCGTCCAGATCGCGGGCTGTTCGATGAGAATGCGGGCCAGCGGATGATGGGCCCAAAAATCGGCCAGGTTGAGCTTGCCGATGTCGCCAAGGATGATCGTGCCGGTGCAGACCAGCGCGCACACGCCGCCTCCGATCATTCCGGCCGCCGCTCCCTTCATCGTCATGCCGCGCCACCAGACGCTCATGAACAGCAGCGGGAAATAACTCGACGCCGCGATGGCGAACGCCTGGTTGACCATGAAGTTGATCTGGAGCTGCTCGACCTGCGAGCCGAGCAGGATGGCGATCGCTCCGATGGCGACAGCGCCGACCTTGAACATCCGCAACCGCTCCTCCTGCGTGGCCGCCGGTTTCAAAATCCGCCCGTAAACGTCATGGGCAAACGCGCCCGTCATTGAGACCAGCAGCCCGCTGAACGTGCTCATGAACGCCGCAAACGCCCCCGCGCAGGTGATACCGCTCAGGATGGAGCCGAGCACGCTTTTGCCGCCACCGAGCACCGTCGGCAACTCGAGCACAACCTTGTCCGTGCCCTTGGCGCCCACGCCGGTGTATAGGTCGGGCATGAGGTTGCGCCCGAGCACGCCAAAGACCGGCGGGAAAACATAGAACACCCCGATGAGAATCATGACCCACATGGTTGTCCGCTTCGCGGCCGCGCCATCGGGATTGGTATAAAAACGAACCAGGATGTGCGGCAGGCCGGCCGTGCCGCACACGAGCGCGATGATCAGCGAGTAGGTGTAGAGGAGCGAGTAGGGCTTCTGGTGCTCAGCAAGGAATTGCTTCTGTTCCGCCGCCGGCAGCGCGGCGGCAGCGGCCTTGACCGCTTTGGTTGTGAGCGGGCCGAAAGGTGCGATCCAAGTGGCGTCGGGCGGAGCCTTCGCCACCAGCGGGCGCGGCAGTTCCGCAGCCGGTTGTGAGGCGGTTGGGCTGGCCGGCACGGACGCGGCGGGAACAGATGCCGCCGGTGCGGCTGGCGCGACGGTTGACGGCGGGATGCGACCCTCGTTCACCTTGAGCTGCGTGCCGTAAAACCCGTAAACGGACATTAGCACGAACACCGGCAGGCTGATCGCGAACATCTTGATCCAATATTGGAACGCCTGCACCAGCGTGATACCCTTCATGCCACCGAGCGCGACGTTGAGTGTGATCACCGCGCCGACCAGCACCACGCCGCCCCAATAGGGCATGCCTGGAAAAATATAGGCCAGCGTCGTGCCCGCGCCCTTCATCTGCGGCAGGGTGTAAACAAAGCCGATAAAGAGCACGAAGCACACCGCGATTTTGCGGAACAGCGGCGAGTCATAGCGCCCCTCGGCGAAATCCGGGATCGTGTAGGCCCCGAAACGCCGCAGCGGCCCGGCGATGAACAGCAGCAGGAACAGGTAGCCGCAGGCATAGCAAACCGGATACCAGAGCACATCGTAGCCGTTGGCCATCACCATGCCGGCGATGCCCATGAACGAAGCGGCGGAGAGGTATTCGCCCGAGATGGCCGAGGCGTTCCACCCGACCGACACCGAGCGGCCGGCCACGAAGAAATCGCTCGCGGTCTTGGAGGTTCGCGCGGAGCGGAAGCCCATCCAGATCGTCACCGCCACGGTGATGAGTGAGAAGCCGAGGATCCACGGATCCACGCCGGCGGTCTTGGCTGCGGGCGCGGCGGCGGTGGTGGCCTCGGCGGCGAGAAACAGGAGCGTGCTCATGGGCGGTTCAGCGTTGTTTGGGGTTGGTGCCTGGCTGCACGGATTTCACCTCGTCCTCCTCCAGCGCGATGGAGCGGCGGATGAAGAGGAAAGAGATAGCCCAGACAAATGGGAAAAACAGCACGCCGAGCACGAGCCACGTCAGCGTGAAACCCGCCACGCGCTTCGCCATCAGCTCCGGCGCGTAGTAGTTCAGCAGCGGCAGCGCGACGAGCGCGACGATGAACGTGAGCGCACACGAGACAGACAGGCCGAGCTGCCGACGCATCAGCGTGTGCAGAAACGCCTCGCTGTGGATCGGGTCGTTGGGCTTTTGGGAATCGGGCGGGGTGGGGGAGGGCATACGCCGGGCGACGCTGCCAACCGCCGCGCGCGTTGCAACCGCTTTTTACGCCCCGTCGAGCGGTTGGGTTACAGCGTCGCCGGTGGAGGACGGCGATGCCGCGAGCTGAAACAACTCACGCTCCCAACAATTCCTCCGCGTGGGCCAGCGCGCTCTTCGCCTTGCTGTCGCCGAGCATCCGGGCGAGCTCGGCGACGCGGGCCTTGCGGCTGGTGTGGAGTGGCGCGATGCCCACGGCGGCGCGGTCGCCGGACTGGTCCTTCGTGACCACGAAATGCGTGTCGCCCTGCGCGGCGACCTGCGGGAGGTGGGTTATGCAAAAAACCTGTCGGCCGCGCGCGATGGCGGCCATTTTCTCGCCGACGATCCGGCCGATCTCGCCGCCCACATTGGCGTCCACCTCGTCGAACACCAGCACCGGCACGCCGTCGAGGTCGGCCAGCACGGTTTTGAGCGCGAGCATCACGCGCGCGAGCTCGCCGCTCGACGCCACGCGGTTGAGTGGCAGCGGCGGCTCGCCGACGTTGGGCGAGAACAAAAACTCAGCGCCGCAGTCGCCCGCCGGCCCGAGCTCCGGCAGCGGCACGACGCGCACGGCGAAGTCCGCGCGCTTAAAGCCGAGCTGCGCGATGCCCTTGGCGGCGGCCTTGGCCAGCTCTTTCGCGGCCTTCTCGCGCGCGGCGCGGAGCGCGGCGGCGTCCTTGCGCGCGGCGCGCTCGGCGTCGGCCACCTGTTTGTCGAGCCGCGCGAGCGCGCCTTCGATGTCGCCCTGCGCCTCCAGTCGGCGGCGCAGCTCGTCGCGGGCGGCGGCGACCGCGTTCACATCGCCGCCGTGGCGGCGTTTGGCGTCGTGCCACGCGTCCATTTTCTGCTGTAGCGCGGCGGCGTGCTCCGGGTCGTGTGTGAGCGACTGCGCGAGTCCGCCGAACTCGGCGGCGAGGTCGTTGAGTTCAATGGCGGCGGCGGCGAGCCGCTCGGCCAGCGGGCGGCTGGCAGGGTCGAGCGCCTCGAGTTGGCGCGCCTCGCGCACGCGCAACGCGAGCCGCGTCTGCACGCCGTCTTCGCCCGTCAGGCCATCCTCCAGCGTTTGCGCCAACGCGGTGATTTCCTGCACGCGACTCTGGCGCGTGAAATCTCGCTCCAGTGCGGCGATCGCCTCCTCGGTCAGCTCCAGCGTATCAAGCTGGGCGAGCTGCTGCTGGAGAAACGCGAGTTGGTCCGGCGAGAGCTTGGTCTCATGCGCGAGTTTCTCCCGCTCGGCGAGCCGCGCGCGCCAAGCATGGTATTTTTCCCGGTAAGCGGTAAGCGCGGCGTCGTGGCGTCCGAAGAGGTCGAGCAATTCGAGCTGGTGGCTCTCCTTGAGTAGGCGGCGCGGTTCGCCCGGTCCGTGGAAGTCAATCCAGTGCTCGCCCAGCCGAGCGAGGGCGCCGAGCGTGGCGAGGCCGCCGTTGACGGTCATCTTCGGCGGCTTGTCGCGCGGCAGGCTGCGCTTGAGCAGCAGCACGCCGTCCTCACACGACGGCAAATCCAGCTCGGCCAGCAGGGCGTCGGTTTTCCGGGAGTCCTCGAAAAACAGCGCCGCCTCGACCTCGCACGCCGCCGCGCCCTGGCGGATGACGGTCTTGTCCGCGCGCCCGCCCGCGAGCAGCGACAGCGCGCCGAGGAGGATGCTCTTGCCCGCGCCCGTCTCGCCGGTGACGGCGGTGAAGCCCGACTCGAAGTCGAGGGCGACTTCGTCGAGCAGCGCGAGGTTTTTGATGCGGAGCGACTGGAGCATGGCGGGAAGAAAGGCGGAAAGGATGAAGGGCTGAAAGGCTGAAACGAGCCGAGCGGCTCGCGTTTCGCGGATTGCCCGCACGGGCGTGATCCGCAGATTAGACGACATGAGCATTATTGACGCCCACGTCCATCTCTACCCGCCGGAGGCCAACGCCGATCCGGTCGGCTGGGCGACGGCGCGGAGGGAGGGGCATTGGGCGACGCTTTGCACGCGACGGCGGAAAGACGGGCGCATGGTGCAGACTTTTCCGTCGGTTGACGGGCTGTTGCATGAGCTGGACGCGGCGGGTGTCGCGCGCGCGGTGCTGCTGGGCTGGTATTGGGAAAACGCGGCGACATGCGCGGAGCAGAACCGGTTTTACGCGGCGTGCATTCGGGCGCATCCCGACCGGCTGGCGGCGTTTGCGACGGTGCTGCCGGGCGCGGCGGGCGCGCAAGCGGAGCTCCGCCGGGCGCGCGACGACGGACTCATCGGCCTCGGCGAGCTGTCGCCGCACTCGCAACACGTCGCGGCGGACGCGCCCGCGCTGCACGAGCTGCTGAAGCTGGCGGGCGAGCTAGGGCTGCCGGTCAACCTGCACGTCACCGATCCGGCGTCGCGGCCGTTTCCGGGGCGGGTGGAGACGCCGCTGGAGGATTTTGCGCGGCTGGCGCGGGTGCATCCGGGCGTGACGTTCATTCTAGCGCATTGGGGCGGCGGGCTGCCGCTGGCGGACTTACCCAACGTCTTTCTCGACACCGCCGCCTCGCCGCTGCTTTACGGCGCGGACGTGTGGGCGCGGGTGGGGCGCGACGTTCCGGCGGAGCGCGTGCTGTTTGGCTCAGACTATCCGCTCGACCTTTACCCGCGCACACAGCCCGGCGCGGGACTGAGGCCGTTCGTCGAGGAGGCGGAGCGTGGGGTGGCGGATCCGGCGACACGGGCGGCGGTGTTTTCCGAAAACGCGCGGCGGCTGTTTGGCTGGGCGTGAGCGGGAGTCCCGGCTCTCCCGAGCCGGGCTACCATGAGTCCTGCATCTGGTAGCCCGCTTCGGGAGAAGCGGGATAGGCGAGAGGCTTCGCGCCCGCAAAATTTCCCTTGGCCTGCCCGGCGCGGGCGCGCATGAAGTCCGCGATGACTCCCGAAGCCAAACTCGCCGCCCTCGGTCTAACTTTGCCCGCCGCGCCCGCTGCCGCCGGCAATTACGTCGCCACTGTGCGCACGGGAAGCCTGCTGTTTTGCGCGGGCACCATCTGCGCGCGCGATGGCGCGATGACGCACACTGGCGCCGTCGGCCGCGAACAGACGATCAAGACGGGCTACGAAGCGGCACGTGTGTGCGCGCTCAACACGCTCGCCAACATCCGCGCCGCCACCGGCTCGCTCGACTGCGTGGCGCGCGTCGTGATGGTCAACGGCTTCGTCAACGCCGTCGCCGGGTTTGCCGACAGCCCGGCGGTGATCAACGGCGCGAGCGATCTGCTGGTCGAGGTCTTCGGCGAAGCCGGCAAGCACGCCCGCGCCGCCGTCGCCGTCGCCGGACTGCCGAAGGACTCAACGGTCGAGGTCCAGTTGGTGGTGGAGTTGAAGGCCTGAGGGTGGAGCGCGTTGACCTCAACTCGCTGAGAGCATCTTGGGTCGAGCCGCTCCACCTCAGAAAAATCACCCCTCGACTTCCGCACCGTTTGAGCCGATGTTCCAGCCATGGCCAAGTCCACACGCATGACCCTCTGCTCGTTCTGCGGCAAGTCGCAGGCCGAGGTGAAAAAGATCATCGCCGGCCCCGGCGTTTACATCTGCGACTCGTGCGTGAACGTGTGCAAGGGCATCATTGATCGCGAGAGCCGTCCGCTGGTCGCCGCCGAGGCGAAGCCCGCGTTTCGCCTGGCGAAGCCATCGGAGATCAAGCGGGCGCTCGACGATTTCGTCATCGGGCAGGATCACGCAAAGAAGGTGCTCTCGGTCGCCGTCTACAACCATTACAAGCGCCTGCGCTTCGCCAGCGGGCAGGCCACGGCGGGGGAGGGCGGCGCGCTCGCGCCAGAGTTCAACGACGTCGAGGTCGAGAAAAGCAACATCTTGCTCGTCGGCCCGACCGGCTCGGGCAAGACCCTCCTCGCGCGCACGCTGGCCAAGATCCTCGATGTGCCGTTCGCCATTTCTGACGCCACCACGCTGACCGAGGCCGGCTATGTTGGCGAGGACGTGGAGAACGTCGTCCTGCGCCTGCTCCAGTCCGCCAACCACGACGTCAAAAAGGCCGAGTGCGGCATCATCTACATTGACGAGATAGACAAAATCGGCCGGAAGACGGAGAACGTCTCCATCACGCGTGACGTGTCGGGCGAGGGCGTGCAGCAGGCGCTGCTGAAAATTTTGGAGGGCACGACGTGCAACGTTCCCCCGCAGGGCGGCCGTAAGCACCCGAACCAGGAATATGTGCAGGTCAACACGGCCAATATCCTCTTCATCTGCGGCGGCGCGTTTGTCGGCCTCGACAGCATCGTGCAGCGGCGGCTGGGGCGGCGCAGCGCGGGCTTCGCGGCCATCGCGGCACAGCGTGAGGACACCGCGCCCGTCGCCGAGGCGATGATGAAGGCGCTAGAGCCGGAGGATCTCATCCGCTTCGGCATGATCCCTGAGTTCATCGGGCGGCTGCCCGTCGTGTCGGCGCTCGACCCGCTCACGGTCGCCGACCTCGAAAAAATTTTAGTGAAAACGAAAAACGCGATGGTGAAGCAATATGCCAAGCTCTTCGCGATGGACGGCGTGCGCCTCAAGTTTAGCCCCGATGCCATCCGCGCCATCGCCCAGAAAGCTGTGGAGCTGAAGACCGGCGCGCGCGCCCTGCGCTCGATTATGGAAGGGCTGATGCTTGAGGTGATGTTCGACCTGCCGCAGCGCGACGACGTGGCGGAGGTGGTGATTGACGCCGCTGTGGTCGCCGGCACGCGCCGCCCGACGCTGCGCCGCACCGGCAAGGACGAGCAGGGGCAGGACGCGGCGTGATACCTTTGCGCACCACCTGAGCGTGAGCCTGAAAGCCAGTGGATTTTCCACCATGAAACCCTCGCTCCTTCTATCCGGCCTCGCGGCCGCACTGTTATTCTCCGGCTGCCAAGTCGTGCCCGAGACGGGGCGCAAGCAGCTCATGCTCGTGTCGCCCGCCGAGGAAGCGCGCACGGGGTTGGCCGCGTTTTCCGACATCAAAAAGTCGGAAAAAATCTCCGCCAACCCCGCCTACCGGGCCCAGGTGGAGCGCGTGGGGAAACGCATCGCCGATTCCGTGATGCGGACGCCCGGCCACCAGATTGCCAACGCGCAATGGGAGTTTGTCGTATTCGAGTCCGAGCAGATCAACGCGTTCGCGTTGCCCGGCGGCAAGGTCGGGGTTTACACCGGGCTGCTTAAGCTCGTCGCGTCGGACGATGAGCTGGCAATTGTCGTTGGCCATGAGATCGCGCACGTGACCTCGCGTCACGGCGCGGAACGCACGTCGCAAAACATCGCCGTGGCCGGCCTCGGCTTGGTGCTCGCGGTCGGCATGGAGCAGCAGCAGGTGACTCCGGCTAAGCGCAACCAGATCCTGCTCGCTTACGGGCTCGGGACGACCGTCGGCGTGCTCCTGCCGTTCTCGCGCACGCACGAAAGCGAGGCAGATCGCATCGGACTGCAATTCGCGGCTGGAGCCGGCTATGACCCTCGCGCGGCGGCGGCCTTTTGGCGCAAGATGAGCGCCGCAAACAAGGGACCGAAACCACCACCGTTTTTGTCCACGCATCCGGCCGACACGGATCGAATCGCTGCGTTAGAGGCGCTGGCACCGCAGTATCTGAGTCTCTACCAGTCGAGCCGCCTGAGGTATGAGTAAATGCCCAGCGAGGATATCTATAACGCACAATAAACATTATGTCTAATAAAAGCGTGTCCGATTCGCCGGCCCCGTTATTCAACTGGCTCGTCGAGCGCGGCGCGGGTGTGCTGCTACATCCGAGCTCCCTCCCCGGCGACCAAGGTATCGGCGTGCTGGACGGCGCGGTTGACGCATGGCTCGCGTTGCTCAAAGACGCCGGGATCGGTCACTGGCAGTTCTGTCCGCTTGGTCCAACCGGCTTCGGCGACTCACCCTACCAATGTTTCTCGGCGTTTGCTGGCAATCCCTACCTCGTGGATCTGCGCGCGTTGGTCGAGGCCCGGCTGCTGCGGGACTGCGACCTCGGGGCGCTGCGAACGCTGCCGCAAGGACGCGTGGATTTCGGCGGGCTATACGCCGCGAAATGGCCCGCGCTGTTTCTGGCGCACAAAAATTACCGCACCGCCGGCCGCCGCGCGGCTCAGCCCTACGGTGATTTTCCCAGCTTCCGCGCCGAACACGCTGACTGGCTAGAGAGCTACGCGCTGTTCATGGCGCTCAAAGACCGTTTCGACGGCCGCCCGTGGTGGTTGTGGCCCGAGGAGGTGCGATTCTTCGCCCGGGCTAAGTCCTCCCCGCTCGCAGCCGAGGCGGACGTTGTCATGCGCGCCGAGGCTTACGCCTTTGCGCAATATTTGTTTTATGGCCAATGGGCGGAGGTGCGCGCCAAGGCTCGCGCCGCCGGGGTCACGCTCATCGGCGACGCGCCGATCTTCGCCGCACGCGACAGCGCCGACGCGTGGTCGCGTCCCGAACTGTTCCAGATCGACCAAAAAACTGGGGCGCCCCTCGCGGTCGCCGGCGTGCCTCCCGACTATTTCTCCGCCGACGGCCAGCTCTGGGGCAACCCGCTCTACGACTGGGCCGCGCATGCCGCCGACGGCTTCGCGTGGTGGCTCAACCGGCTCCGCGCCAACTTCGCCCTGTGCGACATCGTGCGGATTGACCACTTCCGCGGCTTCGACACCTACTGGTCTATTCCCGCCAGCGCATCCACCGCGCGCACTGGCGAGTGGAAACCAGGTCCCGGCCTCGCGTTTTTTCGCGCCGTGCGTGCCGCGCTGCCCGACGCGCGCCTGATCGCCGAGGATCTCGGAGACCTGCTGCCCAGCGTGCTCGCGCTGCGCGACGCCACCGGACTGCCCGGCATGACGGTGTTGCAGTTCGCCTTCGGCGGCGGCGCTGACAATCTCTATCTCCCGCACCACCACCACGCCAACAGCGTCCACTACCCCGGCACGCATGACAACGACACCACGCTCGGCTGGTATCGTTCCGCTGACGAGAAGACTCGCGACCATTTCCGCCGCTACCTGCGGGTGAGCGGCGCGGAGGCCGGCTGGGACGCCGTGCGCACCGCCTACGCCAGTGTGAGCCACCTCGCCATCGTCCCGGTGCAGGATTTCCTCAGCCTGGGCAGCGAGGCCCGCTTTAACACCCCGGGAAAGGCCGACGGCAACTGGCAATGGCGCTGCACCACCGCGCAGCTAGATAAGCTTCACCGCGAAAGCGCGCCTTACCTTCGCGAACTCGGCGAGCTTTGCGGGCGGCTGCCATTTGCGGGGCGCGTCGCCGAGCCCGGTTTGTGACTTTTCCATAAAACGCCCTTCACCAAGGATTGGCTTGGCAAAGCGCGCGGCGCTTTGCCCGTGCCGCGCACAGCATCAAAGGCAGTTCTAGCAACGTCGGCGCGATGGAGCTCCGTGCCGTGGCCGAGAGCTGGAGTATAGCGCCAAACAGTCCGGCCTCGTCGGCGCCGGTGCCGACCCGCTTCTCGCCGAGGTCGAAGCTGCCTTCGCCCGCGTCAAGACCGAGCTACTCAAAATCGCTGGATGAGGCGTCAGGACGGAAACCTTGTAGCTCGGCCCACCGCCGTTTGGGTCCGCCTCTAGCGCCAGATTGGGATATCACCGCTCCAGAAAATAACCCCGCTGCTTCTCGGTGATCGGCAGGCCGCAGCGCTCCATGACTTTGAGCAAATCCTCCCAGATCAGCCGTTTCTTTCGGTTCGTCGGCTCGCGCAGGATATAGCTCGGGTGGTAGGTCACCATCACCGGCAGGCCGGCAAACTCGTGCCACTGGCCGCGTGCTTCGCCGAGCGTCTTGAATTTTCCCGCCCCGAGCAGTCCATCGGTCGCGGTTTTGCCGAGCGCCACCAACAATGCTGGCTGCACGACCTCGATTTGCGCACGCAAAAACGGCAGACAAAACGCCATCTCCTCCGTCGTTGGCGGACGGTTGCCCACCTGCTCCATCCCTGACGCGACTGGCATTTGCGGACGCCAGTTCATGATGTTGCCGATGTAGGTCTCCTCTCGTTTCAGGCCCATGCCCTGGATCATTTTGGTAAGCAACTGCCCTGCCGGTCCAACAAACGGTTCGCCCTGCACCTCCTCGTCTGCACCCGGTGCCTCGCCGACGAACATAATTTTCGCGTCGAGGCTACCTACGCCGAGCACAACTTTTTTTCCCGGCCGCACGTTGGCGAGGCACACGGGATGGTTGAGCACCAGCTCACGCAGCGCCGCCCACCGCGCGGACTTGTCGCCCGCGGGCAACGCGACGGCCGGCGGAGGCGGGAGCGCGGCGGTGGTGGCCGCCGCTGGAGACGCGAGACGCGAGGCAGGTGGCGGAATGGAAGGCGCGCCTCCCGCAGCGCGGAGAACGGGTTGCGGACTGCGGACTGGATTGGACGAGGCGTCCAACGCCGATGTCCGGTCTGTATTTTCGGACTGAAGTTTCCTGCCTCCGGCCTCTGCCTCGGCTCGGCGCACCACCACCGCGCGCAAACTTGCGGTGCTTTCGGAGGACACCGCCACCGTCCGCACCCCCGCCGCCTTTAGCCGGCGCAGCTCTTCAATCAGGGTGTTCAGCACGGCGCGCATGGGAGGAGGAGATACGATCGTGTAATGAGAAAGCTCAGCCCGCACGCGCGGCGAGCAGCTTCTCCACATGTTTCGCCAGCAGGTCGAACTCCAGATTCACCGGCTCCCCCACGCGCCGCGCGCCTAGGTTCGTGGCCGCCAACGTATGTGGGATGAGCCACACCGCAAAGGTGTCCCCCGTCACCTCCGCGACCGTGAGCGACACGCCGTCCACCGCGACGCTGCCTTTCACGACGAGCAGACGCCCGCAGCCCGCCGGTCCGTGCACACGCAGATAGAAATCCTTGCCGCGCGTTTCGAACACCTCGATCGCGCCCGTGCCGTCAATGTGCCCTGTCACAAAATGTCCGCCCAGCCGCGCGCCCACCGCCAGCGCGCGTTCCAAATTCACCGTCGCGCCCGGCGCGAGCGCGGAAAAATTCGTCAACCGCCGCGTCTCCTCCAACACGTCAAAAAACAATCTTTCCCCCGCGTGCCCTGCCACCGTGAGGCAGCAGCCGTTGACCGCCACGCTGTCGCCCAAGACCACCCCCACCTGCCCTGAGCTGGTCTGCCCTGAGCCTGTCGAAGCGGTCGCAGGGCCGGCCAGCGCACGCGCAACTATCTCGAGCCGCCACGCCTCCGCGTTGCGCGCAAATCCGGCGACAGTGCCGGTGGTTTCCACAAGTCCGGTGAACATGGTTGGGGTATTTTTATCGCAGTCGGGCGAGCAGCAGCGTTCGGTCGTCGGGCCGTGCGCCGGCGGCGGCAAACTGGTCCAGCCCGCTCTCAAGCGCGGCGGGCATTTCCGCGAGCGGACGGTCGCCGTGTGCGCGCAACGCCGCCACTAGCCGGTCCCGGCCGAACTCCGCGCCCTGTGCGTCGGCGGCCTCGGTGATGCCGTCGGTGTAAAGGGCCAGCAGGTCGCCGGACATCAGCTCGGTCTCGCCCTCCTCCAAGGTGGTGTCAAACACCGGTCCGGCGTCGAGCCCAAGCGCGAGGCCGCCGGCGCGCAGCAGCTCAGCCGGGCCGCCGCTGGCGCGCAGGAGCAACGCGGGCTCGTGGCCGACGCGGACGTAGCGCAGGCGGTTCGTTTCCAAATCGAGGATGCCGTAGAACATCGTGATGAACATTCCGCCGGGCATGTCGCCGTGCAGGGCGCGGTTGACGCGGCGGACGACGGCGGCCGGGCTCGTCTCGCCGTCAGCACACTGGCGCAGGGTGGCGCGGCAGGCGGCCATCATCAGCGCGGCGGCGGGGCCGTGACCCGCGACGTCGGCGATGACCAGGCCCCAGCGCCGCGCACCCACCGGGAGCACATCGTAATAATCGCCGCCGATGTGCGCCGAAGGCTGCGCGAGCGCGGCCACCTCGGCCTCGCCGATGTCGGGAAAGGCGTGCGGCCGCAGGTGGTGCTGCACGTCGCCTGCGAGCCGGAGGTCGTGCTCCTGCCGCTCGCGCTCGCGCTCCTCGGCCTCCTTGCGCGCGGTGATGTCGGTGATGAGCGCCTCGTGGTGGGTCACCTGGCCCTGCGCGTCGTAGCGCACGACGGTGTGGTCGTCCACCCAGCGCACGGAGCCGTCCGCGCGGACCAGGCGGTATTCCTGCGCGTATTCGCCATGGCTGGCGGCGGCGTGCGCGTCCATCTCGGCCCGGACTCGCCCGCGGTCATCGGGATGCGTGATGCCCTGAAACGAGAAGCGCCGACTGATGAAGTCTTCCGGCGCGTAGCCGAACTGCCTGATGCTGGCGGAGACAAACTCCACCGGCCAGCCCGGCGCGGCCTTCCACAGCACGGCGACGGACGGCGAGCGGTTGACGATGCGCTCCAGCTCCTCGGTGCGGCGGAGCGTGTCACGCAGCACGGCCTCGGCCTGCTTGCGGGCGGTGATGTCCTCCAGCATGGCGAACTGGTGCGTGATGCGCCGGTCTGGCCCGCGGAGCACGGCGATGGTCATGCGGCACCACACGATGTGTCCCTGCGCGTGCCGGTAACGCTTCTCCATCGTGAAACTGTCGCCCTCGCCCCGCTGGAGTGACGCGATGAGCGCGTCCTGCTCGGCGAGGTCGTCGGGGTGCGTGGCCCGGCGCACGTTGTTGAAGTCCCGCGCCTCTTCCGCCGTGAAGCCGAGGATCTCGCAGAACCGCCGGTTGGGGTGCAGGATGTCGCCCGCCCCGTCCTGCCCCCACTCCAGCCAGCTGATGCCGATGGGCGCGTGCTCGTAAAACACGCGCAACTGCTCATGCACCTGCCGCGCCTCGGACTCGGCGGTGGCGCGCTCCGTTTCCGCGCGCTTTAGCTTGGTCACGTCGGTCCGCAGCGCGAGGTGGAACTGCGGCCGGCCGGCCGCGTCCGGCAACGGCACAATCGTGCTTTCGACCCAGTAGGGGGCGCCGCTTTTCGTGCGGTTGCAGAGGATGCCGTGCCAGACCCGGCCGGCATTGATCGTGCGCCACATGTCGGCAAAGAATTCCGCTGGGTGCAGGCCGGATTTCACCACCCGGTGGGTCTGGCCGAGAAGCTCCTCCCGCGCATAACCCGACACGTGGCAAAACATGTCGTTGGCATAAACGATCACACCCTGCGCGTCCGTGATGGTGAGGATGGCGTGCTCGTCCACCGCGCGGCGCAGCCAGCCGAGGAGCTTGTGGTCATCGAAGCCGGCGGCGCGCGGCGTGGGCAAAGGGTCGGGCATGGGAATTTCTCGGGAGGTCAACATGGGACGCGCGTGGGGCCGACGCCAGCAAGAATGCGCTGGCAGGTCACCCTGCCCTACCCTTTCACGGCTCCCGCCGTCACACCTTTGACGAGGTGCCTTTGCAGCAGCACATAGACAGCCAGGATGGGCAGCGTGACGAGCACGATGCCGGCGAACAGCATTCCTTGGTCGCTGCGATATTGCGCGGTGATCGCGAGGTTGGCCAGGCCGAGCGGGAGCGTGCGCGTGTCGCCTGCTGGGTCGCCGCCCACGAGCATAAACGCGAAAAAATACTCCTTCCACACGCCGATGAACTGGAACACCGCCACCGTCACCAGCCCCGGCCGCGCCAGCGGCAGCATCACGCGCCAGAACGCGCCCGCCTCCGTGCAGCCGTCCATCACCGCCGCCTCGTGCAAGGCCCGCGGAATGGAGCGAAAGAATCCCGCGAGCACAAACACCGCAAACGGCAGGCCGTTGGCCGTGTAGGCGAGCACCAGCCCCGCGCGCGAGTTTAACAGCCCCAGCGCTCGCAGCTCAAAGAACAGCGGGATCGCCGCCAGTTGCGCCGGGATCATCAGCCCGGCCAAAAACAGCCAGAACGCCGCCCGCCCCAGCGGGTGTGAGAACCGCGCAAGCGCGTAGGCCGCCATCGCGCCCAGCAGCGTGATGAGCCCGACCGACGCCGTCGTTACCAGCGCGCTGTTCAGGAAATACTCCCCAAACCGGGCCCCGTGCCACGCTCGTGCGTAGTTCTCCGGGTGCAGCCCGTCCGCTGCCGGCAGCGCAAACGCGTCTTTGAAAATCTCCCGGTCCGACTTCAGCGAAGAATACGCCACCCACACCATCGGGAACACGACCCACAGCGCGTAGCCAGCCAGCGCGGCGAGGAGCAGGGTTCGCGAAATTGAATTTTTGTTTTTCAACACGGAGGACACGGAGATCACAGAGTTAAGCAGCAAAAGGACGACGCGCCATGGTCGCACCGTTTTGGGTAGATCGAGAAGGCCAATGTCTTCACCTCTAAAATGAAATTTCGTTTCATACGCTTTCCCCTCCGTGCTCTCCGTGTTCCAACCTCCCCGTCCGCGAATCTGGAACGAGCTTGTGCGGGCCGTTGACCACGCGGCGCACCCCGTCAGTCAGCTTGGAGACGTGAAAATTTATCAGCAATCCGACCGGTTTTTGCGCGAGGCGTAAATATGACAGCAGTTGCGCCTCGTGGATGTCGTCGAGCTGGCTCACCGCCTTCAGCTCGATGATGACGGTGTCCTCGACCAGCAGGTCAAGTCGGTAGCCCTCGTCCAGACGCAAGCCGCGATACACCACCGGCAAGGTTTTTTGCCGCTCCACCTTCAGCCCCGCGTCCGTCAGCTCATAGGCGAGACAGGCCTCGTAGGCCGATTCAAGCAGCCCCGGCCCAAGCTCACGGTGAACCCTGATCGCTCCGCCAATGATTTTTTCCGTCATCTCGTTTGGTTTCATGGATAGTTTCTCCTTCTCTGTGTCCTCCGTGCTCTCCGTGTTAAAAGCAAAATCATCTCTCGATCGCCTCCCGCCTGGTCACCCGCAACAGCACGGCGCTCGCCGCCAGCACCAGCACGAACATCACCGCCGCCACCGCCGTCGCGCGCCCGATATCGAAGTCCTTGAACATCGCTGTCACCATCAGCGTGCCCAGCGTGTGCGTCGCCGTGCCAGGATCCTGCGAGGTGAGCAGCCACACCAGTTCAAAGGCGTTCAGCCCGCCGATCACCGTGAACACCGCCGACACCGCCACCGTTTCTCGGATGAGCGGCAGCGTGATGGTGAAAAACTGCCGCGCTTTCGAGGCACCCTCCAGCTCCGCCGCCTCGTAGAGTTCCGCCGGCACGCCTTCCATCGCCGCGAGGTAGAGCACCAGGTTGAAGCCACACGCGAGCCACAGGTAGATCGGCACCAGCGCGGTGTAGAGGTGCGCTGGCGCGAGCCACGCGAAGTCCGCGAAGCCGCTCAGCCCGATCCGCGTGAGCGCCGCGTTCACTAGCCCGCCGTGCGGCTCGTAGGCGTTGAGCCACAGCAGAGCCGCCGCCACGCCGCCGAGTAAATTGGGAAAAAGTAGCACCACGCGCAGCCAGCCCGCGCCCGGCGCGCCCCGGTGGATCAGCCCCGCCAGCGCGAGCGCCAGCGGCAGCACTGTGACCGCCGGGACGGCGACGAGGAACAGGTTGTTGCCCAGCGCCGACCAGAAACCGTCGCTCTCCAGTAGCAGCCATTTGAAATTCGCCAGCCCCGCGAACCGCGGTGCGCCAAGCCCGTCCCACCGCAGCAGTGCCCACGCGAGCGTGACCAGCCCCGGCAGCAGCACCAGCGCCGCGTAGAGCGCGAACGCCGGGCCGACAAACGCGAGCCCGAACCGCCCGCGCATTGGCCCGAGGTGCGCGGCGTCGCCACCCGCTTGATTATGGCCGGGCTCGCGGTGGCCGTTGCGGGCTCGGCGGCCCCGGCTCCATCTCCCCCACCCCAGCCAGCCCACCACGCCCACGAGCGCCAGCAGCAGCCCGGCCGCCGCCAGCGGATGCCGCACATCCACGCGATCCGGCTCCGTCGCCCGCGCGCGGTCGGCGGCGGCCGCCGTCTCGAGCCGCTCGCTGAATTTGTCCGGCGTGATTTTGCCCGACATCAGATCGAGCCGCGCGTCAACCAACGCCTGCCGCAGCGCCGCCGGCTGGAGCGCGGCCTGCGGCATGTTGAACGCATCCCGTGCCGCCGCGATCAGCGCCGCCGTCCCCGCGAGTCGCGGCGAGTAGGCCGTCACCGGCACCCCACGCACTGCCGCTGGCGCGTCCAGCGCGCGCACAAACGCCTCCGCCCGCGCACGCGACGTGAGGAAGCGCAGGAACTCCACCGTCAGCCGCTCGCGCTCCGCGTCGCCCGTGGCGAACGCGAAAAAGCAGTCCGAGCCTGTCTGGATCGCCGTCGGGTCGCCCGCGCCGTCCGGGAACACCGGAAAATTCATCACGCCCAGGTCGAGGCCGGCGGGGATTTTTCCCTTCATCTCGTTCAGCATCCACGAGCCCGACACCACCATCGCCGCGCGCCCGTCGAGAAACGCGAGCTGCGCCGCCGTGTGCGTCATGCCCTCCCAGCCTTTGACCGCGTAGTTCTGTGCGATGCGTTGCAGCACCTCCGCCGCGCGCGCGTGGCGTGGGTCGAGCCGCGCGCCGGGCGTCAGGTCCTGGAGCGCGCGCCAGCCCTCCGGCCCGGCCAGGCTGTAATAGGCCGCGCGGAAAAACGCGTCCGGGTAGTTCCCATAGACGCCCGTGAACGCCACCGGCGCGACCTCGCCGCCGCCTGCCACCGGGATTTTCGCGGCGCGGATTTTTTCGCACAGCGCGAAAAACTCGTCCCAGGTCTTCGGCTCCGCCCAGCCGCGTGCGCGGAACAGCGCGCGGTCATAAAAAATCCCCCAGCACGCGTAGCTCAGCGGCACGCCGTAGGTCTTGCCCCCGATCCGCCACGACGCCAGCGCGCCCGGCAGAAACGTGTCGCCCCAGCGCGCGTCGCCGTCCCAGCCCGGCGTGTCGAGCGCGGCGTCGAGCGCGCGCACCTTGCCCGCGCGGATGAGCGCCGGCCAAGGCAGGCGCGGCGCGAGGGTGGCGTCGGGCAGCTCCCCCGCCATCAGCCGCACGCGCAGTCGGTCCTCGATGCGCGGGTCGCCGTAGAGGTTGACCCTTACGCCCGGCCGCTGCGCCTCAAACAACCGCGCCGTCTCCTCGTAAAACGCCGTCCCGTAACCGCCGTCAAACACCGGCACATCCAGCGTCACCTCCTTCCCCCACGCCACGCCGCCGAGCAGCACGCCGGCAAAAACCACCCCCGTCAGCCCAAGCCGACAGAGCCGGACCACAGCGGCGGCGGAAAGGAGTTTCATGCGCCGCCGAGTCGAGCCGTCCGCCGCGCCAGACGCAACCTAAGCTTGGTGTTGGGAGGCTCGGAGGCGCCAGCCTTCGGCCTCAACCGCTGCAAAAACTCGTCAATGTTGATCATCGGTTTGCCCCTGCCGATGCTGTCGAGGAAGTCTTCATGCCGTTTTTCGATGGCCCGGTCTCTCTCGTCGAGCTTGGCCCACACTGCAGCCAATGACGGCTCGCCCGGCTTCGGGCGCAATATTCCCCTGAGCTTGTTGATCGCAGCCCTCCGCTGCGCCAGTGAGACTTTTCTGCGTCGTGCCGGTTTTGCCATGATCGCCATCACTTGGCGAAGGTTCCCTCAGGACAATCCTTAAATGATACTTCTATTCCGTGGTTCCAGAGTCGGCAACACGGTAGTCTTGGCGGATGCCCACCCGAGACAAAGCCCTAGCAAGACTCGGCGCAAACATCCGCGCCAAACGTGAGGAAAAGGAACTCTCACAGGAGGCGCTGGCCGAGCTAGCCGACCTCGACCGCACCTACATCGGCGGCGTGGAGCGTGGTGAGCGCAACTCAACCATCCTCAGCCTGCTTCGCATCGCGAAGGCGCTCAAAATCTCCGTTGGCAAGCTTTGCGAGGAGATCGACTAATGTGCGCCGAGTTCACCCTCAGCGAAGACCGTGAGCTCACCGCACATCTCAAGCTATGAATGCCTACTATGCCGCAGAGGTAGCGTCTTTCATCGGCGCTGCATCGGATACGATTCTTGGAACGATCACGTCGAACAGCGACTACGCGATCGAGCCGCCACAGCGTGATGCGTGGCTCATGCAGGTCGAGATTTTGAAGGCCGCACTAGCCGGCATGGATGGAACGATCTTCCTCGAATTCAATGTCCCTCGCATCGGAAGCCGCATTGATGCCGTGTTGATTTCTGGCTCGGTGGTGTTTGCGATTGAGTTCAAGGTGGGTGAAGTGGACTTTAAGCGCTCTGACCTCAATCAGGTTTGGGACTATGCCTTGGACTTAAAAAACTTTCACCAAGCAAGTCACCACGCCGCGATCGTCCCCGTATTGGTCGCGACCCACGCGCCTCGGGCGGATGCCGTTTTGACTGCGCCGCACGCCGACGGTGTCTTTGCTCCAATTCGGTGCAATACGGAGGGGCTGCGGCCACTGATCGGGTCATGCCTTGAGCACATTACGGGCACCGGAATTGATGGCAATAAATGGGGCGCTTCTCCATATCAGCCGACACCCACCATCATCGAGGCTGCGCAGACGCTTTACGCCCAGCATTCGGTCGAGGCAATCGCGCGCAATGATGCGGGCGCTAAAAACCTCAGAGTCACCTCCAAACGCATCGAAGAGATGGTGGATGAGGCGCGCCAAAAAAAGCACAAAATAATTATCTTCGTCACCGGTGTTCCCGGAGCCGGCAAAACGCTGGTCGGCTTGAACGTCGCCACCAAAAAACGCGATGAGACGCAACCCACCCACGCCGTCTTTTTGTCCGGCAATGGCCCACTGGTTGCGGTGCTTAGGGAGGCCCTTACGCGCGACGAGGTCACACGGCTTCGCACGCGAAAGGATAAAACCCGGAAGGGCGTGGTGGGACAAAAAGTGAAGGCTTTCATCCAGAACGTGCATCATTTTCGGGATGCCGGCCTGCAGGACAGCGCCGCCCCCAGTGATCACGTGGTCATTTTTGATGAAGCTCAGCGGGCATGGAACCGCGAAATGACAGCCAGCTTCATGCTGAGAAAAAAGAATCGCGTGGGCTTCACGCAGTCCGAGCCCGAATTTCTCATTTCTTACCTTGATCGACACCCTGACTGGGCTGTGGTCATCTGCCTCGTCGGCGGCGGACAGGAAATCAACCGTGGCGAGGCGGGCATTTCTGCCTGGCTCGATGCCATTCAAACCACATTTCCTGCGTGGCGTGTTTACGTGTCTCCCGAGCTTACCGACAGCGAATATGCTGCAGGCCATGCGCT
Organism: uncultured Opitutia bacterium; assembly: GCA_903869665.1. Classification (GTDB taxonomy): domain Bacteria; phylum Verrucomicrobiota; class Verrucomicrobiia; order Opitutales; family Opitutaceae; genus CAIYUN01. Next base: position 428 of record CAIPZZ010000256.1, on the reverse strand, counting down.
CGATACACTCGTTGGACGCGCCAATGTCGTTAAGGACGACAGCCTCCACCTTGCCGTCTCGATGAGATCATTCCGCGCTGAGAATGTTTCCACTTTCGTGAAGGCGGTTCTGGACTGTGAACACAAGAAAGCGCGCGAAATCTTGGCCCAAGTGTCTCCACGCTACCCTATCGCGCTCACTCGCGATTTGACCAAAGCAAAGGAGTGGATTCGCACCCACGCTCGCGGCTCGGAGCGCTTCGGCTTGGTGGCGTCATCCGGCGCTCAGCGCCTGAAACCCCACGCCATTGATGTCCGCGTCGAGATCAACCCGATTCATTGGTTTTTGAACGGTGCCGAAGATACGAGATCGAGTTTCTACATGGAAGACGCGGCTACCGAGTTCCAAGTGCAAGGCCTCGAACTTGATTGGGTTTGCATGACATGGG
>CAIPZZ010000255.1 GCA_903869665.1 uncultured Opitutia bacterium | reverse complement strand
GGCCGAGCGCCTCAGCGCTTGGCCTAGCGTTCGATCTGTTTGCGGGCCGTCGCCAGTTCCCGCGCGAGCTGCCGCTCGCCGGGCAGGGCCAGCTTGTAGGCGCGAGCCAAAACTTTCGTGGGCAGGGTATCGAGAGTGTAGCGGACGATGTTTTCCCCGGCGTTGGAGCAGAGGATGAGGCCCACGGGCGGGTTTTCTTCGGGATGCGTCCAGTGCTCTTTCGCGTAACTCAAGTAGAGGTGCATCTGCCCCGCGTCGGCGTGGGTGAACTTGCCCAGCTTCAGGTCCACGATCACGAGGCAGCGCAGCCGCCGGTGAAAAAAGAGCAAGTCCACGCGATACCATTCGTCGTCAATCCGCAGCCGCCGCTGACGACCCACGAAGGCGAGGTCGCCGCCCAGCTCCAGCAGAAACGTCTCCAGATGTCGGACGAGCGCGTCCTCCAGCTCGGTCTCGGAGTATTCGTCGCGGAGATTGAGAAACTCCAGCACCAGCGGGTCGCGGATGGCCTCCTCGGCGGTGAGCGCCTCGCCGGGCTGCGCCTTCGCGCCCTTGGCGAGCATCGCAGTCTTGTTCTTCGACAGGGCGGTGCGCTCGTAGAAGAGCGAGTTGATCTGCCGGTCGAGCTGCCGCACGCTCCAGCCGCCGCGTAGGGCCTCGGCGTGATAGAAGTCGCGGGCCTCGGGCGAGCGAGCCGACATGAGCAAAACGTAATGCGACCAAGGTAACGGGAAGGCTCTGGCCACTTCGGCCAGGGTCAAAAGCCTCGACGGTGTCGAGGCAATCTCAGCCGGGAGCACCTCCAAATCTACCGACACCGTCGGGAGATTTTCGGCAGCCTCCGATTGGCCCGACACTGTCGGGCTTTTCAGCGCTGGGAATTGGCCCGACAGCGTCGGGCCAATCTTTTCGACCGGATAGGCCAGTGCGAACTGGCGATATTTTTTCAGATTCGTGTAGGAAAATCCCCGCCCAAACCGCGCCGTCAAATCTACGGCCAGCCGTTTGAGCAGCTCCTCCCCGTAGCCCGCCCGCTTCTTCCCGCCCTGCTCAAACTCGACGATGCGCCGGCCAACCTCCCAATAGGTGGCGGTCATCAGGGAGTTGACGGCGCGGGCGCTGGCATGGCGGGCGGTTTCGAGCAGCGTGCCGATGCCGCCGATCAGCCCGGGGTAGGCGTCGGCGGGGGCGGCAGGTGTTTTGGCGGGCGGCTTCATGGCTGCATAATAGATGGGCCGTGAGGGAGGTAATTTTTCAACCTTTCCGACCGCACTTTGCCACTATGGCCCGCAACCGGCCCACGTCGCCGCGCTTCCCCTCCATCCGGTGCAACATCCGGTGGCAATTGGCGCACACCGTGATGAGGTCATTCAGGCGAGTCAGTGTCTTATCGGGCCGCTTACCCAAGGGGCGGATATGGTGGGCTTCGGCGAAGTCGGCACCTAGGATTTCGCCATAGGCTTTGGCAAACATCATATCGCAAACTTGGCACCGATAGCCATCTCGTAGCTTGCACTGGGCAGCCAGGTAGCGGCTGCGTTCCCGGGACAGATGGGCCGCAACCAATTTTCGGTTCTCGCATACTGGATAAACCTCCCGTTGCATATCTTCAGCCTTGGCGCGAGGCAGCGAGCGCGCCACGTCCAGAAAAAAGCCCACCGCCCACTCACAGAAATGTGGATTTACGTTCGCAGAGGTCTCTCGCGTTGGAAAATAGGCTCCGAAAAATGCCTCTCCAGGGTATTTTTCCAAAATTGGCATGGTGAACTCGGAGCGAGCAAGCCGTTCCGTAAGAGCCATGAACTTATAGTCCGTTGTATCTTTCTGCGCTATGGTGCGCACGGGCCAAAGTTCCCGTGAAACACGGTTCCTAATGTCAATGATTTTGCTCTGGTCGGGAGAGTAGAATCCCGCCCAATATTTCCGCGCATTGTAGCCGGAAAAGTGATCCAACCAAACTTCCAGCCGGGGCTGATTTTTACCGAAATCGCCAATGATCGCACGCCAGCCAGCGGTGTTCGTCTCGTAGAGAGGGCCCGGCATTCGAATCCGCAGCCCTTCGCCACGACCTTGGAGTTTGAGCTGCACTGCCACTTTGCTTGCCGTGGCGAGTAACCGGGATTTATCGTAGTTCTTGGCGGTCATGTGCAGTGGAAGGCGTGAAATCAAAAAGCGTGCAGCACCGCGTAGGTGCGTTTGCCTTTGCGGAGAAGGAGGTGTTTGCCGAAGAGCAGGTCGGCGGTCGTCACGGCGCGGGCGGCGTCGGTGATGCGGGCGTTGTTCAGGTAGATGCCGCCGCCTTCGAGGTCTTTGCGGGCTTGGCCTTTTGACGGGCACAGGCCGGCGTGGACGAGCAGCTCCGTTAGCGCGGTGCCGGGGGCGGCGAGTTTCGCGCGGTCGAGGTCTTTCGTCGGGACTTCGCCGACGACGTCCTGAAAAATCTCCTCGGTCACGCCGTCGAGCGGGCCGCCGAAGAGGATCTCGCTGGCCTTGAGCGCGGCGTCGAGCGCGGCTTGGCCGTGGACGAGCTGCGTGACCTCGCGGGCGAGTGCGC
>CAIPZZ010000254.1 GCA_903869665.1 uncultured Opitutia bacterium | reverse complement strand
TGCAACTCGTCCGCAGTCGCGCCGTCGAGTGGGGTATTCGAAAGGACGCGGTCGGCGTGATGGGCTTTTCCGCCGGCGCGGAGGTGGTCGCTCGCGCGGCGATGGCCAACGTCGCGGGCACGCCCGACGCCGCCGACCTAGTGGACCGCGAGAGCGCGAAAGTTGCTTTTCAGGTGCTCGTATATCCCGGAAACGCCCGCGCCTACGCGGTCGAGGCCGTGCCGCCGACCTTCATGGTGGCGGCGACTGACGACCCCATTTCCGCCACGGTGGCCGAGCTATATGGCCGACTGCGGCAGGCGAACGTGCCGGTGGAGATGCACGTCTTCGCCAGCGGCGCGCACGGGTTTGGGCTGGGTAATTTCAAGTCGCCGCTGCCGCAAGCGTGGCCGGGGCTGCTGGTGTCGTGGCTCGGCGAACGCGGCTTCGTGGCGGCAAAAAAATAAGGCGAGCGGGCGTTGGCGCGGCAATGTTTGTCTTGTCATCGCGAGCCCGACGCAGCCGGGCGTGGCGATCCAGCCCGAATTTCGCAAGTGTCGGATTGGGCCGGCGGTAGGTTGCGCGCTCGTCGCGCAACTCCGATGCCGGCATCCAAAAGTGGCGCGGCCAGCGCGCAACCTACCCTGAAAATTCAAGTCGACCCAATGCAGATCCCAGATGGATTGCTTCGTCGCTGTTGCTCCTCGCAATGATAAAAAAGGACGTTTCGGCGTAATAAAGCCCGACCTACGCGGCCAACGGGACCTCACTTCGCCGCCGTCACAGGCAGAAAGACCATGCAGATCGGCGCGGGCGCGGTCACGGGGTCGCCAACGATCGTCAGCTTGCCGGTGGCGGCGTCGGCCTTAAAGACGGTGACGGTGTTGCTGTCCTGGTTGCCACAGAGAATCCATTTGCCGGTGGGGTCGAAGCCGAAGAAGCGCGGCGTCTTGGCACCCGTGGGCGCATCCTGCACGAGCGTGAGGCGCGAGGTGGCGGCGTCCACGGCGAACACGGCGATGGCGTCGTGGCCGCGCGCGGAGGCGTAGAGGAACTTGCCGTTGGGGTGGAGCTGAAGCTCGGCGTTTTTGTTGAACGCGGTGAAGCCGGCGGGGAGGTTTCGCACCGTGGTCGGATTGGTGAGCGCGCCTTTCTCGGCATCCCAGTCGAACGTGGTCAGCGTGCCGTCGAGCTCGTTGAGGCAATAGAGCGCCTTGCCGTTGGGCGAGAAGAGCACATGGCGCGGACCGGCGCCAGGGGCGAGCTTGGTGGTGGCGTGCGGCGCGAGGGTGCCGGCGCGGGCGTCGAAACGGTAGAGGTGGATGGTGTCGTTGCCTAGGTCGGCGCAGAGGGCGAAGCGGTTGGACGGGTCGGTGATGATGCCGTGGGCGTGCGGGCCTTCCTGGCGGTCGGCGTTGGGGCCTTTGCCCGTATGCTGATCGAAACCGGTGCGCGGGCCGAGCGTGCCGTTGGACATGATGGGAAACACAGCGACGCTGCCGCCGTTGTAGTTGGCGACGAGCGCGAACTTGCCGCTGCGATCGAGGCTGAGGTGGCACGGGCCGCCGCCGCCGGCGGGCTGGACATTGAGCAGGCGCAGCTCGCCGGTGGCGGCGTCAATCGCGTAGGCGCCGACCTCGTTGGTGCTCTCGAAGCAGGCGTAGAGGTGCTTGCCGTCAGGCGCGAGGGCGACGAACGACGGTCCCCCGGCCTGCGCGGCGAGGGTGGGCGCGGTAAGCTTGCCCGAGGCGGCGTCGAAGCGTCCGAGCGAGATGCCGTCGGTGCGGCTGGAGTTGGGCGAGCCGTAGAAAACAAAAAACTCCTGCTTGGGCGCGCTCGTGGCCGGCGCGGCGGCGCGCCCGGAGGCGGCGAGCAGGAGGGCGGCGAGGATGGAAAACGTGCGGAGGGCAGGGCGGGTGGTCATATCGGGGATCAAGCTGTGCGCACGGTCTCACCGGGCAAGCCGGAAAGGTGGCGTGGGCGTCGCGCCGTGCAACGTCCAACGTCAACATTGAACATTCAACGTCCGAGCCGCCGGTCCCATCGGATTATGGCGGGAGATTGCCGGGCGCGGCGCGCGATTTTGGGCTGGTTGCATACCGATCGACTGCCGGCGTCTGCCTCTTGGCGGCTGGACGTATATCTTGATGGTTGAACGTTGGCGACGCACGCAGCATCCTCGAGTCCATGTCTTCCATCGCCCGCCGCGCCGCCGCGCCCTACGCCGCTCCCTCGTTTCTCACCGAGTTGCTACACGCCCGCTCGCCCTCCGGCGCGGAGTCCGAGGCCCAGGCTGTGTTCGACCGGCATGTCCGCCCCGCCGCCGATGCCTACGCGAAGGACGCGCTTGGCAACCGCCTCGCCACCCTCAACCTCGCCGGAGACCCCGTGCTCATGCTCGCCGGCCACATGGACGAGCTCGGCCTTATCATCACCTATGTCAGCAAGGATGGATTTCTCTATTTCGACACCATCGGCGGGCACGACCGAAGCGTCATCTCCGGCCGCCGCGTCGTGATTGCCACCGCGCACGGCCCGGTGAAGGGCGTGACCGGCAAGCGCGCCGTCCACCTCATGGACGAGGAAGACCGCAAGAAGGTGCCCAAGATCCACGAGATCTGGATAGACATCGGCGCGCGCTCCAAGGCCGACGCGCTCGCCCGTGTGGACATCGGCGATACGGCGACCTACGACCAAGGCTTCGAGTTGCTGCATGGCAGCGTGGGCGTGGCGCGTGCCTTCGACAACAAGGTCGGCGCCTATGTCGTCGGCGAGACGCTCATCCGCCTCGCCGGCGAAAAGGGCCGGCGGGAGAAACTCGCCGCCAAAGTCGTGAGTGTCGCAACCGCGCAGGAGGAGATCGGCGTGCGTGGCGCGACCACCGCCGCCTACGCCGTCAACCCCCACCTCGCCCTTGCCGTGGACGTGGGCCACGCCACCGACCATCCCGATTGCGATCATCGACGCTTTGGCGACACCCGGCTCGGCGGCGGCCCCATCATCTGTCGCGGCCCCAACATCAACCCGTGGGTCTATACCCGTCTCGTTGGCTGCGCAAAAAAACTCAAGTTACCCTACCAACTTGAGGCTGACCCGCGCCCCACCGGCACTGATGCCCGCGCCATCCAGACCGGCCGCGGCGGCGTCGCCACCGGCCTCGTGAGCATCCCGCTCCGCTACATGCACACTCCCAGTGAGCTCGTGGACTTGGAGGACGTGGAACGCTGCGTGAAACTTTTCACCGCCTTCGCCCTGTCGCTGCAAAAGGGCGAGCACGGGCATTGGTAAAGTTGGCAGAGTAGAAAAATCAATTGCCAGCACGCTCGGCCAAACCCAAGCTCAAGCCATGAAGGAGATCATTTTTGAGATCGAGGAGGACGAGGTTGACGGCGGCTACGTCGCCACCGCACTGGGCCACGCCATCGCCACTCAGGGTGAAACGATGAACGAGTTGCGTGCGATGGTGCGCGAGGCAGTGCAATGCCATTTCGGCGACGGCGCGGCTGGCGAGATGCCTCGTGTCATCCGGCTTCATTTTGTGCGCGACGAAGTTCTCGCAGTGTGAAAATCCCGCGCGACATCCACGGGGCCGATTTGGTGCGGGCGTTGCGCGCACTGGGCTACGAGCGGGTGCGGCAAGACGGCTCGCACATCCGCCTGACCACACAGTTCAACGGCGTCCACCATCTGACCGTGCCCGCGCACAAGCCGCTCAAGACCGGCACACTGGTCAAGGGCGTGCTCAAACCGCTCGCCGAGCACCACGGCCTGACCGTGGAGGAGTTGCTCGCCAGACTTGGCTTTTGAGCAAAACGAAAGCAGCGCCGCGATAATGCGCTTGTTTTCAGTTTCGGCATTAAATCGCGATTGACGCTGATTTGATGCCGAAATTCTCCTCACACCCGCGCGAGCAGCGCCTTCAAATCCACGTGCTCGGTGATGAGCTTCTTGATGATGGGGATCTTGTCGGTGTCCTGCGGCTGGGTCTTCACGGTCATGCCGAAAATTTTCGAGGTGATGGTGTAGCTCTCCTCCTTGGCGGCGATCACGGGGATGTCGGTCTGCGCGAGGAGCTCGGCGATCTTGGCGTGGGGGGGGACATTGTTGGTGAGGACCAGGCCGGCGATGGCGCTGCCGCCGGCGAGGCGCGCGGTCGCGGTCGCGGCGAGGATGATGTCGTCGCGGTCACCGGGGGTGATGATGAGCGTGCCGGGCTGGAGGTAATCCATGATGCCGTTGGCGGACATAGCGCCGACGACCACGCGGGCGACGCGCTGCTTGGCACCGGCCTTGCGGCCGTTGAGCCACTTGCCGCCGATCTCCTCGGCCACCTGCACGAGGTTGGGCGCGGAGAGCACGGGTTGGATGGGCAGCACGCCGAGCAGCGGCACGCCGAGGCGTTTCAGCCCGAGGCCGGCGTATTCGGCGATGAGGGGAATTTTCTCGGGCTCAACCTTGTTGAGGATGGCGCCGATGATCTCGACGCCGGCCTGGTCGAAGAGCGCCTTGTTGAGCGCGATCTCGTCCACGGGCCGGCCGATGCCGCCGGGGCAGACGAGGATGACCTTCGCGCCCAGGAGCTTGGCGACGCTGGCGTTGGACAGGTCGAAGACGCTGCCCACGCCGGCGTGACCCGTGCCCTCGATGAGGGTGAAGTCTTTCTCCCACGAGACGCGGTCGAACGCGCGGCAAATTTTGTCCTGGAGCTGCGCAAGGATTGGGCCGGGATTTTTCAGGTAGCGACGCGTGAACGTGCCGTCCACGGTGACCGGGCTCATGCTCTCGATGGGCACGCGGACGTTGTAGATGGTGTCGAGCAGGTAGGAGTCCTCGTCCACGTTCTGCCCCTGCACCTCGATGAAGCGCTGGCCGACGGGCTTGATGAAGCCGATACGCGGATAGAGCGACTGGAGCGCGGCGAAGAGGCCGAGGCAGGTCGTGGTCTTGCCGTCGTTCATGCGGGTGGCGGCGACGAAGATGCGTCGCGTCTCCGTGTTCGTTGGCGCGGCGAGCAGCGGCAGCGCGGGCAGCAGGAACGGGTTGGCGGTCGTGACGGAATCAGCCATGCGAGGAAAAGTTAAGACACGCGAGGTGACAGGACGCAGACGGCGAGGCGCGCTTAGGTGGCCGCACCGTAGAGCAACCGGCGATCAATGGCCTGGCAGCCCACGATGGCGGCGGCGCCGAACACGTCGTGGGCGCTCGCCCCGCGGCTGATCTCGGCGGCGGGCTTCGTGAGGCCGATGAGGATCTGGCCGTAGGTGTTCGCGTTGGCGAGGTGCTGCACGAGTTTGTAGGCGATGTTGCCGCTGTTGAGGTCGGGGAACACCAGCACGTTGGCCTTGCCGGCGACAGAGCTGACGATCTGCTTCGACTGCGCCGTGACCGCATCGAGCGCGGCGTCGGCCTGCAGCTCGCCGTCAATCTCCAGCGGCAGCAGCGAGGCCTGGGCCTTGGCGCGGGCCATCGCGGCGGCGGTGCGGACCTTCACGAGCAGCGGGTGGTCGGACGCGCTTTTCGAGGCGTAGCTGAGCATGGCCACGCGCGGCGTCTCGCCCGTGAGGTGGCCGGCGATGAGCGCGGTGGAGATGGCGATGTCGCAGAGCTGCTCGGCCGTCGGCTCGGGGATGACGCCGCAGTCGGCGAAAAACAGCGTGCCGTCGCTACCGACTTTTTTCTCGTCGAAATCCACCACCATGAGCGACGAGGCGGTGCGGACGTTGTCCAGCCGGGGGATGATCTGGAAAATCGGGCGTAGACCGCTCGCGGCGGTCATGGTCGCGCCTGCCACGAGGGCGTCGGCTTGGCCGGTGGCGACCATCATGGCGGCGAAGTAGTTTTTTTCGCGCATGGCGTCGCGCGCCTCGTCGGGCATGAGGCCCTTGGCGCGGCGCATCTGGGCGAACTGGGTGGCGAAGCCCTCGAACTCCTCGCTGCGCTCCGGCTCGATGATACGGATGCCGTCGAGCTTGAGGTCGAGCTTGGCGGCGGCGGCCTTGATCGCGGCGCGATCACCGAGGAGGATCGGCACGCCGAGCTTCTTCGTCACCCACTGGCGCGCGGCTTGCAGGATGCGCGGATCGCCGCCCTCGGGGAAGACGACGCGCTTCGGGTGACGCTGGAGCTTGGCGACAAGTTTGGGAATGAGGGACATATAAGATTGGACGGGCCAGACGCTGAAGGAATGGCCCAAGCAACGTCAATGCCAGTCGCGTGCCAGCGGATTTGCTGGATCAGGCATTTTGTCCGCTTCAGACGATCGGTCTCGGTGCGGCTGGCATTGAATACCTAACTGGAATATTCCGAATATTCTTCAAGGTGTTCGCAAGCACGTCAGATTTTTTTGTTTCGCGCATCAGAACATAAAGCTGCTCACCATTCACAGGATGGCAGACGGTTTCGTTCCAACGGCCATCTGAGGCCGATAGCCCATACGAAGGGGCCATGAGGTGCAATCCGGCCTGATGGCGTCTAAAGATTCTGACCTCGATCGCAGAGGAGGGGAGCTGGATTCCACCCGTCCACGGGGGCACAGAAACAAAGAAGTCCGCCAAACCTAATTTGGCATGGGCGATGGCTTCGATGACCGAACCATGATTCGCCTGTGCGAACTGAAGCAATGACTCCCGGTGGCTTCCCACACTGGGCGGCAAGTCGCGGAGAATTATCAACTGGAGCTTTTCATCCGAGGTGGTGAAAAAGCACGTCAGCAAACGATCAAGAATTTCGTCGCTCATCCACATTTTGCGTGCCGCGAAATCATCAAGATGACCTGTCAGAAATAGAATGACTTTTGCCGATCGCTGTTGCGTTGCCGTGTCGGCGACGCTCCCAAGCGTGTCGAGCAAGTAGCGGATTACTTTGTCTTGGCCGACATGCGCGATGACGGAATCGATGGACTGAGACGTTGCGTCTTCTGAGTAGCGACCGCCCAAATCGGAGAGCGCAACCAGCATCGCGGGATGAAATAGATCTGCCGGAAAATCTAGCAAGCCTGGGATGAGGACGTTAAACAACTCGCTGACCGCGTATCGCTGCGTGTCCAAGGAAGCTGCAAATCGTCCCAGTGTTTCAACATCAGTGCGAGTCAATCTGGGATAGGAGCTGTGCACAGCGGCTTGAATTTCTTGCCGCAGGCGAGAGTAAATCGTCCCATCGTAGGGCTGGGAGCCGATTTTCTGAAATCTGTTCAATGCATCCGTAAGTGTCATGGCCAAATTTGATAAAGACTTTGCGCCCGACAGAAAACAGTGAAAAAATGCAGGGAGCAAGGCGGGAGGGAAGGGTTGGAGCACGATCGAAGGTCTCTCGGGAAAGCAAGCTCCACCCCGCCCCCCGTCTTTGCCGTTGCCCGCTGCGCGCGAGCGTGCTTGCTAGCGGGCCTCCATGAACCCTCCCGACTATCTCTCCTCCCTCTTCTCCCTCGCGGGCAAAGTCGCCGTCGTCATCGGCGGCACCGGTGAGCTGTGCGGCGCGATGGCCGAGGGCCTTGCGGGCGCGGGCGCCGAGGTTGTGCTCGTCGGCCGCAACGCGGAAAAAGCCGAGGCCCGCCTCGCCAAGATCCATGCCGCCGGGGGCAAGGCGTGGTTCGTCTCCGCCGAGGCCGGCAGCAAGGCCGACCTTGAAAAACTTCTCGCCGCCGTGCTCGCGCGTTCCGGCCGCGTGGACATCGTCGTCAACGGTGCGGGCGTGAACTCGCCGACGCCGTTCCTCGATATCAGCGAGGAGGAGTTCGACCGCATCCTGCGCGTGAACGTGAAAGGCGTGTTCCTTGCCTGCCAGATTTTTGGGAAATACCTCGTCGAGCGCGGCACGGGTGGCGCGATCATCAACGTCGGCTCGCTCACCGCGCTCACACCGCTCTCGCGCGTGTTCACCTATTCGGCGAGCAAGGCCGCCGTCCACAGCTTCTCGAAAAATCTCGCGCGCGAGTGGGCGCCGAAGGGCGTGCGCGTCAACGTGCTCGTGCCCGGCTTCTTCCCCGCCGAGCAGAACCGCAAGGTGCTCACGCCCGACCGCGTGGCCAGCATCATGACGCACACGCCGATGAAGCGCTTCGGCGAGGCCCGCGAACTCATCGGCGCGACGTTGCTGCTCGCCAGCGACGCCGGCAGCTTCATCACCGGCCACGAGCTGACCGTGGACGGCGGCTTCATGGCGCAGACGATCTGACGCGCGGCGTTGCGTTCTTGGAGTAGGTGGAACTTGACTCGAAGCTGGAACAATTGGACAGTTGGCGGCGATGAAAGCGTCCGTTTGGATCTACGCCGCCACAGTCGCATTCACGGTTTTTGCCGTTTGGGCTGTCAGCGGTGTGCTCGGGACCATTATACAACAGCAACTTCATGGCCAAGCCCTGCCTCCTATTAGTCAATTTTTTTTCGACCTTCGTCCATGGCTGTGGCTCATTCCATTGACTTGGCTTGCAGTCGCCGCTTGGTTGAGCCGAGGTGCGCGTGCGACGGTTGAAAGATGCCTCATCTTTGCCGGAATTTCGACGCTGGCCGTCGTTTTCATTCTCACGTTTTCAGCCGAGGTGTTGGCCCTTCCGTTTGTTAGGATAATTCATCTTTTGGAATAAATACACAGCTCATGTCTGGGATAATTTTTACCCTTTCTTTTCACGAACGACCCCTTGGCAAGCGCGCGGCTTTGTGCCACGGTCGCCGTCATGTTTGTTGACGAATGCACCATCAAGGTCGCCGCAGGCGACGGCGGGCGCGGCTGCGTGAGCTTCCGGCGCGAGAAATACGAGCCTTGGGGCGGCCCCAACGGCGGCGACGGCGGCAAGGGCGGCGACGTCGTGCTGCTCGGCGACGACGACACGAACAACCTCGTGGACTTCAAGTTCCGCCCGCACTGGAAAGGCGAGCGCGGCGAGCACGGTCTCGGCAAGGATTGCAACGGCCGCGAGGGCCGCGACGCCGTGCTACGGCTGCCGCTCGGCACCATCGTGACCGACGCCGCCACCGGCGCGCTTGTGGCCGAGATCACCGAGGACGGCCAGCGCGTGGTGCTTTGCGCGGGCGGGCGCGGCGGGCTGGGCAACACGCATTTCAAGTCCTCCACGCGCCAGGCCCCGCGCAAGGCCCAGCCCGGCGAGCCGGGCGTGGTCGGCGAGTTTCGCCTCGAGCTGAAGAGCATCGCCGACATCGGCCTGGTGGGCTTCCCGAACGCGGGCAAGTCCTCGCTCACCGGCCGCATCACCCGCGCCCGGCCGAAGACGGCGGCGTATCCCTTCACCACGTTGCGCCCGCAGCTCGGTGTGATCGAGTTTCCCGCGACCTACGACCGCCTGCTGCTGGCCGACGTGCCAGGCCTCGTGGCCGGTGCCAGCGAGAACCGCGGCCTCGGCCACCGTTTCCTCCGGCACATTGAGCGCTGCAAACTGCTCGTGATCCTGCTCGACATGGCCGGCGCGGACGGGCGCGATCCACGCGACGACTACGCCACCCTGCTCAAGGAGCTGAAACTCCACGACCCCGCGCTGCTGAAAAAGCCCCGCCTCGTCGTGGCCAACAAGATGGATCTGCCCGAGGCCAAGGCCAACCTCGTTAAGTTCAAGCGCCGCTACAAGGTTGTGGTGCAGCCAGTATCTTGTGCGAGCGGCGTCGGCCTCGAAAAGCTCAAGCTCGCGCTGCGGCGCCGCGCGCTGGCCGCTGGCGGCCGGCCGCGCCCCGCCTTCAAGAAGTCGGCCGAGCCTACCGTGTGAGCGGCTTGCACCGCAGGTATTTTTACTTGGCGATTACTTACTTGACGCACCCAGCAGATCAGGAGGCCAATTTCTCCCGGAAGTTTTCCGGGAGAATTATGCGTGTCTGAATGTCCCTAAGCCTGAGCTTAGCAGCATCAAAATAGGCTTTGTTTATTTCCGGAGAAGGTGGCGGAAAAAAATCCCCCGCTAATGGTGAACAGCCGGTCGGTGCTGGTGACTGGGCCGGTGTATTGCAGGGCGCCGCTGTTGATGACGAGATTCGCCGCTGCGCTGCCCGAGGCGCCGATGCCGCTCGGCAGTCCGCCGTCGGCCAGCGAGCTGACGCTAATTAGGCCATTCGATACGGTGTCGCTCAAAATCGTCGTGGCCCCGGTGTAGGTGTTCGCAGCCGGAAGCACGGTCGCACCGGCGCGAACCGTCAATCCGCCCGGCCCGGCCAGTGTGCCGTTGGTGATGTTGCTGAAGGTCAGGGTGACGGTTCCGGTAGTCGCAGCGAAACCACCAAGGTCCAAGGTCGCATTGCTGAGGGTTACCGCGCCTGCGGCCGGCAGGCCGGCGGCTGATCCGAGCAGCAAGGTGCCCCTTTGCACAGTCGTCCCGCCCGTGTAGCTGTTTGCGCCTGCCAACACCAGCGTGCCCGCGCCGAGCTTGGTCAGCGAGCCGCCCGCGCTCGTGAGCGCGGATGCGAGTGTCACGTTCTGCCCGTTGGTGTCCACGCGGTAGGCCTGGCTCGGGGCGGAGCTGAAACGGTCGGAGTAGTCGGCGGAGTTGGTGGCAGTAAACTGAAGCGTGCCGCCGCCAAAGGAGATGGTGCCGGTGGTGCTGATCGCGCCCGCGCTGCCCAACGACAGCGTGCCGGCGTTGATCGCGGTGGAGCCGGTGTAAGTGTTGGCTCCCGTCAGCGAGAGCGTGCCCGAGCCCGTCTTGGTGAGGCCGCCGTCACCGGAGATAACGCCGGCAAAGGTAGAACTGGTGCCAGTCCTGCCGACGCTGAGGTTGCCATTGTTTAGGACGATGTCACCTGCGCCGCTGAGCGAGCCAACGGCACCGTTGAAACCGGCGAGCTCAAGCGTCGCACCTAAAGCGACGGCAACGATAGCGGTGCTCACGCCCGCGTCGTTCGCGCCGAAGGCCAATATTCCTGCACTCACGTTGGCAATCCCGGTGAAACTGTTCGCGTTGGCGAGGGTGAGCGTGCCGCTACCCACTTTGGTCAGGCCGCCGCCGCCCGAAATGACCCCAGCAAACGTGGTGCTGGCGTTGTTGCCCCCGATAGTGATGTTGCTCGCGCCAAGGAGGACTTCGCCGGTGCCGGCGAGCGAGCCGACCGCGCTGTTGAGCCCACCAAGGTCGAGTCTCGCACCGGCGGCGACGGTCACCTCGCTCGCGCTAAGCGCGTTGCTCGTGCCAATGGCAAGCGTGCCACCATTGACGGTGGAGGAGCCGGTGAAGGTATTTACACCGGACAGAGTGAGCGTGCCCAAACCAGTCTTTACGAGTCCGCCCGCGCCGGACAGCACGCCCGACCAGGCGGCGTCGAAGCCGGCGGTGTCAATGGTCGTAGCCGTGCCGGTGGCGAGCGTCGCGGCGAGCGAGGAGGCGAGAAAAGCGGCCCCGCCCACGCGCAACGTGCCGCCGGAAAAGTTGACCGTCGCCGTGCCCGCGCCGCCTGCGATCGTGCCGCCGGCGACCAGCGTGCCGCCTGCATTCAGGTTCAGGGTGCCCGAGGAGCTGGCGTCCTGCCCCAGCAGCAGCCCGCCGAAACCCACGGCCACCGTGCCGCCGCCGCCGATGGTGAGCGAACCCGCGCCGGCCTGCCCCACGGTCAGCAGCGTGCCGCCTGTGTCCCACAGAGAGCCGGAGCCGGTGACGGTGGCCGAGCCAGTCGCGCCCGCCGCCTGACCGACGAAGCCGGCAGCGCTGGTGACCTGCGCGCCGTTCTGGACGAGCAGTGCGGCCGTGCCGCCGCCCAGCGCGGCGACCGAGAGCGAAGAGCTGGAGTGCGTGATCCGCGCCGTCGCACCGTCCAGCGCCAGCGTGCCGGCGAGCACGGTCGTGCTGCCGGCGTAGCTATTTGTGCCGTAGAGCGTGAAGAGGCCGGTGCCGTCCTTGGTCAGGCCACCGGAGGTGTTGCCGCCGCGGATGCGACCGGCAAACGTGGTGCTGGAGTTGTCGCCGCCGGTGGTGAGCACGACGCCGTTGCCGAGCGAGACCGTGCTGCCAGCGTCACCCGCCAGCCTACCGACTGAGACTGTGCCGCCGAGCGAGAGCGTGACGGCGCTGAGGCTGGCGGTGTCGGCCGCGCCGGGCACAAGGCCGCCGGCCCAGGTCGCGCCGTCGGACCAGTTGCCGCTGGTGATGGCGGTGATCACCTGCGCGCGGGCCGGCGCGAGCGCGGCCAAAAATACGGCCGCGAGTGCGG
>CAIPZZ010000253.1 GCA_903869665.1 uncultured Opitutia bacterium | reverse complement strand
GGGGGTTGTCGTGCCGATGATGTGCGGCGCGGAGCACGACCATGTCATCAGCCCGCTCGACAAGCTCGCTTCCATCCCTGGCTGCAAAACCAAGCTGAGCATTGAGGCCTTCCGCCAGCAACTCGCCCGGGTGGGCGGTGCCATTGTCGCGCAGGACGAGGGGCTCGCCCCTGCCGACGCCCGCTTGCTCGAGATCCGCCACGACACCGGCACCATCCCCAGTCTCCCGCTTATCACCGGCAGTGTGCTCTCCAAAAAACTCGCCGAGGGCTCCGAGGGTCTCGTGATTGATGTTAAGTGGGGCAACGGCTCCTTCATCAAGGACCTTGAGCAGGCCAAGCAGCTCGCGCGCATGATGACGCGGGTCGGCCGCTCCATGAAGCGCCGTTGCGTCGCCCTCGTCACCGACATCAATCAGCCGCTCGGCGACAGCGTCGGCACTGCGCTCGAGGTCAAGGAGGCCATCAAACTTCTCAAGGGTGAGGGCACTGAGGACATGAAGGATCTCGTGCTCAAACTCGGAATGGAGATTGTCCGCCTCGCCGGTGTCGCCGGCTCCACGCTTTCCGCCAAACAGACCGTGCAGCGCCATCTCACCGACGGCTCCGCCCTCGCCAAGCTCAAGGAGCTCGTCAAGGCGCAGGGCGGCGACGCCAGCTACATTGATCACCCGGAGAAATTCCCCGCCGCGAAACACATCCGCAAGCTCCCCGCCCCGAAGCGCGGCTACGTCCACACTATCAACGCTGCGATGATCGCTGAGGGCGTGCATCTGCTCGGCGCGGGCCGCAACGCCCCCGGCGACAAGATTGATTATTCCGTCGGCGTCTCCGAGATCAGGAAAGTTGCGACGCAGATGAAGCAGGGCGAGCCGTTGATGATGATCCATTACAACGATGAGGCGAAATGCGAGCAGGCGCTCAACTTCTTCAAGGAGGCCTACCGCCTCGCCCCGAAACGCCCCACGCCGCCGCCACTGGTGGTCGAGCGCGTGGCGTGAGCACGATTGCAACTCTGCCTTCCCTGCCCCGGCCGACCGCCGGGGCTTTTTTATTCGTCCTCCACGCCTTTGCCGCTTTGCGTCTTAGCGCTGAAAACGACGATGAACGATTCCCTCGATGATCCACCGCCCGGCGCGCGGGCCAAACCGCCAGTCCGTCCGCCCACTCGCCCTGAGCCGGTCGAACGGGCCGTCATTGATCGCTCCGCGTGGCCGACGCCGTGGGCGCAGTTGAAATACTTCACATTTGCCCCCGCCATCTTTCCTCGCCTGCTCGGCGAGGTGTCGCGCGACGCGCGGCCGGGTGATTTCGTCAACGTCTATGACAAGCACGGTGAGCTCTGCGGTGGCGGTCTCTACAATCCGCGCGCGAAAATTCCGCTCCGCGTCGTCTGCCACTCGACCGAGCCCGTCACGGAGGCGTATTTCGAAACCGCGATCCGCCTCGCCGTCGCGTTGCGTCGCGATCTGTTCAAACTTGACGAGACGACCGACGCCTACCGCCTCATCAGCTCCGATGGCGACGGACTCAGCGGCCTCACCATTGACCGCTATGGTGACACCTTGCTGTGCGAGGTCATGTCACTCGGGATCGCCCACCGCCTTCCCAAGTGGCTCCCGCTCCTCCACGAGCTGGCCGGCACCAAGTTCGCCCGCGTCCATGTGGACCACGATCTCGGCAGCCTCGAGGGCATCAAGCCGTCCACGTTCAACGAGACCAACGCCGCCGCGCCGACCAAGGTCAAAATCCGCGAGCATGGCATTCGCTACGAAGTGGACTTCGCCCAAGGCCACAAGACCGGTTTCTTCTGCGACCAGCGCGACAACCGCAAGGGCATCGCCCGTTTTACGAAGGACGCCCGCGTGCTCGACCTCTGCTGCTACACCGGCGGGTTTTCCCTCAACGCGGCGGTCGGAGGCGGCGCAGCCGAGGTGACCAGCGTGGACCTCGACGAGGTCGCGCTCGCGCAGGCAAAGCGCAACGCTAACCTCAACCAAGCCCGCCTCAAGTTCGTCCACACCGACGCCTTCGCCTACGCGCGCCAGATGCAGACCAACGGAGAAAAGTGGGACGTCGTCATCCTCGACCCGCCGAAGTTTATCTTCACCCGCGACGAGCACGGCAACTGGGAGGGCCGCCAAAAATACGAAGATCTCAACCTGCTCGCCATCTCACTGGTTAAGCCCGGTGGCATCTTCGTGACGTGCTCGTGCTCCGGCTTGCTCTCGCTGGAGGATTTCGAGGCACACGTCATCAAAGCCGCCCACCGCCAGAACCGCCGCCTGCAATTCTTCGACCGCACCGGTCCCGGCCCGGACCATCCCGTCTTCTCCAACTGCCTCGAAAGCCGCTACCTCAAGGTCCTCTGGGCGCGGGTGGTGTGAGCACTTTTTGCCCGCGAAGATTCGCCTCCGACCGCCGAGAGTGCAGGAACTCGCGAGCATGGATAGATAGGTATGCCCCTGCCTTCGGGATGGACATCACCGCGCCCAACGCAATTCTATCTGCGCCGTATGGACCACCTCGACCATCTCTTCACGCAGAACCGGGCCTGGGCCGACGCCATCAAACGGCGCGATCCGGAGTTTTTCCAGAAGCTCTCGCGCCAGCAGAGCCCGACTTACCTATGGATTGGCTGCTCCGATAGCCGCGTGCCGGCCAACGAGATCGTCGGTCTGCTGCCGGGCGAGCTGTTCGTTCATCGCAACGTCGCCAACGTCGTCGTCCACACTGACCTGAATTGCCTAAGCGTGATCCAGTTTGCCGTCGAGGTGCTGCGCGTGCGGCACATCATGGTCGTCGGGCACTACGGCTGCTCGGGCGTGCGGGCGGCGCTACGCTGCGAACGCGTGGGCCTCGCCGACAACTGGCTGCGTCATGTGCAGGACGTGCGCGAGCAGCACGAGAAGTGCATCTGCGCGCTGCCCGACGAGGCGGCGCAAAGCGCGCGGCTGTGCGAGCTGAACGTGATCGAACAGGTGCGGCACGTCTGCCAGACCTCGCCGGTGCTCGACGCCTGGAAACGCACGCAGGAGCTGAGTGTCCACGGCTGGATTTACGGGCTGGGCGACGGGCTGCTGCGCGACCTGCGTTGCTCGGCGGACAATCCCGAGGAGGCGGCCGCGAGCCACAAGACGGCGGTGGCCGCGCTGGGTTGAGTCACACCCTGTGGTCTTTGCGCCGTGACCGGCCCGTGCGGCTGCGGACGGCGCGATATTGCGGGTCGAGAATGAGTGAGGTTTCCTCGACGATGTCGCTCGGCGGCGGGTTCTTGTCGCCTTCGGCGTTGGTCGGGAATTGGCCCGAAAGATAAGGGCAAGCACAACCTCTGGTGTGTCCGGAATGCAAAAAAACACCCCGCCTTTTGGGCGGGGTGAGGTTCGGACTGATCGAAATGCGGCAGCGGGTTATGCCCCCGGTTCAGTGTCAGCTTTCGCGGTGCGCTTGACGGACTTTTTTTCGGTAGCGGGCTTGGCCTCATCGGGCTTCGCCTCGGCGGTTGGCTCGACGATGGGGTTTTCCGAGACCACGTCGAAGGCGATGTCCACGGTCACGTCGGCATGGAGCTTGATCTTGGCCTCGTGTTTGCCGAGGGCCTTGACCGGGGTGTGCAGGAGAACTTTGCGCTTGTCGAGCGTGACGCCAGCGGCGGCGAGCTTCTCGTGCAGGTCGGCGGCGGTGATCGCGCCGAACATCTTGCCGCCTTCGCCAGTCTTCACGGCAAACGCGATGGAGATCTTGGAGATCTGCTTGGCGAGCTCCTGCGCGCCGGTCAGCTCGGAGGCCTCACGCTCGGCGCGCCGCTTCTTGAGCGCCTCGACGTGCTTGCGGTTGGCGAGCGTGAGGGGCGCGGCGAGCTGGCGCGGGAGGAGGAAATTACGCGCGTAGCCGGCGCGGACTTTGACCTGGTCGCCCTCGCCGCCGAGGTTCTCGACGGGTTTGAGCAGAAGAATTTCGCGGTGAGCCATGATGTTTTGGATGAAAAGTTAGGGATCTGAGATTTGGAGTTTAAGATATGCGGGGGATCTCGCGCCGGCTGTGTTTAGAAGGGCACGTCCTCGTCGCTGGCGGATGCGGCAGCGGGTTTCGGCGCAGAGGCACCGGGGCGCGCGGGCGGGATGTGGCGCTCGGCAGTTTGATCCATGCCGGTGTCATCGCCACCGGGGCTGCCCGGGGCGCCGCCCTCGCGGGGACCGCCAAGGAACTGGAAGTTTTCGAGCACGACCTTCAGTTTGCTGCGCTTCTGGCCGGAGGTCTTGTCATCCCACTGGTCGAGCTTGAGACGGCCCTCGACGAAGAGCGGACGGCCCTTCGTGAGATATTTGGCGATAGTCTCGGCCTGCTTGCCCCAAGCCTCAAGGTCAACGAATGTGACCTCCTCGCGCGTCTGACCACTTTCATCCTTGAACTGGCGGTTCACCGCGAGACCGAACTGGCAGACAGCGGTGCCCTTCGGCGTCACGCGCAGCTCCGGATCGCGGGTGAGGTTACCGAGGAGAAGGACTTTGTTGTAGCTGGCCATGGCGAGGAGAGGGGCGCGGTGGGGTGGGTGGAAACGGGATCGCGTGAAATCGTGGAATTGAGGATTGGGATTTCAGCGGGGCCGCGCGGAAACCCAGTCAGGCCGACTGGAGGAAGGTGCGGTAGACGCTCTGGTTAAGGCGGAGGCGCTCCTTGAGCTTAGCGGGCGCGGTGGCCGGGGCGCTGAAGGAAATCTGGACGTAGGGTGCGCCGGGGAACTTGTTGTCGGTCACGCGGATGAAGTCCTTGCGCCCGAGGTTCTCCACGGTGCCAACCTCGCCCTCGACGGCGGTGATGTCCTTTTTCACGCCTTCGATGATCTGGTCAACGGAGTCCTCCTTGCCCCGGTTGTCGAGGATGAAGGTGGCGTGGTAGTGGCGTTTGGCGGTGGTGGTGCTCATTGGGCGGTGGGTCGGCGGTTGAGGAGATTCATGGCCTTATCCGCGCCGTCGGTGAGGACGAGACGGAGGCCGGAGACGATTTGGTCGAGTTGCTGGGTGAAAATTTTCTGTTGTTCGGGAGTGAAGCGGGCGAGGACGAAGTTCGCCATGTCCATTTCGGGCGGCTCCTTGGGGCCGATGCCGACGCGATATCGGGTGAAGCCGTCGCCAAGATGGGCAAGCAGGCTGGCGAGGCCGTTATGCCCGCCGGCGCTGCCGGTGACAGAGACTTTCACGAGGCCGAGCGGGATATTGAGATCGTCATAAACGGCGACGGTGTCGGCAGGTGGCACGCGGTGGAATGAGGCGAGTGCCTGCACGGCGCGGCCGCTTTCGTTCATAAAGGTGAGCGGCTTTACGAGAAGCACGGGGCGGCCTGGCGCGGTGTCACCGCGTGCTAGGTCGGCCTCGAAGCGGCGGGAGCGCTCCCAAGCCAGCCCGAGCGAGCGAGCGAGGGCGTCGAGAATAGTGAAACCGGCGTTGTGGCGAGTGCCGTCGTAGGCCGAGCCCGGATTGCCGAGGCCGGCGACGATCAGGAGGGACATGGCTCAAAGAACAAACCCGAGACGCGCGGCGGTCAAGCGGCGGGCCGGGCGGCAGACTGACAAAATTACTTTTTCGCGGGCGCGGCGGGCTTGGCGGCGGCACCGGCGGCCGGTTTCGCGCCAGCGGCGGCAGCGGCCGGCTTGGCCCCGGCGGCAGGTGCGGCGGCACCGGCCTTGGCGTCGCCCGCAGGGGCGGCGGCACCAGCAGCGGGAGCGACAGGTTTGCCATCGGCACCGACGGCGGGCGCGGCGGCGGCACCCTCGGCGGGCGCGGCGGCAGTGGTTTCCTGCACAATCTCGGCGACGGGCTCGACGCATGCGACGACCGGTTGGCCTTTGGGGTCGAGAAATTGCACGCCAGCGACGGCCTTCAGCTCACCGACCTTGATGGTCTCGCCGACCTTGAGGGCGGTCACGTCTACCTCGATGACGGGCGGAAGATCCTTGGGCAGGCAGCGGACACGCAGGGTATGCGCGGCCATCTCGAGCACGCCGCTCTGGTTCTTCACGCCGAACGACTCGCCGCTCACGCTCACCGGCACCTGAATCTCAAATGTCTCGTCGGCCTTCACCTCGTGCAAATCTACATGCAGGTAACGGTCGGTGATCGGGTCGCGCTGGATCTCTTGGAAAAATGTGATCGCGCGTTCGGGTTTGTCGGCGCGGGCCAGCTCAATAAGGAGCGCGCGGCCATGGACAGACTTGCGGAGACGGACGAACTCGGCGTTGTCAATCGCCAGCGACTCGGGCGGCGTGTGCTTGCCGTAAAGGACGGCGGGGATATGGCCGGCCTTGCGCGTGCGGCGCGAGGCGCTACGGCCGGTCTGGGCGCGGGGCGTGACGTTGAGCGTGAGCGTGGATTTCATAGATTTCGTTCCCCCTGTCGCCCCGGAAATGAGGGCAGGCGTAATGGAAAAGCGTTTGATTACATAGGACCGGTCCGGGCGAATGCAACCAAAACTTTTCGTCCGCCAAAAATAGCCGGGCGAGGTTCGTTGTTGGCGATGAAACGTGGGGCGCGCCCTCGCCTCTGGCGCGAGATCGGCAAAACAGGCGTTGACAAGCGCACGGCGAGCGGTGTCCTTTGCGCCCCTTTCGCTCGGCGCGAGTCAGGGCGGAAGCTACATTGCCCGGTAGCTCAGTGGCAGAGCAGGTGACTGTTAATCACTTGGTCGCTGGTTCGATCCCAGCCCGGGCAGCCATGACAAACAATGGCTTAGGGGATTTTAAGAGGTTTCGTGAAAAATGACATTCCGGTTACATTCCGGTTTTAGAAACGCTCAACAACCCTGCCGGATGGCGGAGGGGCTTCGCACTCTCAAGCATGGAAACCGCGTCGCATGCCTCGTTTTCGGTCGCGCCGCCTGCTGAGATTCTCACCACTCTGCCGGCGGTCGGCCGCTATGTCTGATCTTGAATCGCCGAGATTACTTGGCTCAATTTTCCCATGTCGCT
Source organism: uncultured Opitutia bacterium (assembly GCA_903869665.1). GTDB lineage: Bacteria > Verrucomicrobiota > Verrucomicrobiia > Opitutales > Opitutaceae > CAIYUN01. The sequence continues at coordinate 12,474 of CAIPZZ010000253.1, read as the reverse complement.
TCAACACCTGCCGCTGGACCAAATCAAGGAGGCTGACCTGCAACGCTTGGTGACGGATGCCATGTCCCGTCTCCAGGCAAACTTGTCCATTTCCCCTTCTTCACCCGGGCAAATTGAGGTGGTGATGGGCTTGAGGTGATACCGTCAGTCTTGATCGGCACGCGCGAGGCGGCCGCGCCAGATTTCGACCAAGGGCCGGAAATCGCGGCCGTCGGCGGCGCGCAGGGCTGCAAGATATCCCCGCACCGCTTCGGGGCCGGTGGCCGCGAGTTCCACAGGCGGAAGGTCGGCCCGACGCAGCATCTCTGACAACCACAGTCTCGTGACGCGTCCGTTGAAGTCGGCAAATGGATGGAGCGTCAGCAGGCGCCCCTCGGCAAACGCGAGGTGTTCCGGCCATTCGTCGGGCGTGGGGGCGGCGGCGAGCCGGGCCTGCAAATCCAGGGCGTAGTTACGCATCTCCACCGGGAGCAAATGCGGAGCCACCGGTTCGTGCGCGCCCACGCGCACCCCGATTGCACGCCATCGCCCCGCCCATTCAGGCACGAGGTCTCCACAAAATTCGCCGTGGAGCGCACGCAACAGATCCTCGTCGAGCGGCCGGTCGCCATAGGCCTCCGCCTCGATGCGCTGCTGCACGCGCAACACCCGCTCAGCCAAGAGCGGGGCTAGCTCCGTGTAACTGAGGACGCCTTGGCTGGTTTCGAGCCAGCGGGTTGAGGCGTCTGGTCGTGGAGTTTCTTCAGCCATGTGAAATCAACGGGTTCGCCCTCAAAGGCCATGCTCGCGGCGACCTCGCGTGGAACGGCCTGCCAGCGCAGAGCGCGACGGCGCTCGGCGGGCAGAGCGCGCCAGTGGGCGATGGACTCACGGAAACTCATGCGGCGACCATACACTGTCGGGCGGCGGCGGCAATGCTGAAATCCCTGTGGATACCCGCGCCGCGCGGCTGGTAGCCAAGGGCAACTGCGGTGTCAAAGGAGCAACTGATTTTTTGAAATGGTCGCGCGAAGGAAGGGTGGGGGTAAACATTCCGAATGCGGGTAACGACGAGGGCAAAAGATTCCTTGTCCGGGGGTGGAGGCAGGCATTGATTCATCGCCATGTCGGAAATCCCCCCTATTGTCGGCGCAGACCAGCCGGCCTACACGCCGCGCGCCCAGCGGGTGCTCGCGCTCGCCCGCAAGGAAGCCCTGAGCCTCCACCGCAATTATCTCGGTTCCGAGCATCTCCTTCTGGGGCTCATCGGTCTCGGCAATGGCGTCGCCGCCAGTGTCCTCCTAAAACTGGGTCTCGACCTCGAGACCGTGCGCAAAGCGGTCGAGCAGATGGTTGGAACCGGCCAGGCTGGCAACACCCAAGGCAGCACTCCCTACACTCCGCGCACGAAAAAAATCCTCGCGCTTGCCCGCGACGAGGCAAAGCAGCTTGGCCATGCTTACGTCGGCACCGAGCATTTACTGCTCGGCCTGCTGCGCGAAGAGGAGGGCGTTGCGGCCTGCGTTTTCCAGTCGTTCAAGGTGGATCTTGCTCAGACCCGTCAGGTGATCCTGAAGGAACTGGATCCGCACTTTAGCGGTGGGAGTTCTGGCCCGAGTGGCGCATCGCCCCCGCCGTAGTTTACGCCTCGCCCCTCTCAGCCGACCACCCCGATTTGTAGTCAGGCGAAGACAACCACGATGCTCCCCAACGCCAGCGATCCAAGCTGCGGGCTGGGCGCAGCATCAATTTCGTGAAGAAGTGAAGCTCACCAATGGCTTGACCAAGCATTGACAACATGAGTGGAGATGACGCAGTTTTATACACTCACGTGTGCGTGAGCATCTTTTCCACTTTCACATGTCCCTTTCTATCTGAACGATCGTTGACAATCGCTTCACTGGTTCGATCCCAGCCCGGGCAGCCATTTTGGCCTCTGCGTTTTGCTTCCACCAAACTTCGATTCATTAGGCCGACATTTTTTATATGACCATTCGCAATAAACTAATCGCTGGTAACTGGAAGATGAATAAGACGTCCGCTGACGCTGCCGCGCTCGCGCGCGACATCACGTCTGTCGCCGGCCAGCGCACTGATGTCGAAGTCGTCATCTGCCCGCCGTTCACCGCCTTGGAATCAGCCGCTCAGGCTGTCGCCGGCACGCAGCTGCGGCTGGGCGCTCAAAATATGCACCCGGAAAAAAGTGGTGCGTTCACGGGTGAGATTTCCGCCGAGATGCTGCGCGCGCTGTTTGTCAGCCACGTCATTCTTGGGCACAGCGAGCGTCGCACACTGTTTGGTGAGACCGACGGCTTTATCAACCTGAAGGTGTTGGCCGCGCTGAAAAACCAGCTCCGTCCCATTTTTTGTGTCGGCGAGACACTCACCGAGCGCGAAGCGGGCGCGACGCTCAAAGTCGTGCAGGCCCAGGTTGAGCGCGGCCTCGAGGGCGTGGGCCGCGAGCAGGCTGTCGAGATCGTGGTCGCCTACGAGCCCGTCTGGGCCATCGGCACGGGTAAGGTCGCCACGACCGCCCAGGCGCAGGAAGTCCACGCGTTCATCCGCTCGCTGCTGACGAAGCTGTTTGGTGATGTGGTGGCGCAAAAAATCCGAATCCTTTACGGTGGCTCGATGAAGCCAGCCAACGCGCCCGAGTTGCTGGCGCAGCCGGACATTGACGGCGGCCTGATCGGCGGCGCGAGCCTGGAGGCGCGAAGCTTTCTGGAGCTTGTGACCGCCGCCGCGGCGGCGAAGTGAGGGCGACAGATTTCACGGAGCGACGCAACAGACGCCAAAGGCCTGAGGCGCAAGGCGCCTAGGCGTTAGATCAGTCAGGATTTCTCCGGTAATTGCCTTCTGGCGTCATCGCGAATTTTCAGGAGTGCGGTCATTTTCTGTCTGGCGCGGCCAACAGGCGCACGTCGAAGAGCCACCACTCGGCCTCGCGGTCCTCCATCCGGCCGAGCAGCTCCTGGCCGGGGGCCAGCGCGTTGAACGTGGCGGCGTCGGTGCGGAACCGCATTGTCATCGCGGGCATCACGCCGGGGATGGCGTCGTGCCTCACCACGGTTGCGCCGGCCTTGGCGTCGAGCGAGATCACTGTGCCGTGCAGCTCGAAGCCGCGCCGGAGCTGCGCGGAAGCCTGACCGCAGGCGCAAAGGCTGTCGGTCTTAGCAAAGTCTGCGAGAGAGGGTAGCGTGAGCACGGTGGCGGCGGATTTGCCGTCGGCACGATAGGAGAGGGCGACGCGCACCGGGGCGTTTTCATCGCGGTCGGCTAGCACCACGAGCGAAGGCGACTCAAGTGGCGCGCGGCTTTCGGCGATCTGGGTCACGGGGCCAAGGTCGTTGAGCGGCGACACGCGGCGCAGCAGCACGCGCGTGCCCTCCTGCCACATGGCCAGCGCCGCGCCGTCGCGCAGAAGGACGACGGCCACGGCCGGTTGCGGCACACCCTCGCTCAGCCGCAGCGGAATTTGCCAGACGTGGCCCGCGTCGCTGGAGAACGAGAGCTGCGCGCGCGGGTCGTTGTCGGCGGCCGTGAACCACATGGCGACGGCGCGGCCGTCGCGCGCGTCGGCCGAAGGCGGCGCGGTCGGGGTGACGCTGGGCGCCCAGCCCTCGGGCACGAGCACGCGTGACTCGGACCAGCGGTCGTGCTCCCAGTTGGCGAAATGCACGTCCTGCGTCCCGTTGAGCGCGCGTTCGCGGAACACCGCGACTGCCGTGCCGTCGCCGAAATATCCGAACGCGCGTTCCGCCGTCCCGCCTGGAGCGGATTGGGTGGTGACTTTCAGAACGGGTGGCGTAAGGGGTGGCGTGACCTGTGGCCCGACCGGCTCGGCCGCGCGGACGAGCCCGGAGGTGCAGAGAACGATCATGAGGCGGAGACGGACGGCGAGCATAGCGGAAAAATGATGTAAATCCCTGTGCGGCGCAAAGCGAATGTTACGGGACGTTTCGCTGCGGGGAGGCAACCCGAAGGCTGAATTTTTCTCTTCAGCTGCTAAATTCAGGCGCAGTTCATCCGATTGGATGGCATGGATGTCCCCTTTCTGGTGAGCTTGGACGAAGCGGCGGCGGTGGCCGACGGCATTCCCGCTGGCCATCGTCTTCTCGCGGAGCTGCGCGAGCTGCTGGCCGACGCCAACAGCAACCCAGAAGATGTCGCCGGCCTGCTGCGGCGCGACGGAGCGCTCACGGCGGGCATCGTCCGAATGGCCAATAGCGTGGTCTTCCGCCGGGGCAGTCCCGTCGGCACGCTGGATGACGCACTAATCCGGGTCGGCTTTCAACAGGTCTATGAGCTGGTAGCGCTCGCCAGCGCCGTTCATACGATCAAAGAGCCGCTGCGTTTCTACCGGATCGCCGTGAAAAATTTGCGCGAGCACGCGCTGATGCTCGCCCTGCTCATGGAACAAATTGCTGGCTTGTTGGGCAGCGATGCGCGGCTCGCCTATACGGCCGGGTTGCTCTGCCCGATGGGTAAAATCGCGCTCGACCTAGCCGCGCAGCGTGCCATCCGGCCCGGCGCGGAGGCACCGGTGCCGGACGAAAGCGACATCATCGGCTGGGAGCGGCGGGTGTTTGGCGTGACCAGCAACGCCGTGGGCGCGCATGTGCTGAAATCGTGGCGGTTTCCACCGGAAATTTTCGTGGCGGTGCGCGACCACCGCATCGGCGGGCTGGCGATAGATCCAATCCAAGAGGCGAGAATGCTCCATATCGCCTGCGCGCAGGCCGACTCAGCAGGGTTCGGACTCCCTTGCGAACGTGGGCTGTGGTTGACGCATGCCGCTAAGGCCCGGGCCGAATTGGGCCTCGACGAGGAGCGGCATTCATTCGTGGTCGCACAGGCGCAGACACGTTTTGAAGCGCTGCGCGTTGTGTTGGACTGAGGTAACCCAGCGGTTGTCCCTCGCGTCCGCTCAGTAACGGTAATGCTCGGGCTTGTAGGGGCCGTTGACGGGGACGCCGAGGTAGGAGGCCTGGTCTTTCGTGAGCACGGTGAGCTTCGCGCCGATTTTCTCGAGGTGCAGGCGGGCGACCTCCTCGTCGAGGTGCTTGGGCAGACGTGTGACCCCAATACCGTAGCTGTCTTTGTTGCGCCAGAGATCCATCGCGGCGAGACACTGGTTGGTGAAGCTGTTGGACATCACGAACGACGGGTGGCCGGTCGCGCAGCCAAGGTTCACAAGGCGGCCTTCCGCCAGCATGTAGATGCTTGGGCCGCCTGGGAACGTGTAGAGATCGTATTGCGGCTTGATGTTGGTGCGCTTCGCGTCGGAGGCGTTGAGTCGGTCCACTTGGATCTCGTTGTCAAAATGGCCGATGTTGCAGACGATGGCCTGGTCCTTCATCGCGCGCATGTGCTCCAGCGTGATGATGTCCTTGTTTCCGGTCGTGGTGACGTAGATGTCGGCAGTGCCGAGCGTGCTCTCAATGGTGTTAACCTCGAAGCCCTCCATCGCGGCCTGCAGGGCGTTGATGGGGTCAATCTCAGTGATAATGACGCGAGCGCCAAAGCCCTTGAGTGAAAACGCGGAACCCTTGCCCACGTCGCCGTAGCCGCAGACGCAGGCGACTTTGCCTGCAATCATCACGTCGGTGGCGCGCTTGAGGCCGTCGGCGAGCGACTCGCGGCAGCCGTAAAGATTGTCGAACTTGGACTTGGTGACGGAATCGTTGACGTTGATGGCGGGGACGCGGAGCTTCCCTTGTTGAAGCATCTGGTAGAGGCGGTGGACGCCGGTGGTGGTCTCCTCGGAGACACCACGCCACTCCTTGGCGATGGTCGTCCAACGTAGCGGATCTTCTTTGTGGACGCGCTTGAGGGTGTTCTTGATGACCTGCTCCTCGTGCGAGCCGGAGGGTGTGTTGACCCAGTCGCTGCCTTCCTCGAGCTCGCAGCCTTTGTGAATGAGGAGCGTGACGTCGCCGCCGTCGTCCACGACGAGCTGCGGGCCCTTGCCGCCAGGGAACGAGATGGCACGCAGTGTGAGATCCCAATACTCCTCCAGTGTCTCGCCTTTCCAAGCGAAGACTGGCGTGCCGGTGGCGGCGATGGCGGCGGCGGCGTGGTCTTGCGTGGAAAAAATGTTGCACGAGCACCAGCGCACATCGGCGCCGAGGGCCTTGAGCGTCTCGATGAGCACCGCCGTCTGGATCGTCATGTGCAGCGACCCGGTCACACGCACGCCGGCGAGCGGCTTGCCCGGGCCGAACTTTTTGCGAACAGCGATGAGGCCGGGCATCTCATGCTCGGCGACGTTGATCTCTTTGCGGCCCCAGTCGGCGAGGGAGATATCCTTGACGTGGAAATCCTGGGCGGCAGCGGAATGTTTGGCAGCGGCGGGCATGGTAGTGAAATGCGGAGTGCAGATTGCGGAGTGCGGAATGAAATTGCGGAAGAATGTGGCGTTAAACCGTGTATGGACGCTAAGAAACGCGAATTTCTGTAAATTAGAGGAGCGTCATTAACGGCTCAGCCGATAGCGGCGCGCAGGGCGGCGACCTTGTTGGTCGTTTCCCACGGGAGGCCGGCTTTGCCGAAGTGGCCGTAGTTGGTCGTCTGCCGATAAATCGGGCGAAGCAGGTCGAGCTGCTTAACGATGTCGGCGGGCTTAAAGCTGAAGACCTGCTGAATAGCTTCCGTGATCCGCTCGTCGGAGACGGTGCCGGTGCCGAAGGTGTTCACATAAACGCTCACGGGCTTGGGGTGGCCGATCGCGTAGGCGAACTGCACCTCGACCTGCTTGGCGAGCTTGGCGGCCACGATGTTCTTAGCGACCCAGCGGCCCATGTAGGCGGCCGAGCGGTCAACCTTGGAGGGATCCTTGCCGGAAAACGCGCCGCCACCGTGCCGGCCCCAGCCGCCGTAGCTGTCCACGATGATCTTACGGCCCGTAAGACCGGAGTCGCCCTGCGGCCCGCCGATGACGAACTTGCCGGTCGGGTTGATGAGAAACTCCGTGCGCTTCGTGAGTAGTTTGGCCGGGAGCACGGTCTTGATGACGTTTTTGATGAGGAACGCCTCAATCTCGGCGTGCGCGACATCGGCCGTGTGCTGCGTGGAGATGACGACGTTGACGATCTCCGTGGCGATACCGTCCACATAGCGCACCGACACCTGCGATTTCGCGTCCGGACGGAGCCACTTGACCTTGCCCGCCTTGCGGATGCGGGTGAGCTCGCGGCCGAGGCGATGGGCAAAAATGATCGGAGCCGGCATCAGCTCAGCGGTCTCCTCGGCGGCAAAGCCAAACATCAGACCTTGGTCGCCCGCGCCCTGCTCGGCGGTCTTTTTGCCGGCGGCTTTCTTGGCGTCCACGCCTTGGGCGATGTCGGCGGACTGCGCGGTCAGGTAGTTGTTGATGAAAACGGTGTCGGCGTGAAACACATCGTCGTCATTGGTGTAGCCGATGTGGCGGATGGCATCGCGGATGACCTTGTCCACGTTGAAAGCCTCATCAATGGGCCGGGTCTTGCCGGTCTTCTTGTCCTGCAACTTGGGGATGGTGATCTCGCCACCGACGACGACTACGTTGGACTTCACAAACGTCTCGCACGCGACGCGGCTGGTCTTGTCCACCGCGAGGCAGGCGTCGAGCACGCTGTCGGAGATGAGGTCGGCGACCTTGTCGGGATGGCCTTCGCCGACCGACTCGGAGGAGAAAACAAAGGTGTTGGGCATATGGGAACAGTAAAGAGAAACGGCGCGGCGACTTACCGCAAGCGCGGAGTGGCGGCGGGAGTGCAGAGATAATTTGCCAACACGCCGGAACCGGCAACCAATGTTGAACGCCATGTCCGACTTCGACGACCTTTACCGCGACGTCATCCTCGACCACGCCAAGCGCCCGCGCAACCGTGGCCGTCCGCCCACGGCCAACCGCGCCGCCACCGGCGACAACCCCACCTGCGGCGACAACTGCACCGTGCACCTCCGCCTTGGCGACGACGGCCGCGTCGCCGCCATCGGCTTCGAAGGCTCCGGCTGCGCCATCTCGCAGGCCAGCGCCTCTATCATGACCACGCAGGCCAAGGGCAAGTCCCCCGCCGAGCTCGAGGCCGCGTTCGGCCACCTGAAGGATATCCTCGCCAGCGGCAAAACGCCCGCCGACTTCGATGAGCTGTCCGCCTTCGCTGGCGTCCACGCCTTCCCCGCCCGCGTGAAATGTGCCACGCTGCCCTGGCACACGGCTCTCGAAGCCCTGAAGCAACCCGACCAACCCGCCCAAATGGTCGAAGGTCAAAAGTCTTAACGTCAAAAGTTGCCGGTATCTGACCTCTGACTTTCACCTTCGACGTTCTGACCTTCAGACTTTCCGACCCTCGACTTTCTATGTCCGCCGATTTCTCCGCCGCCCGCGCCGACTTCCCCGCCCTGCACCAGACCGTGCACAGGAAGCCCCTCATCTACCTCGACAACGCCGCTACCACCCACAAGCCCCGGGTGGTGATTGACGCGCTCACGCGGTTTTACGAGCGCGACAACAGCAACGTCCACCGCGGCCTCCACGCGCTCTCCATGCGCGCGACTGACAGCTACGAGGCCGCCCGTGCCCGCGCCGCCGCGTTCCTCAACGCCGCCGACCCCGCTGAGATCATCTTCACCCGTGGCACCACCGAGAGCGTCAACCTTGTCGCGCAAAGCTGGTGCGCGCAAAACCTGCGCCCCGGCGACGTCGTCCTCGCCACCGAGATGGAGCACCACTCCAACCTTGTGCCCTGGCAGGTCGCCGCCCGTCGCGCCGGCGCGAGGCTCCGCTTCGTGCCCATCGCTGGTGACGACGCCGAGCACGGCCTCGACCTCGATGCGCTGGACCGGCTGCTCACGCCGCAGGTGAAACTTTTCGCGTTCACCCACATCTCGAACACCCTCGGCACCATCAACCCCGCCGCCGAGCTCTGCGCGCGCGCGCGAAAGGTCGGCGCGCTCACGGTTGTGGACGCCGCCCAGTCCGCCGGCCACGAGCCGCTCGACGTGCGCGCGATGGGCTGCGATTTCCTCGCGTTCAGCGGCCACAAGATGGCCGGCCCCACCGGCATCGGCGTCCTCTATGGCCGCCGCGCGCTGCTCGACGCCCTCGACCCGTGGCAAACCGGCGGCGGCATCGTCGCCAACGTCACCTACGAGGGCGCGACGTGGAAACCCTCGCCCGAACGCCACGAGGCCGGCACGCCCAACATCGCCGACGCCGTCGCGCTGCATGCCGCGATGGACTACCTCGACGCGCTCGGCCGCCCCGCTCTCGCCGCCCACGACCACGCGCTCGCCGCCCAAGCCACCGCCGCACTCGCCGACATCCCTGGCCTTCGCATTATCGGCCCGCGCCCCGGCTCGCCCCGCGCCGGCCTCGTGAGCTTCGCCCTGACAGATGCCCACGCCCACGATGTCGTGACCTTCGCCGACCAAGACGGCATCGCCCTGCGCGGCGGCCACCACTGCAACCAGCCGTTGATGCGAAAACTCGGCCTCCCCAGCACCGTGCGCGCGAGCTTCTATCTCTACAACACCGAGGCCGACATCACCGCCCTCGCCACCTCGCTCCGCCGCATCCAAAAATTTTTCGGCGGCTGAAAACCACGTCTGGCGCACGCCGCGAAAATTGCTCGGCTCTGCCTCCCTCCGTTAACACCCTGCCGTTCATGGACACCGATACCCCGCGAAAAACCGCCCTCGTTACTGGCGCCGGCTCCGGCATCGGCCGCGCGGCCGCCCACGCCCTGCTTGCCGCCGGCTGGAACGTCGTGCTCGCTGGTCGCCGGCTCGCCGCTCTGGAGGCCGCAGCCCGTGAGTCCGGCGCTCCCGCCGCGCGCACCCTCGCCGTCGCCACCGACGTGACCGACCCCGCCTCCGTGCGCGCCCTCTTCGCCCGAGCACGCGAGACCTTCGGCCGGCTTGATCTGTTGTTCAACAACGCCGGCTTAAGCGCGCCCGGCGTGCCGTTCGACGAGCTGACGCCGGAAGCGTGGCGCGCGGTCGTGGACACCAATCTCACCGGCTGCTTCCTCTGTGCGCAGGAGGCGTTTCGCCTGATGAAAACCCAGACGCCGCGCGGCGGACGTATCATCAATAATGGTTCCATTTCCGCGCATACCCCGCGCCCGAACTCCGCGCCCTACACCGCCACGAAACACGCCATCACCGGCCTCACCAAGTCGCTCGCCCTCGACGGCCGCGCCCACGACATCGCCTGCGGCCAGATTGACATCGGCAACGCCGACACCCCGATGGCCGGCAAGATGAAAACCGGAGTCCCGCAGGCCGACGGCTCCCTGGCCATCGAGCCGACCATGGACGTGCGCCACGTCGCCGACGCCATCCTCTACATGGCCGGCCTCCCCCCCGAGGCGAACGTCCTCACGTTGACCGTCATGGCGACCACGATGCCCTACGTCGGGCGCGGGTGAATTTTGTCGCGTAAATATCGCGCAGCTACACCCAGTTCCACAGCAACCCCGCCGCGCCGCTGGCGGCGATCACGGCGATGAGGTTGAGCTTGAAACGGTGCAGCGCGACAAACGCCGCCAGCGCCACCGCCGCCGCAAACCAGTCCAGCGCCCCCGTCGCCGCGCCGGGCCGCAGCGTGTGTAGGCCGAACCACACTGCGAAGTTTAGCACCACGCCGACTACCGCCGCCGTCACCGCGCCGAGCGCGGTGTTGAGCAGGCGCACACCGCGCAGCCGCTCAAGGTGGGGCGCGCCAAGAAAAATCCACAGGAAGCATGGCACGAAGGTTGTCCACGTCGTCATGGCCGCGCCGAGCGTCGCCGCGAGCAGCGGCGGCAGCGCGCCGGGCTGGTTCCAGCCGCCGAGGAAGCCCACGAATTGCAGCACCATGATGAGTGGCCCCGGTGTCGTCTCCGCCAGGCCGAGGCCATCGAGCATCTGCGGCGCAGTGAACCAATGAAAATTCTCCACCGCCTGCTGGCCGACGTAGGGCAGCACCGCGTAGGCGCCGCCAAAAGTCACCATCGCCGCCTTGCTGAAAAAGACCCCCTCCTGCGCCAGCGTCCCGTCCCAGCCCTGCCAGAGGCCGGCCGCCAAGATCGGTGCAGCCCACAACGCGCCGCACACGCCGAGCACCTTCGCCGAGTAAGACCAGATGGAGCGCGGCGTCCCCGCCGCGCTCGGTTCGCTCGTAGCGCAAGCTTCCAGCCTGCCGTCGTTTTCTCTGGGCAGGCTGGAAGCCTGCGCTACCCCAAACCAGTCCGGCCAGAATCTCCCACCGATGAACCCCACGCCCGCCGCCGCCGCAACAATAAATGGAAACGGTGCGTGCCAAAAATAAATTCCGATGAACGCCGCCGCCGCAATGCCCCACGCCACGCCGTTCCTCAGCGCCTTTTGGCCCAGCCGCAGCACTGCCGCCGCGACCACCGCCATCACCGCCGGTTTCAGCCCGTAAAAAAACGCCGCCAGCCATGGCACGTGGCCCCACGTCACATAGACGAAGCTCAACCCCCACAGAATCGCCGCCGATGGCAACACGAACAGCACGCCCGCCACGACGCCCCCGCGCACACCGTGCAGCCGCCAGCCGCAGTAGGTCGCGAGCTGTGTCGCTTCGGGGCCGGGCAGAAGCATGCAGAAGTTGAGCGCGTGGAGAAACGTCTCCTCTCTAATCCACTTTTTCCTCCCGACCAGCTCGGTGTGCATGATCGCGATCTGCCCAGCCGGTCCGCCAAAGCTGATGAAGCCGAGTTTCATCCAGAAGCGCGACGCTTCGCGGAACGTGGGTTGTTGGGCGGACATGCCACCAGCCAATGGAATAATCGTCCCGCCGCCAGCTTGTGTTCGTGATCGCATTTTGACCACGGATCGCACGGCTGGGCATAGGTCAAACAAGGCAAGATTACCACAACAAGGCACAATGGAGACGTAGGGTATTATGGAAGTGCGCGCGCTGTCCGCCGGACCGGCGAAAACTACTTCGCCACCGCCGCGCCCATGCAAGCCCAACCTCGCCCTCAGTCGTAAAATTGGTGGTGGGCTCAGATTGTCTTGTCATCGCGAGTCCGGCGCAGCCGGGCGTGGCGATCTAGCTCGCAACAGATGGATTGCTTCGTCGCTACCGCTCCTCGCAATGACAAACAGAGCCACTGCCGCAAAATTGGATGGAAACGTCCGGCGAAACCGCGCCAACTACTGCTTCGCCTCATGCCCATCCGCCTTCACGACTCCCTCACCCGCGAGCTGCGCGAGCTGCGCCCGTCCCACCACGACGGCGTTTTCCGTTTCTACAACTGCGGCCCGACCGTCTATGCCCCGGCGCACATCGGCAACTTCCGCACGTTCGTCGTCAACGACGTTATCCGCCGCGTGCTGGAACTGGAGCTCGGCCCGGACAAGGTGAAACACGTCCGCAACCTCACCGACGTGGACGACAAGACCATCCGCCGTGCTCGCGAGGAGGGCCGCCCGCTCGCCGACGTGACCGCCCAGTGGACCGCCAAGTTTCACGCCGACTGCGCCGCGCTCAACTGCCTC
>CAIPZZ010000252.1 GCA_903869665.1 uncultured Opitutia bacterium | reverse complement strand
GCACCACGGACACCCGGCCATCCGGCTCGGTTTTCGGTCCGACGCTGAGCACACCGGTGAGCAGGAGCGGACCGGGCCGGTAGGGCAGCGGCGCGCCCGTCTTGACGGCCGCGGTCACAAACACCACTTGCGGTGGCAGGTCGTCGCCCAAGCCATAATGCGCGAAATTGACAGTCTGCGGCGCGGGCGCGAGCAGGAGGCGGTCCGGCACGACACCCGTCCCCTCCGGGCCTGCTCCGGCTGGCGCGGGCTCGCCCACCTCGGTCTCCTCATGCACCATGTGACCAAGGATGCGGACGCGTTTGCCATCCAGTGCGCGCAGCGCATCCGAGATTTCGAGCCCGCGCGGGCCAACAGGCAGCTTATAAAAATCCTCGAAACGCAGCTCGCGCACGCCTTGGGGCAACGGCGGTAGGACAGGTGCGACCGGTCTACCGGCGGCGACTGCGGCGGGCGGGCTGGCAATATCCGTCCGCATCCGCCGTCCAAGCGGAGTGGGCTCGACAGCCTCGCTGGCGAACACCCGGGCGGCGATGGCGACAGTGAGCGGGAATAGGACGATGGCGGGAATTTTCATGGCCGAACGGCATCCAGAGCCCTGGCACGAGAATCAGCGCGCCCGAACCGGAATGGATTTGCCGTTCAGCCTATTCCCTCCGCGTGTCAGATTCGCGGCGTTTGTGTAAACGCCGCATCACAATGCGGTGACTAGCTTGTGGCAGGTTCACGTGGTTGTCACGTCGGCCGGCCGCGCAAACCGCACACCAACGATCAAGGCCGGTATTTCCATCCGGCGGCGAGCAGCGCGCGCGCGGTGGTGGGGGAGGCGTTGGACGGGATGAACGGCCCGACGGCGACATCCGTGCTGCTGGTGACGCGGAGCGTGCCGTCGGGCGCGTAGGCGGTGCCGTCAGTGGCGATTCGGCCGCCATCGGTGGTGATGGTGGAGCCGTCGGCCGCAGTGCTGGTGCCGTCGGAGGTGATGCGCGTGCCGTCGGGCGTGGTGAGGGCGAGGGTTGGCGTGTCGCGCCGCAGCACGAGGGCGGCATAGCTTTCGCCAGCGGCAGACGTGAGCGCGGCGAGCAGCTTGCCGGGGCCGACGAGATCGTCCAGCGTCGCGGTGTCCGCGCCGGTGGCGGCGAAAAACTGCGTTGCGGCCGCCGCGAGCTGACGGAGGTTTTCGGCGACAGCCGCACGCTGCTCGTTGGTTGGCTGGCTCCACGGCGGTGCGGATGGGGCGACAAGGAGCACGGCGTCCTTCAGGCGGACGCCCACGGCCGGCTGGCCGTCGCGCGCGAGCGTGGCGGTGTTGGCCGCGGAGTCGTAACCAAGCACGGTGTATCCGGAAAATTTGCTACCAACCTTCACCCAGCGGGCCTCGCCGGTGGCGAGGTTGGCGAGCGAGACCTGCGTGCGGCCACCGGAGACGAGCACGCCGTTGAGCTCGATGCTGTCCGCCGGCGCGGCACGCGCGACGGCGAGGGCGAGGAGCGGAAGGAGCGGGAAATATTTTCGCATGGGCAGGTAGACCTCAGCCAGCGGGGCCGTCCTTCTTGTCGGGGCTCTCGCCCTCGCCGCCACCGTAGCCGAGCACCTCGACGGTGATGATCGAGGGCAGGTTGTCCACCCGGGCCTGCGCGCGCGCCTGCTCGCGGGCGGCGGCGTCGTTCGCGTTGCCCGCG
>CAIPZZ010000251.1 GCA_903869665.1 uncultured Opitutia bacterium | reverse complement strand
TACTCCTGCCCCAAATCTGTCAGCACGTAGCGATGCACCTTTTTATCTAGTGATACTAGCCCAAGAAATTCTGCGGCCTGGCGGTAGTAACTACTCTGACGCGGATCGAACTCATAGTGCGCGGCGACTTTAGTAGATGAATCAATCCCTTGTGCGATTAGTAATGGAAGTTCAGCCACACGCCAAAATGAGTCGGCTTGCGGCACGTCCCATACTTGTTTGGCGCTGCGCACGGCAGTGTGGGCATGGAGCAAATCCGCCACAGTCAATCGTGCGCGGCTAGGCTCTATGAAAAAGGCTTCACCGCGTTTCAGCTTGAGTGACTGATATTGGGTGTCGTCTGCAAAAACATACTCCCAAAATTCGTAGAGCCGGCGTCCACCGACTTCGCGTGAACAGAAAAACCATGGGCGAACTTCTTTCTGGGGAATTTCTGTTTTCCATTTTCGATAAGGATAAAACAACTGACGCACGATAAAGTCAGCTGGTCGGCTGCCCTTGGCTTCGATCAGCACGATGTCATCTCGTCCTTCGCAACCAGAGTCCACTTCGACCTGAACCCCAGATTGAACGCGGATGGGGCCAATGCCACCGATAGAAAATTCAATCGCAGGCATTCTCTTGCGACCACGGATCGTCTGCCGCAGGCCTCTCACTCCAGCAAAATTTTCAAACAAACCGACATTGAAGCAGTAGTCTAAGTGCTGCATTTCGCTGTCGCCAACGCTTAGTGTCATTAAATCAAAATCCAAAGTAGGTCTGAAAATCGACGGCGGTTTTGGCAGCTGTTCAAGAGTGTGAAAGCCGTTTCCGCGCACCAAAACATACTCTCCGTTTTTGATCGGCAAAATAAAGTAGCCATGCCGCTTCAGCGCGGCCGGCACATCTGCTCTCGAATCCATCTTCGCCATCAAGCGAAGTTCATTTCCCGTGACAGATTCTATGTCCGACTTAGTCAAGACAACCAAGTCCAACTTAGTGTCGACTCGCTCTGCGACTAGCTTCTCCCAGGCGAGTTCAAACGGGATTATCATCGGCATGGCATTATCCCCCCCCCGGCACCTAATCTGGTCTCAGTAAGATTTAGCCAGCGCGGGTCCAACTCAATGCCGGCAAATTTCCGCGCGAGCTTTGCGCACGCCACCGCCGTCGTGCCGCCGCCCATGAACGGGTCGAGGACGAAGTCGCCGGGGTGGGACGCGGCGAGCAGGATGCGCTCAAGGAGGGCGAGCGGCTTTTGTGTGGGGTGCTTGCCGAGGGTTTTCTCGGCGGAGCCGGGGGCGGTGAGCGTCCACACGTCCTTCATCTGCTTGCCGCCGTTGGCCGTTTTCATCGCGGCGTAGTTGAACGTGTGTTTGCTCTTCTCGTTCTTGGCGGCCCAGAGGACGGTCTCGGTCGAGTGGGTGAAGTAGCGGCAAGCGAGGTTGGGCGGCGGGTTGGGTTTCTGCCAGGTGACTTGGTTGAGGATTTTCATCCCGAGCTGCTGCATGGCGTAGCCGACGGAGAAGATGACATGGTGCGTGCCGCTGACCCAGAGGGAGCCGTGGGGCTTGAGCAGGCGTTGGCAGCGGCGGAGCCACTCGGTGTTGAACTCGTGGTTGAGCTCGGGGCCGCGGGATTTGTCCCAGTCACCCTTGTCCACCTTCACCATCTTGCCGGCGTGGCAGGTGATGCCGCCGTTGGAGAGGAAGTAGGGCGGGTCGGCGAAGATGAGGTCGAAGACGCCGTCGGGGTGCTTGGCGGCGATGGCGTCCATGACCGCGAGGCAATCGCCGTGGTAGAGGAAGAGCCCACGGGCGGCGTCCTGCCACGCGAGACGGGAGGGCTGGAGCACGCCGGGCGTGTCTTCGGCGAGGATGCCGTCGGTGGGGCGGAAGACGTCGTCGTAGGCCGGATAAGGTTCGGCGGCGCGGGCGGCATGGCGGGCGCGGAGCGACCCATTCGACCCTTTGGCAGGGCTCCCCTCGGCGTATCTCGGGGCAGGCCCGCTCGATATGCTCGGGGCGGGCAGGGCAGGCGCCGCAGGCGCGCGTTTGGGCTTGGTCGGCACGCGGAGATCGGATCG
This sequence comes from uncultured Opitutia bacterium, assembly GCA_903869665.1. GTDB lineage: Bacteria > Verrucomicrobiota > Verrucomicrobiia > Opitutales > Opitutaceae > CAIYUN01. Next base: position 25,233 of record CAIPZZ010000251.1, on the reverse strand, counting down.
ATCCGCGCGGGTGAAGGATCAAGGCTTATTTACCAGAGGCGCCGGGTGGGGCGCGTTCAGCGGACGAGGACGGAGAGGGTTTTGCTGATTTGGAACGCGTCGCAGACGGCGGCAAAGCCGTCCATCAGCTCCGCCGGCGCGCCGGCGCGGGGAAACACCATGTCGAGCGTTGCGCCGGTGCAGCGCACGCGCGCGTCCACATCCTCGACGGCAATCTCGCACTCGCGACAGTCGGACGGGTAGCTCACCGCCATGCCGCCCTCGCCGTCGAGCGCCTCGATGGCGTCAATGACCGCCTCGACGCGCGCGCCCTTTTTCAGCGCGAAGGAAATCTCGGAGAATTTTGCGGCAAACACGCCGGCGAACTCCGGCGTGCGCGCCAGCTCGGCGTTTTTGAGGCTGTGGAGCGTGGTGGTGACGGCGTAGCGCGCGGGGTCGGCCTCCTCGAGCGCGTAGGCGAGCTCGACGACCCAGTCCTTGGCGGTGAGGACGGCGAGCGGGCTGGCGACGGAGAGGGCGAGGTCCTTGCGCCGGTAGCCGAGCGCGGCGCGGGCGGACTGGAAGAGGGCCTCGGCGTCGGCGGCGAGCTCGGCGGCGCAGATCTTGGCGAGGAAGGCGTTGGTGGTCGCGTTGGCGGCGTCGGGCACGGTGTGGTGCGCCTTGCGGAAGCCGCCGAGGGCCTTGACCGCGCCGCCACCGCGCCCGAGGAAGGCGATGCCGGCGATGATGCTGGAAGGAAGCGCGTCCGCCATGCCCGCCAAGCAAACGCGCCCCACCCCGCCCCGCGAGCCGGAAAACGCGGGCGCGGCATCGCGATCAAGGCTTGGGCGCAGCCTGGGGCGGGTAGGCGGGATTGGGCGCGAGGCGGAGGATGGCGCCGCCGCTGAGGTCGGCCATGAGAATGTCGTCGGTGCGCGGGTCGAGGGCGAAGGCGGTGATGCCGATCTTGCGGGCGATGAGCTCGGCCTTGACCGGGCCGCTGCCGTCCACGGGGCTGAGCGCCCAGATGCGGCCGTTGGTCCAGTCGGCGCAGAGGAAGCGGTCGCGGAGCGCGGGCAGGGCTTTGCCGCGATAGACGAAGCCGCCGATGATGCAGTTGCCGCCGTTGGCGTTGTCGTCGTGGCGGTAGGCGAAGAACGGCTCGGCGAATTTCACGCCGGGGGGCGGGTCGCGCGGGGGCGGGCCGTTGGCGGCGGGCGTGGCGATGTTGCCCTCGCGGAAACTCCAACCGTGGTTGTCGCCGCGCCGGACAATATCCACCTCCTCGACGGTGTAGTTGCCGATGTCACCGACCCAGATGAGGCTGGTGACGGGGTCAATGGTCATGCGCCACGGGTTACGAAACCCGACGGCCCAGAATTCGGTGCGAACCTTGGCGGGATCCACGGGCGCGCCGTTGAACGAGGTCGCGCCAACCCAGGGGTTGTCCTTCGGAATGAGATAGGTGCCGGGATGGACGGCGGGGTGCGGGTTGGGCGGCAGGTTGCCGGGCTTCTTGTCCACATCAAGGCGGATGATGCCGGAGAAGAGCGAGCCGTCTATTTTTTGGGCGTTGCCGTAGAGGTCGCCACGGCCGCCACGGTTGTTGGGGCCGAGATACGCCTCGTCGCCGAGCGAGACATAGAGATAGCCGTCGGGACCGAACTCGAGGCCGCCGCCGTTGTGGTCGCTGCCACGGTCGGGCTGGGTGATGAGAGGTAGCTCGCTCGCGGGGTCGGCGACGTTGGGATCGGTGGCGGAAATGGTGAAACGCGCGAGGCGGTCGCTGGAGTTGGGCTCGCCCTTTTCGTCGCGGGTGAACCAGACGTAGAAGTAACGATTGGTTTTCCAGTCGGGGTGAAACGCGAGCATCATCAGGCCCTTGCTCACGTCGGGCTTGCCGACCTCGGCGGTGAGATCGAGGAAGAGCTTTTTCTCGGGCTTCGCCAGGTCGGGGATGACGAAGATCTTGCCGTCCTGCTCGAGGATAAAGAGGCGGTTGGCGTCGCCGGGGGCGGAGACGATGGCGAGCGGCTTGTCGAATTTCAGCCCGCCGAGCGCGGGCTGGGTGAGGAAGGGCGTGGGCGGCTGGGGCGTGGCGGGCTGCGCGCCGCGCTGCCCGAAGCCGGGGCCAAAGCCACCACCGGCGGGAGGCGGCCCGAAACCCGGTCCGCCGAAGCCGCCGCCAAACGGCGGCTGGGCGGCGGGCGGAGCATCGGCCGCGAGCAGTGGACGAAACGCGAGTAGAACGAGGAGCGGGAGCCGGAGGGAGCGCATGGCGTGGTGGGCGGGGTTTGACTGGAGTGGGAAATTACCGACGCGCCCATCAAGCGCCGACCTCGTTTGGCCAAGATGAGCGCGGGACAGGAAAATCGTTAAGCCGGTGTAAAACTGGCGCGCGGACGGCACCGCGAGAAAGTTGCGGCCGCCTACTTCGCCAGATCGTAAAGCGCGTAGCCGGCGAGGAGGTTGGGGGCGAAGAGGCAGGGCGTGCGCCAGTCGCCGCCGAGGAGCGCGCGGCGGGTGACGCGATAACCTTTGACGGCGCAAAAATGCTCGAAGTCCGCCACGCCAACGGGGTTGCTCGGACGGCTCTCGAACCAGTCCTTGGTGTAGACGGCGTTGCGGGGCTTGCGGCCGTGCAGGAGCGTGGCGAGGCGGTTCCTCCAAAAGCCGTGGTTGACGAAACCGACCGTCACCGCGCGGCCGACGCGCAGTGCCTCGGCGATGACGGCGGCGGGGTCGGCGACCTCCTCCAGCGTGCGTGAGCAGATGACGCGGTCGAAATGCCCGTCGGGAAACGAGCGCATGAACTCCAGCATGTCGCCTTGGTAGACCGTGACGCCGAGTTGCACGCAGGTGGCGATTTTCTCGAACTCGAAATCCACCCCGACGGCAAAGATGTCCTTTGACTGGACCAGAGAGTCGAGGAGCGAGCCGCGTCCGCAGCCGAGGTCGAGCACGCGGGAGCGCGGCTCGACCCAGTCGGCGAGGATCTGCATGTCAACGGTGCGCTTGGCGGCGGGTTTGGTCACAGGAACGGCAGCGGAGGTTAAACGCGCGCCCCCGGTCGCGGTCAAGCGTGCCGCCGGTCGCGGGCAGGGCGGTCTTGGTTGTAGGCCAGCTCGTTGAGCTGGCGGTTCGGGCCAAGCCACGTCAGCGACGTAGCCTACAACGCTTCACGTCCGCCCCAGCCGCACATCTAGCCACACCGCCAGCGCGAGCACGGTGCCGCGGGCGATGAATTTCATCTCCGGCTGCACGGCCATGAGCGTCATGCCATTGAGCAGGCTGGCCATGATGAGCGCGCCGAAGAGCACGCCCCACACCGTGCCGCGCCCGCCTTTGAGCGCCGTGCCACCGATGACGCATGCGGCGATGGCGTCGAGCTCCATCAGGTCGCCGACGGTCGTGCTCGAAGAGCCCTGATAGGCCGTCTGCATGAAGCCGGTCACGGCCACCGTTGCGCCCATCAGCACATAAGCGCCGATAAGCACGCGATCCACGTTGATGCCGGAAAGCACGGCGGCTTCCTCGTTGCCGCCGATGGCGTAGAGGTAGCGGCCAAAGGGCGTGTGCCGCGTGAGAATATAAACCGCCGCCGCCGTCGCGCTGAGGATCAGGAATGTCACCGGCAGGCCATGGAAGCGGTTGAAGCGGTCCACCCCTACGAAAATCCCAGCCGCGACCAGCGCGAGCAGCCCGAATGCCCTCGCCGCCGACGGCACGGGCAGCCCGCGCGCGGCGCGGGCAGAGCGGTCCAGCCACTCCAGCAGCACCAGCAGAGCGACCACCACGCCCGCGAGGACGAAGCCGGCATTAGCGGGCAAGTAGTAGGTCGTGATGCGCGAGTAGAGGTTCTCGTCCACGCCCATGACGGGGATGGTGGAGTTCTCAATCACCTTCCAAAACACGCCCTTAAACACCAGCAGGCCGCCGAGCGTGATGATAAACGACGGGATGCGCTGCTTGACGATAAGCGTGCCCATGAGCGCCCAGAGCGCGAGCGCCACGCCCAGGCCGGCGGCCAGCGCGGCGGGCGCGCCCCAGCCCTGTTTCGTCACCAGCACGGCGGCGGTGCCGCCAATCAGGCCCACCCCGCTGCCGACGGAGAGGTCAATCTGCCCCGTGAGCAAAATCATGAACATCCCCAGCGCCAGTGTGCCGGTGATCGAGAACTCGACCATGAGCTGCGAGAGGTTGCGCGGGCCGAGGAAGGCGGGCTCCTTCACGGCGAAAAACGCACAGATGCCGGCGAGCGCGAGCGGCATCGAGAGCGTCTTGAGCAGAGCGGCACGGTTTTTCATCGCGGTAAAATCAGGCAGCGTGCGCGTGGCCCATCGCGGCGGCGAGGAGTTTTTCCTGCGCGAACTCCGCGCGGGCGAACTCGCCGCCCACCGCGCCCTCGTGCAGCATGATGACGCGGTCGCTCATACCCATCAGCTCCGGCAGCTCGCTCGACACGAGGATGACGGCCTTGCCCTCGGCGGTGAGCGCGTTGATCAGCTCATAGACCTCCAGCTTCGCGCCGACATCAATGCCGCGGGTCGGCTCGTCGAGCATGACGACGGTGGGGCCGGTCATCAGCGCCTTGCCGAGGACCACCTTCTGCTGGTTGCCGCCAGAGAGCGTGCCAGCGCGTGTGTGTTGGCCGGGGGCCTTGACGCGGAGGGAGCTGAAAAACTTTTGGTTTTCCACCTCCTCGGCGGGCAGGTCGAGCCGGCCTCCGACGCGGGTGAACGCGCGCAGGCTGGAGAGCGAGAGATTGAAGCCGATCTCCTGCCCGAGGATGAGACCGTAACGGCGCCGGTCCTCGCTCGCGAGCACCAGGCCGCGCCGGATGGACTCGCCGGGCGTCGGTCGCGCATATGGTAGCCCGCGCAACGTGACCTCGCCGCCAAGCCGGTGGCCCCACGCGCCGAAAAGGTGCATCAACAATTCCGTGCGGCCCGCGCCCATGAGGCCGCCGAAGCCAAGCACCTCGCCGGGTCGCAGATCGAAGGAGAGGTCACGCAGGAAGGCCGGTTTGCCTTTGGCCGGGGCGACGTTGAGACCGCGCACGGAGAGGATGGGCTGGGGGTGGAGCGCGTTGACCCCAACGCGCTGTTCGGCAGTCGCAGCGTCCAAGCGCGTTGGGGTCAACGCGCTCCACCCGACTTTCTTTGGAAACAAATCCGTGATCTCGCGGCCGACCATGTGCCGGATGACGATGGGGATGGTCGCCTCCTTCGTCGTCAGCGTGACGATGCTCGCGCCGTCGCGCAGCACCGTGATGCGGTCGGCGATGGCGAAAACCTCGTCGAGCTTGTGCGAGATGTAGATGCAGGTCGTGCCCTGGGAACGCAGCCGCCGCAGATGGCCGAGCAGCACCTCGACCTCCTGCTCGGTGAGCGCGGCGGTGGGCTCGTCGAGCACGAGCACGCGGGATTTTTTGTCCATCGCGCGGACGATCTCGACGAGCTGTTTCTGGCCGATGCCGAGCTGGCGCACGGGCGTCTCCGGCGGAAGGTCGAGGCCGAAGTCTTTGAGCAGCGCGGCGGCGCGCGTCTGCATCTCCAGCCAGTCCACCCGGAGGCCGCGACGCGGCGCGCGGCCGAGGAAGATGTTTTCCGCCACGCTCAGCTCATCCACGAGCGCGAACTCCTGCGTGATGACGGCGATGCCCGCGTGCTCGGCGTCGCGGATGCCGTGGAACGCCGCCACCTTGCCGTCCACCCGCAGCTCCCCCTCGTAGCTGCCGTGCGGGTAGATGCCGCCGAGCAGCTTGATGAGGGTGGACTTGCCCGCGCCATTCTCGCCGCAGAGCGCATGCACTTCGCCGGCGGCGAGGGCGAAGTTCACGCCCTTGAGCGCAATGACGCCGGGGAATTTTTTCACGAGGTCGCGGGCCTCGAGCAGCGGTGCGGACATGGAGAGCGTAGCGCAGGCTTCCAGCCTGCATTTAGGAAAGGGCAGGCAAGGATGCCTGCGCTACTTTTTACTTCAGGTCGGCAGCTTTCTGGAAGCCATCGGCGACGACGGTGGCCATCATGTTGTCCTTATCCACGGCGATGACCTTCTCGAAAATCGAGGGCACCTTCTTCGTGCCGTTGTCAATCGTGTCAGTCGAAGTGGGCTTGTTGCCCTTGGCGACGTCCACCGCGACCTTGGCGGCGAGCGTCGCGAGATTTTTCAGCGGCTTGTAGATGGTCATGGACTGCGTGCCGCGCATGATGCGTTGGCAGGCGGCGAGGTCGGCGTCCTGGCCGGTCACGAGCACCTTGCCGGCGATCTTCTCCTCGGTGAGCGCCTGGATGGCGCCGCCGGCGGTGCCGTCGTTGGAGGCGACGACGATGTCAATGTTGCTGCCGGCCTTGGTGATGGCGGCGTTCATGATCTTCTTGCCGTTCTCGGGCTTCCAGTCGGCGGCCCAGTCCTCATGGACGATCTCGATTTTGCCGGCCTTCACGAGCGGATCGAGGATGTTGTCCTGGCCCTGCTTGAAAAGCTTGGCGTTGTTATCGGTGGGCGCGCCGTAGATGCGGACGACGCGGGCCTTGCGGCCGGCGGGCAGGTGCGCGACGGCGTATTTGGCCTGCTCCTCGCCGACCTTCACGTTGTCGAACGTGAGGTAGTAATCAATGTTGGCCTTCATGATCAGGCGGTCGTAGGCGATGACCGGGATCTTGGCGTCGTTGGCATCCTTGATGGCGCGGCCGAGAGCCTCGCCGTTGTGCGGGACGACGACAATCACGTCCACGCCCTTGCTGATGAGCGACTCGACATCACGCACCTGCGCGGTGTCGTCGCTGTTGGCGGAGAGGACGACGACATCGGCCGCACCGAGCCGCTTGGCTTCGGCGAGGAAGATGTCGCGGTCGTGCTGCCAGCGCTCCTCCTTGAGCGTGTCGAGCGAGAGGCCGATGACCGGCTTGTCCTTGGAGGCAAACGCGGCGCCGGTGAGGCTGAGGAAGGCGGCCAGCGCGAGCAAGGCGCGGCGCGGGGTGAGACGGAGTGAGGTCATGGGGAGATGAGGACTGGGTTTGAGGGAAGAAACGACAGGGGAGTCAGACACCGGCAAATCGTGGCGGCAACACACGTTTTTCCAAAAAATCGGTCCATCTCGCTCCTTTTGCGACCAAGCGGCTGGGGCGATTCGAGGAGCCGCGCACCCTGCCGGCGGAGCCGAGCCTTACGGCGAAGCCGGGGCCGCTGGCGCCGTGAGGCTGCTGGCGGCGCGGTTGTTGGCGGGCACCGCGTCGGCCGGCGTGCCGGGCGGGTTGGCGAGCGTGGTGCGGAAGGTGAGCTTGCCGGCGGTCTCGAGCTGCGTCTCGTCCACCGGCACGGCGGCGGTGAAGGTCTCGCCGGGCTGGAGCGGCGGCACGGCGGTGGCGTTCGCGCCCGTGCCGGTGTCCACACTGAGGGTGAGGCCGCTGACGGCGGAGCCGCTCCGGTTTTGCACGACAAACTCCATGTTGCCGGTGTCGTTGTTGTAGTAGTGGCTGGAAATGGCGGTGTCCACGCGCGCGGGATCGTTGCGGTTCATGGCCCAGCCGAGATTGACGGTGCCGCTGCCGTAGGCGGGGTCGGCGCCGGCGGGGCCGCCGTCGCTGGAGTATTGCTGTAGGATCTGCGCGGCATCCGCGCCGGTCATGCCGGGATTGGCGGACATCAGCGCGGCGATGGAACCAGCGACGACGGGCGCGCTAGCCGAGGTGCCGGTGAAATACACACGCCCGCCATCGGTCCAAGCGGCCTGCACGTCGTAGCCAGGCGCAGTGAGGCTGAGCTGCGGGCCGGAGTTGGAAAACACGTCCTGCTGGCCGAGCGCGTCCACCGAGCCGACGGAAATGACGTTAGGGTTGGCGGCGGGCCAGGCGAGCGAGGCGGCCTGGTCGTTACCGGCCGAGGCGACGATGACCGCGCCGTGCTCGCTGGCGTAGGCGATAGCGTTGTTGAGGTAGGCGGAGTCGGAGTAGGCGGCCATGCTGATGTTGATGACCTGCGCCCCGGCGTCGGTGGCCTTCATGATGGCCTCGGCGAGGGTGAACAACGTGCTCGTGCCCTCGTCGCCGGTCACGCGGATGCTGAGGATGTCCGCCCCGGGCGCGACGCCGGGAGCGTCACCCGCCGCGCCGGCGGCGATGGAGGCGACGGCGGTGCCATGGCCGTCGTCGGCGGCAGGCGCGGTGCCGAGGCCGAGGTCGAGCATGCGGAGGCGGTTGGCAACGGTGGGGTCGGCGGCGACGCCGCTGTCGAGCACGGCGATGGTCACGCCCTGCCCCCAGGTGGAGTGGTCGCCGGTGACGCCGAGCAAATCGAGGAGCTTGTTGCCCACGGCAGCCTGCGGGCCGCCGGGACGATCCTCGGGCGGGGGCGGCTGGGCGGGCGGCACGACGATGTCGTTGGCGACCACATCGGTGTAGTCGCCGGAATTAGCGAGCAAGTCGGCGGCGAGGCCGTCGAGCGAGTCGAAGCGCACGCGCGCCGTGAGCAGGCCGTCGAGCCGGCCCGCAATGTCGAGCCCGGCGGCGGCGGCACGGGCGAGGAAAGCCTCGTAGGCGGCGGCGTCCTTGAACGTGAGCACGCTCTCGTTGGGCAGCGCGCCGGGGCGGCCGAGCAGGGCGGCGAGGCGGGCTTGCAGAAGGGCGGGGGCTTCGGGCGAGCCGGCGAGATCCTGCGCGGCCCGAACGATGCCGACGGCGACAGCGAGCGCCACGGCGTTAGCGTTTGGGGCCGAGCCGCCGGCCGCGCGCGGGGCGGAAACGCGCCCCCCGCCGGAGCGGGCCGAGGTCCACTGCCCGCCCCGCATCCACCACAGCAGCAGCGCCGTGAACATCACGGCGGCGGTGAGCGGGAGAAGAAAGGAGGCGCGGTCTTTCACGGTTGGGCGGCGCAACGATGCCACCGGGGCGGCAGGAAGCAAGGGAGAGACGCGGGGGAGGGCGGGAAGGTTTCGTGCCCTATATTCTCATAACCAACCCAAGACGAAAATCACGCCCGCCAACAAAAGATGTTCGGCCACAGACAACCAATATCTCTTGGGATCTTGTCATTTGTGCGCCCCACGATTTCCAGGGGCGAGGTTTTTCCAGCGATAACCGCTTCTCAATTCAGCTATCGCCGCCGACCAAAAAAATGTCGACATGAGCATACCGAAGATTGGCCCCTTTGCCTTCTCTTCTATGCCGGAGCGTTCCACGAAAATGCACGCGAGAAAGGCTACAGAAGTAAATGTGAGCCAAATCCAGGAATTGCTTTTGGGCGTATCACAATTCATGGCGTGCATTTTTGGCCATTAGACAATTATATCGCCCCGAGCTTCCGCGCCTTCACCGTGTTTTTCATCAGCATCGCCACGGTCATCGGGCCGACGCCGCCGGGGACGGGGGTGATCTGCGCGCAGAGGGGCGCGACGGTGGGGAAATGCACGTCGCCGGTGAGGCGGTAACCAGACTTTTTCGTGGGGTCTGGCACGCGGTTGATGCCCACGTCAATCACCACTGCGCCGGGCTTCACCATGTCGGCGGTGACGAACTCGGCGCGGCCGATGGCGGCGATGAGCACGTCGGCGAGGCGCGTGATGGCGGGCAGGTCGCGTGTGCCGGAGTGGCAGATGGTGACGGTGCCGTTGGCCCCGGCGCGTTTCTGGAGCGCGAGCAGCGCGACGGGTTTGCCCACGATGAGCGAGCGGCCGAGCACGACGACGTGTTTGCCCTTCAAGTCCACGCCGCTGCGGGCGAGCAGCTCCATAATGCCGGCGGGCGTGCAGGCGACGAAGCCGGTGTCGTCCTCCTGCGCGACCTTGCCGAGATTGAGGGTGTTGAAGCCGTCCACGTCCTTGTGCGGCGCGACGCGGCGGAAGATGGCGAGCTCGTCGAGGTGTTTCGGAAGTGGCGACTGCACGAGGATGCCATCCACGGCGGGGTCGGCGTTGAGCTGGTCAATGAGCGATTCCAGCTCGGCCTGCGTGATGGTGACGGGCGGGAGGATGCCGCGGCCCTCGACGCCGATCTCGGCGGCGGTTTGCTCCTTCTTGCGGACGTAGGAGACGGAGGCGGGGTCGTCGCCGACCCGGACGAGCGCGAGGCACGGCCGGCGGCCGGGGAGCGCGGCGACTTCGGCTTTGAGCTCGGCGACGATGGCGGTGGCGATGCGGTTGCCGTCAATGAGTTGCATGGTGGGTTTCAATCAATGGCCGCAAGGAGGCGCAGAAAGCGCAAGGAAAGGAGAAGCGTTTCTCGGCTGGGTTTGTGGCCGGCCGGCTTTTCAGCGGGCCGCGATGTTTTCGGCGACGATGACGAGGTCGGAGGAGCCAGACGCGGCGCGGGCGACGCCATAGACGACCACAATGCGGTCGAGATAGCTCTCCACCTGCTGGGGGGCGACGAGGCGCGAGGTGTCGAGATAGGCGTAGCGGTTGCCGTTGGTGTCACGCAGCTCGTAGTCGTAAGGACGGCGCGGGCGCAGCGGGGCGCGGGTCGAGGCGAGCGTGCCTTGGAAAAGCTGGGGCAGGCCATCCGGTGTCGCCCCGCCCTGGCGGGCCAAGTCGGCGGGTGGCAGCGCGGGGGGAACCGGGCGTGACGGGTTGGTGGTGGCGAGGTCGCGCGGGGTCTCGGGCGTCGGCGGAACGGGATTGGCAGCAACGGGCGCTGGCGGAGGCGGCGCGGCTTGGCTCACCACCGGCGCGGGGATGTAGCCGACGATGGAACGGTTTTCTAAGCTGAGCTCGGTGAAGCGGCCGGCGAGATCTTTGATGGTGGTTTTGTCATCCTTCTCCGCGATGGCGAGCACGGGCGCGTCGGCGGCGGATGTGAGCAGGTAAAACGAGCCGGCCTTGACGGTGTTGTCTTTCGCGAGGTCGCCATTGCGGACAAACACGCGGTGGGGTCCGGGGAGCGCGACGGCGATCCAGCCGGCGGGCGGCGTGACCCCGACAGCGGTGAACGGCTCCGCGCCAGCGGGCAGCGTGGCGATAGCGGGAGCCTTGGCTTCGGGCTTGGTGCGGACGGGCGTGGGCGTAGCGAGCGGGGCGGCAGCCAGGTGGAGGGCGAGTGCGAGCGGCACGGCGAGCGCGACGGCGCGCAGGAGGGAGGCGAGTTTGGTGGTCATGAGCGGCGGGCCGGGCTGCGCGCGGGCGGATGAGACGGGGGCGCGGCGAAGAGCGCGGCGATCTCCTTGGTAGAAAGCTCGCGCCCACCGCGCAAAGGAATTCCTTTGAGCGGAAACGCGCCGATCTGGTAGCGGCGAAGGCGTTTCACGGGGTAGCCGAGCGCGAGGAACAGGAGGCGGATCTCGCGTTTCTTGCCATGGTGCAGGTGCACGTCGAGGTCGCACGAGGAGCCGTCGGGGCGGGGGCGGACGAGCACCGCGTGCTCGGCCTGGAGGCGCTCGCCCTCGGCGACGACCCCGCGCAGGAGCAGCGGCACCCGCGCGCGCGGGAAGGGCTCCTCGAGGCGCACCTGGTAGCGCTTCACCACGGCATTGCGCGGGTGCATGAGGCGGTTGGCGAGCTCACCGTCGGTCGTGAGGATGACGAGGCCCTCGCTGTCCTTGTCGAGGCGGCCGGCACAGAAAAAGCGGAGTTTCGCCAGCTCGCGGGTGAGCAGGTCGAAGATGGTGCCGGGATTGTGCGGGTCGTCGTTGGAGCACACGAGGCCGCGCGGCTTGTGGACGGCGAGGGTGACGCGGCGCTGGGGGGAGGCGCGGACGGACTGGCCGGAGACGGTGACCTTGTCCACGCCGGGAGTGACCTTCTGGCCGATGGTGGCGACAGCGGAGTTGACCCACACCTCACCCTGCGTGATGAGCGCCTCGGCCGCGCGGCGCGAGCACACGCCGGAATCGGCGAGAAATTTCTGGATGCGGATCGGCGCGGTGGCGGTCATGCGCGGCGAGTGAACAGGGAATCGCGGCGCGCAGCAAGCTTGGCGTCCGCAGCGGACATTGTAGGGCTCCAGCCAGGTCCTTCGTGGAAGCAGGCGGGGTAACGGCGCGGTGGGTTTGTTACCGCTCCGCGTAACGCCGCGACAATTCGCCGGGCATCATCAATAATGACCGCGTCGCCCTCATGCCCTCGCCGTAGGCGAGGGCCGTCGGTTCGTAGGCCGGGAAACGTATCGTAGCGGTGCGTGCGAGGCATCCGCCCAACCAGCGGCCAGCCGCCGCAACTCACTTCGCGTTGACGAACTCCGCCAGCGGCACGACCGCGACGTTTTTCGCGAGCGAGTAGCGCTGGTCGCCGGGATAGACGACGCGCAGCTCGTCGAGCTTCAGGTCGGCGAGGGCGACGCGCATCGAGGGCGTGAGCACGGGGGCGTCGGCGCGCTTGCACTCGACGCCGATGCGGCGGCCGTCCTTGAAGAGCAGGAGGTCGAGCTCCGCGCCGTTGTGCGTGGCCCAGAAATAGGCGTCGTCGGGGCGCACGGCCTTGAGCACTTCCTCGACGGCGTAGCCTTCCCACGACGCACCGACCTTCGGGTGGTGCGCGACCTCGAGCGCGGTGCCGAGGCCGAGCAGCGCGTGCAGCAGGCCGCTGTCGCGGACATAGACCTTGGGGGCCTTGACCTGACGCTTGCCGAGGTTCTCAAACCACGGCGGCAGTTGCCGCACCATGAACACGCCGGCCATGAGGTCGAGGTAGCGGCGCACGGTGGACTCGTTGACGGCGAGGGCGCGGGCGAGCTCGGCGGCGTTCCAAATCTGGCCGTGATAGTGCGCGACCATGCTCCAGAAGCGGCGCAACGCCACGGCGGGGATGGTCACGCCGAGCTGAGGCAGGTCGCGCTCGATGAAGGTCGAGAGAAACTGCCGCCGCCATGCGAGCGAGTCGGCCTCTGTGCGCGCGGTGTAGGCGAGCGGAAACCCGCCGCGCAGCCAGTGCCGCGTTTGCGCCGCCGCGCCGAGGTCGGCGAGGCGAAAACCCTCCAGCGCGATCGTCTCGATGCGGCCCGCGAGGGTTTCGGAAGACTGTTTCAACAAATCCGGCGCGGCGCTGCCGAGGATGAGAAACCGCGCGGGCAGCGGCCGGCGGTCGGCCAGCACGCGTAGCAGCGGGAAGAGGTCGGGGCGGCGCTGGATCTCGTCCATCACGACCAGCCCCCGGAGCGGGCGCAGGGCGTTGTCCGGCTCGGCGAGGCGCGCGAGGCTGCGCGGGTCCTCGAGGTCGAAATAGTTGGGCGAGTCCGGCGGCACAAACTGGCGGGCGAGCGTGGTCTTGCCACACTGGCGCGGGCCGAGCAAGGCGACCACGCGGGCGCGTTTCAGGGCGGCGCGGACCAGCGCGAGGTCGGTCGGTCGGGTGAGCATGGCGAAAACCTCTACCATGAAATTCCCGCTGTCAATGCGGGTTTTTCATGGTATAAAAGTCGCCTTACAGAGGGGAAAAAGCAAATTGGTCTGCAAGCAGGTTAGGCCGGACGGGTTGCGATGGCGCGCGACGTCAGGCCGGGTCACGTCGTCCGCACCGACAAACCGGCTTGCCAGTGCGGATGGTGGGCGGTTCGATGCGAGACCACTATGTCCGACGCCGCCGACACCTCGCTCTATTCCAAAGACCGGCCCTTTCCCGCGCGCCTCGCCGCGCACCGTCTGCTGAACCAGCCCGGCTCGGCCAAGGAGACGCGCCACCTCGTCGTGAGCCTCGCCGGCAGCGACCTGAGCTACAAGGCGGGCGACTCGCTCGGCGTGTTCCCCGCCAACCGGCCCGAGGAGGTCGCGGAGCTGCTGCGGCTGCTCGGCGCGACGGGCGACGAGCCGGTGTCGCCCGCCCAGCTCAAGCTCCCCTCCCCCATCCCGCTGCGCGAGGCGCTCACCGCGCGGCTCGCGCTCTCCAAGCCGACGCGCAAAATCGTCGAGACGCTCGCGGCCAAGACCGCCAGCGAGGACGAAAAGGCCCGGCTCGCCGGCCTGCTGGCGCCGGAATCGAAGGATGTGCTCACGCACTGGCTGGAGGAGCGCGAGTTTGTGGACCTGCTGGCGGAGTTTCCCGGCGCGCGGCTCACGCCACAGGAGTTCGTGGACCACCTGCGCAAGCTCATGCCGCGCCTCTACTCCATCGCGTCGTCGGCCAAAGTTTTTCCGACCGAGGTTCACCTCACGGTCGCCGTGGTGCGCTACGAGACCAACCACCGCGCGCGCGTGGGCGTGGCCTCGACGTTTCTGGCCGACCGCGTGCAGGCGCACACGACGCCGGTGCCGATGTTTGTGTCGCACTCGCATTTTGGCGTGCCGGAGGACGGCGCGAAGGACTGCATCATGGTCGGACCGGGCACGGGCGTCGCGCCGTTCCGGGCGTTCATGCAGGAGCGCGTGGCGGCGGGCGCGAGCGGACGCAACTGGCTGTTTTTCGGCGACCAGCACCGCGCGACAGATTTTCTCTACGGCGACGAGTGGACGGCGTGGCTCGCGGCGGGGAAACTCGCGCGGCTCGATCTGGCATTTTCCCGCGACCAAATCCTCAAGGTCTATGTGCAGGACCGGATGCGCGAAAACGCGGCCGAGCTCTGGGCCTGGCTGCAGGGCGGCGCGCATTTTTACGTCTGCGGCGACGCGAAACGCATGGCGAAGGACGTGGACACCGCGCTGCACGACGTGATCTCACAGCAGGGCGGGATGACCCTGCCGCAGGCCACCGACTACGTGAAGCAGATGAAGAAGGACAAACGCTACCAGCGGGAGGTATATTGAAATGCGGAGTGGCGAGTGCGGAGTGCGGAATGTTTTCAGCCGGCGACTCGCCCACGACGTGCAAACCGCGCACCAAGCCGGCCTGCCCTGCTGGTGCGTCACGACCGGCACGCACACCGCCGAGCAACTCCGCGCCGCCGGGGCCGACGCGGTTTATGCCAACCTCAACGAGATCGCCGCCGCGCTCGCTAGCCCCGCGACATGAGAAAAATACGCTGAGTCTCAATGCTCAGTTTTTTCGTTCTTATCTGGAGCAAAGGTGTCGCTCGCAAAGCCGGCAAGTCTGGCAGCTTCGACCACATGAGAAGGGGCATGAATCAAAAATCCTTCAACCCCTTCTCGAATCTCCTCATCAGTGAATCGCTCAGGATACAGCGCCAATGCAACGATGAATGCTGCTTCGGCCTGCCAGTCGATAAGGTGAAAGCCGATCTTATCGGGGTTTAGAATTTCAGCCTCATCGTCACCTGCGCACATCAACGCGGCGGTGATGCGCGAGTTCACATCAGAAAGGTATCTTGATCCAGATAGTCTTTCCGCTGGCTCGCCAGCCAGTTCACGGAAGATTGCAGAAACTTTATCGTCGGCACTCATTTCGGGAAAGAGCTATTGGGCCAACCCGCCCCGCGCAAGCCGCTTCTCCCCGCTTGCCCCGCGCGGGGTTCCGCTTAGTCATGGGCTGTGGCAGCCACCCTCACCGGCGTCGTCGAGCGCATCGTGTTTCTCAATGAGGAGAACCACTATACGATCGCGGAGTTCCGGCCCGAGCCGGGCCGCGACGATCCGGCGGGCGCGCGCGTCGAGCCGGTGACCATCACCGGCCCGCTGCCGGGCGTCGAGTGCGGTGAGACGCTCCACCTGACTGGCGAGTGGACGCGCCACGCGCAGCACGGCGCGCAGTTCAAGATCGCCACGTTCCGGAGCGAGCTACCGTCAAGCGTTCACGGCATCCGTAAATACCTCGGCAGCGGCCTCGTGCCGGGCATCGGGAAAGCCTACGCGAACAAGATCGTGGACGCGTTTGGCGCGGACACGTTTCGCGTGCTCAGCGAGGAGTCGGGCAAGCTCCGTCACGTCGAGGGCATCGGCCCGAAGCGTGCCAAGGCGATCAAGGGCGCGTGGGACGAGAAACGCGCCGAGCGCGAGCTGTTCATTTTTCTCCAGACCTACGGCGTCACGCCCGGCCAGTGCGTGAAGCTGGTGAAGCATTTCGGCGCGTCGGCGAAGACGGTCTTGGAAAACGAGCCGTATCGCGTGGCCCGCGAGATTGACGGCATCGGCTTCAAAACCGCCGACCGCATCGCGATCAACCTCGGCTTCGCGAACGACGCGCCGCCGCGTCTCGACGCCGGGCTAATCTTCGCGCTGGAGACACTGCAGGAGGAGGGGCACACGGCGTTACGCGAGGCCGACCTGATCGAGCATTCAGCCGCGCAACTTCAGACCGAGGCCAACCTGCTCGCGGCGCGCATCGCCGCCTTGGTGGAAAACAAATCGCTCGTGCGGCACTGGCCCGCCGGCGTGGAGCATCCGTTGCCCGGCTCCGCGCTCCTCCAGCTCCCGCACAACGACCGCGCCGAGCAAAAGATCGCCGACGCTGTGCGCCGGCTCGCGCGCGTGGCCAGCGGCCTGCCGCCGATCAAGGCCGACGCCGCCGTCGCCTGGGCGGAGAACAAGGCGGGCTTCGTTTTTCACGAGCTGCAACGCGCCGCCCTCCGCGCCGCGCTGACGCACAAGTTTTCCATCCTCACCGGCGGGCCCGGCACCGGCAAAACGACCATCCTCCGCGCGCTCGTTGAGATCCTGAAGGCGAAAAAAGTCCGCGTGCATCTCGCCGCGCCCACCGGCCGCGCGGCGCAGCGCCTCGCCGAGACGACCGGCGGCTTCGCCTCGACCATCCACCGCCTGCTCAAGTTCGACGCGGCCGGCGGCGGCTTCACGGCCAACGACGCCGCGCCGCTCGCAACCGAATTTCTCGTCGTGGACGAGGCCTCGATGCTCGACACGCGCCTCGCCGCCGCGCTGCTGCAGGCCGTGCCGTCGAAGGCGCACCTCGTGCTCGTCGGCGACACCGACCAGTTGCCGAGCGTCGGGGCGGGCAACGTGCTGAAGGATCTGATTGCGGCCGAACATGCGCCGGTCACGCGCCTCTCCGTCATTTACCGCCAGCAGGGCCAGAGTGCCATCGTGACCACCGCGCACGCCATCAACGCCGGTGACACCGCGCTCCCCGGCGTCGCGCCCGAGGTCGCGGCGGCGCAGGTGTGGAGCGATCTCAACTTCATCGCCGCCACCGACGCCGAGGACTGCGTTAAAAAAGTCCTCCAGCTCGTCACCGAGTTTGTGCCGCAGAAACTGAAATGGCCCGACCCGATCGCCGACGTGCAGGTGCTCGCGCCGATGCATAAGGGCGTGGCCGGCGTCTCCAACCTCAACATGCAGCTCCAGGCCGCGCTAAATCCGAGGCGCACCCCTTCGACTGCGTTCAGGGCAGGCGGTGCGGGCGAGTTCCGCCCCGGCGACAAGGTCATCCAGCTCCGCAACAACTACGACAAAAACCTCTTCAACGGCGACATCGGCGCGATCACCGCCGTCCACGCCGAGCGCGGAACGCTGGAGGCGGACTTTGACGGCGAGCGGCATGAGTTCACGCGCGCCGACCTCGGCGACCTCGCGCTCGCCTACGCGATCAGCATCCACAAGTCGCAGGGCAGCGAGTATCCGGTGGTGATCGTGCCGCTGCTCAAGGCGCACTTTATGATGCTCCAGCGCAACCTGCTCTACACGGCGATCACGCGCGGGAAGAAGAAGGTTTTCATCGTCGGCGAGCCGGCCGCCTACGCGATGGCCGTTCGCAACAGCGAGTCTAAGCAGCGCCTCACGCATTTGCGGGAAAAACTCACGGCTCCTGCCAGCGGAGGCCACTGACCCGGGCCTGAGCCGGGCCGGACCGGCCGCCGGTCACACGCGGCCAGCACCACGCGGTTACTGGTTGCCAACCGCGCCGGAAGGCCAAAGCTTAGTGGTTCTAACCACCGTTTATGTTCAAGAAAATCATGGCCAAGCTGCGCGCGACGATCGCGCCCGCCGCCAAACCGAAATCCGCCCCAACCCCCGGCGGTCATCCCGTTTCCCACCACGCCACGCCTCCTCAGCCCCACCGCGCCGACGCGCGCCCTGAGCGCGGCCACGGGCCAAGGCCGACTGAGCCGCGCCCACCCCGCGAGCCTCGTCCGCAAAGCCACGGCCATGAGCCCCGGCCGCCGCGCGACGACCATCGCCCGCGTGGCGATGGTGGTCAGCGCGGTCCCCAGGGCGGCGGGCGCGGCCACGACGGTCCGCGCGGGGGCGAACGTGGCGGAGGCGGTTTTTCCGGCGGCGGCGGGCGCGGGCTGCACTCGCGTTCCGGCGCAGGCCGCGGCGCCGCACGCCCCGGCCCGCGCGAGCGCCCGATGATTGACAAGACTTTCGACCACCCGCGCACCGAGGACATCAAGCCCAAGGCCCCGGTGGACATCCCGAAGATGGACACCGCGTTCACCGCGCTCGGCCTGAGCGACGCGCTGGCGTTCGGCGTGCAGGAGATGGGCTATGTCGCCCCGACGCCGATCCAGGCGCAGGCGATCCCGGTGGTGCTCAAGGGAGGCGACGTGATCGGCTCGGCGCAGACCGGCACGGGGAAGACGGCCGCGTTCGCGCTGCCGATCATCCAGCGGCTCGGCGGCCACGGCGCGCTGCGCTGCTTGATCCTCGAGCCGACGCGCGAGCTGGCGTTGCAGGTCGAGGAGGCGTTCCAAAAATTCGCCAAGTTCACCGACCTGCGCGTGACCATTGTTTATGGCGGCGTCGGTTACGGGAAACAGGAAGACGATCTGCGACGCGGCATGGACATCCTCGCCGCGACGCCGGGCCGGCTGCTCGACCACCTAGAGCGTGGCAACCTGACACTAGACCAGATTGACATCCTCGTGCTCGATGAGGTGGACCGGATGCTCGACATGGGTTTCCTGCCCGACGTGAAACGCATCGTGCAAAAATGCCCGAAGGCGCGGCAGACGCTGTTCTTCACCGCCACGCTGCCGCCGGAGCTGGCGCAGCTCGCAGGCTGGGCGCTGAACAATCCCGTGAAGGTCGAGATCGGCCGCGTGCGCTCGCCAGCGGAGACCGTGTCACACGCGTTCTACCCGGTCGTCGCTTCGCAAAAATTTGAGCTGCTGGAGCTGCTGATGGAGAAGACCGACTTCAAGAGTGTGCTCATCTTCACCCGCACGCGCATGGGCGCGGACCGCATCGCGGCCCGGCTGGAGCGTGGCGGCCATACCGTCGGCGTGATGCACTCCGACCGCAACCAGCGCGAGCGCATCGAGGCGCTCGCTGGCTTCAAGAGCGGCAAATACGAGGTGCTCGTCGCGACGGATATCGCCGCGCGCGGCCTCGACATCGCGGGTGTCTCGCACGTCATCAACTACGACGTGCCGGAGAACGCCGAAGACTACGTCCACCGCATCGGCCGCACCGGCCGCGCGAACAACACCGGCGACGCCTTTACCCTTGTGACCGAGGACGACGTGCGCGACGCGCGCAGCATCGAGCGCTACATGGGCGTGGCCGTGGAGCGGAAAAAAATCGAGGGCTTCCCCTACATCTACTCGGCGCTCTTCGACCAAAAAATCCTGGACGAGGTCGTCGCCGCCGCCGCCAAGCCCGTCAGCCGGCTGCACCGCGGCGTGCGGCGCTGACCGTGCCGTTCAGCGCGCGGCCGGAGGCGCAAAGGCGGCGCGGCCTGGGGCGCAGCTCGCCAGCCATACGGCGCTGATGCTGCGAGGCAGAATGTGTTTCAACTGCGCCGCGCAAACGTCCATGTTCGCGTGTGGACCGCCGGCGCCGCCCGCTCCACCCTCACCGACCCTTTTTCCGCACACCGACCAACCCGCCAACGAACATCCCCATGTCCACCGAAGCCAAATGCCCGTTCCACCATGGCGCCGCCAGCACCCGCGGCACGACAAACCACGACTGGTGGCCGAATCAGCTGCGGCTCGAACTCCTGCACCAGCACTCGTCGAAGTCCGATCCCATGGGGCCGGGTTTCGACTACGCGGCGGAGTTCAGGCGGCTCGATTACGCGGCGCTGAAGAAGGACCTCGCGGCGCTGATGACCGATTCGCAGGACTGGTGGCCGGCCGACTTCGGCCACTACGGCCCGCTGTTCGTCCGCATGGCGTGGCACAGCGCCGGCACCTACCGCACCGGCGACGGTCGCGGCGGCGGCGGCCGGGGCCAGCAGCGCTTCGCCCCGCTCAACAGCTGGCCGGACAACGTGAGCCTCGACAAGGCGCGCCGGCTCCTCTGGCCGATCAAGCGGAAGTATGGCCGCAAGATTTCCTGGGCCGACCTGATGATCCTCACGGGCAACGTCGCGCTCGAGACGATGGGCTTCAAGACCTTTGGCTTCGCCGGCGGTCGCGCCGACACGTGGGAGCCGGATCAGGACGTCTATTGGGGCAAGGAGATGAAATGGCTGGACGACAAACGCTACACCGGCGACCGCGAGCTCGAAAATCCGCTGGCGGCCGTGCAGATGGGCCTGATCTACGTCAACCCCGAGGGACCGAACGGGAATCCCGACCCGCTTGCGGCCGCCCGGGACATCCGCGAGACCTTCGCCCGCATGGCGATGGACGACGAGGAGACCGTTGCGCTCATCGCGGGAGGCCACTCCTTCGGCAAGACCCACGGCGCCGCGCCCGCCACGCACGTCGGCTCCGATCCGGAAGCGGCGGGCCTCGAGCAGCAGGGCCTGGGCTGGAGGAACAGCTTTGGCGCGGGCAAGGGCGGCGACACGATCACCAGCGGCCTTGAAGTCACGTGGACGACCACGCCCACGCAGTGGAGCAATAATTTCCTCGAGAACCTGTTCGGCTACGACTGGGAACTCACGAAGAGCCCCGCCGGCGCGCAGCAGTGGACGCCGAAGAACGGCGCCGGTGCCGGCACCGTGCCGCACGCGCACGACACCTCGAAGCGCATCGCGCCCTCGATGCTCACGACGGACCTCGCCCTGCGCTTCGATCCGGCCTACGAGAAGATCTCGCGGCGCTTCCTGAAAAACCCGCGGCAGTTTGCCGACGCGTTTGCCCGCGCGTGGTTCAAGCTCACGCACCGCGACATGGGGCCGCGCGCGCGCTACCTCGGGCCGGAAGTGCCGAAAGAGGAGCTCATCTGGCAGGACCCGATTCCCGCCGTGAACGACAAGCTTGTCGGCGCAAAGGAAATCGCCGCGCTCAAGGCGAAGGTCGCCGCCTCGGGCCTCACCGTTTCGGAGCTCGTCTCAACCGCGTGGGCCGCGGCCTCGACCTTCCGCGGCTCCGACATGCGCGGCGGCGCGAACGGCGCGCGGATCCGCCTCGCGCCGCAGAAGGACTGGGACGTCAACCAGCCGAAGCAGCTCGCGAAAGTGCTCAAGGTGCTCGGCGGGATCCAGGGCGCGTTCAACGCAACCGCGAAGGGCGGCAAGCGCTTTTCGCTCGCGGATCTCATCGTGCTCGCGGGCGGGGTCGGCATCGAGCAGGCGGCGAAAAAAGCCGGCCACACGGTGACGGTGCCGTTCACGCCCGGGCGCATGGACGCCGCGCAGAGGCAGACGGACGTCGCCTCCTTCGCCGCGCTCGAACCGATCGCGGACGGGTTCCGCAACTACCAGAAGGGCCTCTGCCGCATCCCGGCCGAGGCGCTGCTGGTGGACAAGGCGCAGCTCCTCACGCTGACCGCGCCCGAGATGACCGTGCTCGTGGGCGGCCTGCGCGTCCTGAAGGCCAATGCCGGCGGCTCACCGCACGGCGTGTTCACCGAACAGCCGGAGGCGCTCACCAACGACTTCTTCGTCCACCTGCTCGACATGGGCACGGAATGGAAGCCGGTCTCGCCCCACGCCGATCTCTTCGAAGGCCGCGATCGCCAGACCGGCGCGCTGAAGTGGACGGGCACGCGGGTTGACCTCGTCTTCGGCTCCGACTCCCGGCTCCGCGCCCTGGCGGAGGTTTACGGCAGCGCGGACGGGCAGAAAAAGTTCGTCCGCGATTTCGTCGCGGCGTGGGCCAAGGTGATGAACCTCGATCGCTTCGACGTGGCGTAGGCCCGAAACTCCGGAGCCAATCCGCCGCCGCTCACTCGTCGCCGTTCACCAGCTTGTAGGTGAGCGCGGCCAGCGCGCCGCCGGCCAGGTCGGCCACGAGATAGACGCCCAGCTGGCTGATCTTCTCCAGCCCCATAATCACCGCCGCCAGCCCGACCGCCGGGTTGAACGCGCCGCCGGAGACGCCGCCCACGGTGATCGCGCCCGCCAGCACCGTGAAGCCGATGGCCAGCCCGTAAAACGGGTTGCCCGCCGTGCCCTTTGCCGTGGCCACGTTCAGGATGACCCACGTCAGCGCGAACGTGAACAGCAGCTCCACCACGAGCGACGGTCCCACCGCGTGGCTGCCGGGCAGCAGCGGCCTGCCGGCCACCGCCACCACGATCAGCGCCGCGAGCGCCGCCGCGCCGAGCTGCGCGACGACGTAGGGCGCGGCGTCCTTGGCGGCGAACTTGCCGCGGATCAGCGCGGCCAGCGTGACCGCCGGGTTGAAATGCGCGCCCGACACATGGCCCCCGGCGTAGATCATGCCGGTCAGCGCCGCCGCGATGCCGAGCGGCGCGAGCGCCGCGCCGGAGCGCGCCGCCATGCCGATGGCGAACACGAGGAAGAAGGTGCCGAGGAACTCGACGACGTATTTTTTCATGGGAAAGGTTGTCCGGGGAGCGCGCTCACGCACCGCCGGCCAAGGGTGACATCGGGGTGACGGCCGCAAATTGCGCTTGATTCATATACCTCAAAAGGAATATAGTCGCGCCATGGAGCTCGTCAAGATCTACGAATGCCTGTGCGACCTCACCCGCCTGCGCGTGCTGCACGTGCTGGCGCGCGGGCCGCTGTGCGTGTGCCATTTTCAGGCGGTGCTGGCCGAGCCGCAGGTGAAGCTCTCCAAGCACCTCGCCTACCTCCGCGCCCGCGGGCTGGTCTCGGTGACGCGGCGGGGCAACTGGATGGTCTATGCCCTGCCGTCCGCGCCGCCGCCGGAGCTGCGCGCCAACCTCGCCTGCCTCCAGGACTGCGCGCGCGAGCAGCCCGTCTTCCGGCGCGACCTCGCGCGGCTGGAGCGGCTCGCGCCCACGCTCGCCGAGACCGGGCCGGGCTGCTGCGGTCCCGCCACCCGTCCGCCGCGCCGCGCCCGCACGGCTGCCCCGGGGCGGGCGCGCTGAACATTTTTCCATGCACCCGACACCCAAACCTCCCTACAAGGTTCTCATCCTCTGCACCGGCAACTCTGCGCGCAGCGTCCTCGGCGAATACCTGCTCCGCGCCAAAGGCGCGGGCCGCTTCGAGGTGTTCAGCGCCGGCTCGCACCCGACCGGCCGCGTCAATCCATTCGCCGTTCGCGTCCTCCGTGAGCGCTACAACCTCGACGCCGGCGCGGCGCGCTCCAAGTCCTGGGATGAGTTCAAGGGGGTGAAGTTCGATTTCGTCATCACCGTCTGCGACCATGCGAAGGAGGCCTGCCCGGTCTGGCCGGGCCAGCCGATGATCGCGCACTGGGGCTCGCCCGACCCGGCGGGCGTGGAGGGTTCCGACGAGGACAAGCTCCTCGCCTTTGTGAACGTCGCCTCGCAGATCGCACGGCGCGTTGACCTGTTTTGCGCGTTTCCCGACGACAAGCTGCTCGACGCCGTCGCCGTCCGACGCATCGGCGAGGAGTTCAAGCTGGACGGCGAGCGGGAGATGAAACGCTAAGCTCGCTGCACTTGCGATAATCCAAGCCCCTTCCCCTATGCACCTCCACGAACTCAAGTCGATTCTCCTCGCCCATCCCGGCCACACCCTGGCCTGCACGTTGCCCGGCGGCGGCCGCGTGCCCCGGCATTTTCATGTGACCGAGGTCGGCCATGTGGCCAAGAAATTCGTGGATTGCGGCGGCACCGTCCGCGCCAGCGACACCTGCGTGTTACAGGTCTGGACGGGCCGCGCCGACGACGACGGCCACCGGCTCACCGGGGCCAAGCTTGGCCGTATCCTTGACCTTGCCCGCCCCGTCCTGCCGGACGGCCCCCTGCCCGTGGAGATTGAGCACGACGAGGGCGGCGTCTCGCAGTTTCCCATTGAGGCGGCCACCGCCGCCGACGGGGAACTCGTGTTCCGGCTCGCCACCAAACACGCCGCCTGCCTCGCTCCCGAAAAATGCGGTGCAAACGCGAGCGACGCCGTTGACAACGGCTGCTCGACCGACGCCACTACGACGGCCGGCGCGCCAGCCGGAACCGCCTGCTGTGGCGGCGGCAAAACGGCTTGCTGCGGCTGAGTCCGGCGGTCCACGCGCGGCAGGCTTTGGCGCAAATCTTCGGCAAACGGGCGTGCTGGCCCGTCGCGCCCGCCGGCTTCGCGTCGCAGTTTGCCTGCGTCCCCGCGGACCGATAGAATTCTTCCGTTGCCCCGGCGGCCCGCGCCCGCTGCGCTGGCTTTTCCTCATGCAGCTCGACTTTCCTCCCGGCGATTTCGCCGCCTACATCTTCGACCTCGACGGCACGCTCATTGACACGATGCCGGTCCACTTCCTCGCCTGGCAGGCGGCGATGCAGGCCGCCGGGTTGCGCGGGCCGCTCGACGAGGATCATTTTTACAGCCTGGGCGGGATGCCCACACACGAAGTCGCCGCGATCATGGGCCGCCGCTACGGCCTCACGCTCGACCCGCACGCCGTCACCCACGACAAAGAGCGCCGTTACCTTGATGTGCTGCGCGGCGGCGTCACGCTCGTGGAGCCGGTCGTCGCGTTCGCGCGCCGTATCGCCACCACGCACCCGCGCGCCATCGTGACCGGTGGCGCGCCCGAGGTCGCGCACCCCGCGCTCACGGCCGCGGGACTGGCGGAGCTGTTTCCACTCGTCTTCACGCCGGCCGACGTGCCGCCCGGCCGGGGCAAGCCTGCACCTGACATGTTCCTACTCGCAGCCGAGCGCATGGGCGTGCCCGCTGAGCAATGCCTCGTGTTCGAAGACGCGGAACCGGGCATCGCCGGCGCGCGCGCCGCCGGCATGCAGGTCGTCCACGTGCCGACGCGGCGGTGAGGGCAACGCTGGAAACCCCGCGCTCTGGTAGGGTTTTACCCTATCGCTATTTGGCGCGGAGGCGTGTTTAATGGCGTGGAAACGGAAGCGTTGTCCCTTCGCCGACGCCCTTGCCCGCGCCATTTCCCGCCGCTTCGCTGCCTTTGAAAATGCCCGTCCGCCCGCCATCCTCCGCCCGCTTGCTGGCGGTTCGCTTGGCGCGGAGCGGGAGCGCGTTTCCGATCGTCGGGGTGGGCGCTTCGGCGGGCGGGCTCCATCGGCAGATGGGTCTCGCTATTGGCGGACGGACGCCCCGAGGATGGCGCACGCCGTCGGGGAAACGAACATTCCGAAGGCGAGTTAACCCAACCAACCCCACCCACCATGGGCGACCGATCCCCGAAATCCGTGCAGAAACAGGCCTCGCAAAAGCAGGCGAAAAACGAC
>CAIPZZ010000250.1 GCA_903869665.1 uncultured Opitutia bacterium | reverse complement strand
CCCCAATCTCTACTGCCTCGACCGCGAACTGCGCCTGCAATGGCTGGCCGAATGGCCTCTGGCCGACGACCCCTGCGCCGCCATCGCCCAGGTCGAGGACGACGTCCTGACGGTCGTCTCCACCCGGGGCGTGCGCGTGCGGGTCGATGCGAACACCGGCCGGCTGCTCGACCGCGCGGACCGGGCGGTCGCGGCCAGTTAACCGTCCCGCTTGCCCGTCTGCACCTACGTCGGAGCCTAGCCCAAGTTCCGCAAATCGGCGCTGGGCCGAAAATTATTTTCAGAGGAGAGGTCTCCAGAAGGCGCCGCGGCTGCGAGGGAGAAAATCTGAAAGTCGGTGTAGTGCCGAACGCCCCATTGTTCGCGGCAGGATTTTCGGCGATACTGCCGGTATGTTTCTCCGGCGGAAAAACAAGTCGGCCCGTGGGGTCGGCTACAGCTACTGGAGTCTGTGCGAGACTTACCGCACGGCGCGCGGCCCGCGGCAGCGCGTGGTCGCCTCGCTGGGCAAACTCGACGAGCCGGAGGCGGCGACGTTGGCGCAAGGCTGGGACGACTTGACCGCATTGTTGACGGGCGAGCGGGCGGCCGCGCCCGCCGCCACGCCGGATCTGCCGCAGCTGGCTCTGCCACCACCGGCCGCGCCGCCGCCGCCACCACGTTGGGAGCAGGTGGACGTGCGCGGTGTGCGGGTCGAGCGCACGCGCGACTTCGGCGAGGTCTACCTCGGCCTGGCGCTGTGGCGTCGGCTCAAACTCGACGAGCTGCTGGGCACGTTGCTGCCGGCGGGCCGCGAGGCGGTGGACTGGGGCCGCGTCGCCGCGCTCCTCACGATCGCACGGTTTTGCGCACAGCGTTCCGAATTGGGCATCGCGGAGCATTGGTATGGCACCACCGCGCTCGACGATTTGCTCGGCGTCGCCCCGGAGTTGGTCAACGACGACCGCCTGTATCGCGCCCTCGATCAGCTCGGCGAGCACAAGGACGCCCTCTGCTCCCACCTGATGGAACGTTACCGGCAGTGGTTCGGCGTGCGCTTCGAGTTTCTGCTCTACGATGTGACCAGCACGTTTTTCGAAGGCCAAGCCGCGCGCAACGATCAGGCCCAGCGGGGCTACTCGCGTGATCAGCGCCCGGATGGCAAACAGGTGTGCATCGGACTGGTCTGCACGCCCGAGGGCTTGCCGTTGTCGTTCGAGGTGTTTCCCGGCAACCGGGCCGACGTCACCACCGTCGAGGAGATCGTCACGTCCATGGAAACAAAATACGGCGTGGCGGAACGCATCTGGGTCATGGATCGCGGCATGGTGAGCGAGGCGAACATCGCCTTCCTGCGCGCGCGCACAGCCCGCTATCTGGTCGGCACGCCCAAGAGCTGGCTGCGCCACCACGAGGCGACCCTGCTGGAGCAAGCCGACTGGCGCGAGGTGCAGGACGGCTTGGAAGTGCGCCTCGTCGCCCACCCCGACGGCGAGGCCGGCGAAAAATACGTGCTCTGCCGCAGCGCGGCCCGGGCCGAAAAAGAACGCGCCATGCTCCAGCGCCAAAGCGACGCGCTGACCGCCGCGCTGGCTAAAATCGACACCTGGCTGGGCCGCACTCCGCAAACCGATCTGGAAGCGGTGGGCCGGCGCATCGGCCGGGCCTTGGGCAAATATCCCGCCGCTGCGGCCATCGTGCAGGCCCGCGTGCAGCGCGACCCCGCCGGTCGCGCGGTCGGGCTGCAAATCGCGAGCGACGTCGCCACGGGCCAAAAAGCGCACCGGCAAAAAGGCGCGTATCTGCTGCGCACCAACTGCGAGGAGACCGATCCGGCGCAACTGTGGCGGTGGTATATCCAGCTCACGCAGGCGGAGGCGGCGTTTCGCACCGCCAAGAGCGACCTCGGGCTGCGCCCCATTTATCACCAGCTGGAGGACCGCGTGCAGGCACACATT
>CAIPZZ010000249.1 GCA_903869665.1 uncultured Opitutia bacterium | reverse complement strand
CTATCGGGTCGCCGCCGACGCCAGGGCGTTGGCGGGTTCGGCGTGGGTTGCCTCGTCGGAGGGGCCCACTGTCCGTCTGGCCCTGGTCGCGGATGGCCTGCCGAGACTTAACAAGTGATGCGAAAAGGCTAGCAGGGGCGGTCCATCAAGTTGGATGCGCATCTGGTCCGACTTATGGGCATCCGGCGCGCCTTGCGCGTGATCGGGCGTCAAACGGCGCGCAATCGGGACCCGGTTGGACCGTCTGGCCGCCAAGGGCGTAGGCTTCCGCGCGCTCCACCAAGGCGGCATGGATACCACCAGCTCCGAGGGGCGGCTGATGCTGAACATCCTCGCGAGCTTCGCCGACTTAGAGGCGGACATCCACGAGGAGCGTCAGGCTGACGTGAATACGGGGACAGGTGCAGGGTGGAGTGACCCCCCAAACTGAGACGGGATTTCGGTGACATCGGGTAATTGAAGTAGGCCCATCCAAGCCTTGGAATACGAAGTCGGAGCGAGGAGATCGCTGCGCTTCAAGAAGGAGGATGGGCCATGGTTGAAGTCTATGTCGGGCTGGATGTGTCGGACAAGTCTACGCACCTGTGCGTGGTGGACGGTTCCGGAAATGTGATCTGGAGCGGGGCGTGTGTCACCGATCCGGAGGTGATTGCCCGGACGCTGGAGCGCCGCGCCCCGGGGCTTAAGCGGGTGATCCTGGAGACCGGCCCGTTGTCGGCGTTTCTCTATCATGGGCTTTTCGAGCGCGAGGTTCCGGTGACCTGCGTGTGCGCGCGCCACGCCAAGGGGGTGTTGTCGGCGCGGGTCAACAAGAGCGACCCGCACGACGCCGAGGGCCTGGCGCAGATGGCGCGGACCGGCTGGTTCAAGGCGGTGCGGATCAAGGCCGAGGCGACGCACATGGACCGGGCGCGGTTGAAGATCCGCGAGCAGCTGATCGAGGCGCACCGGGCCATGGCGGGCCAGTTGCGCGGACTGCTCAAGCTGTTCGGCTTGCGGCTGGGCAAGGTGACGACGCCTGGCAAGCGCCGGGAACGGCTGGTGGCGCTGTTCGCGCTGAAGGCCGAGCTCGAGCCGATTCTGAAGCCGCTGATCGAGAGCCTTGAGGCGCTGGAGGTCCAGATCAGACGCTCATCGCAGCAGCTGGCGGCCCAGGCCGCGGCCGATCCGGTGACCGCGCGCCTGATGACCGTGCCGGGGGTCGGGCCGATCACCGCCCTGGTGTTCAAGAGCAGCATCGAGGACCCAGGCCGCTTCGCCCGCGGCGAGGACGCCGGCGCCTTCGCGGGCCTTGCCCCACGGCGCAATCAGTCCGGCGAGCGCGATCACAAGGGCCGCATCTCCAAGGCCGGCGACCCCATGCTGCGCGGGGCGCTCTACGAGGCCGCCAACAGCCTGCTGTCCCGCGTCAAGCGGACCTGCGCGCTGCAAGCCTGGGGTAGGAAGCTGGCTGAAACCAAAGGCCCCAAGCGCGCCCGCGTCGCCGTCGCCCGCAAGCTGGCCATCCTGCTTCACCGTTTGTGGCTCTCGGAGACCGACTTCCGCTGGGCCTGACCAGGCTCCACGGACCTGCGACCGAAGGCCACGAAAGGGACGATCCCGCTTACACTGTTGCGGCCACAGAGCCCGTCGGTGACATCAGGACGTCCCGCCCCATCCTCGCCTGACCGCGATCCTGCGGCATGGCCACCAAGGCTCCCCAGCCCGGCCATGACCACGAAGACAACCATAGACCAAGGTCAGATCAGCCAAGATCGGAGCCGTCAGGTGAAATCAATTAGACAACCGTGCATTAAACTCAGAATTTCGGTGACATCGCAATCTTCTTCCTCCTCCTTCCCCAACCCCTTCCAGGGGTCACTCCATGCTGCCTTGGCGGCTG
>CAIPZZ010000248.1 GCA_903869665.1 uncultured Opitutia bacterium | reverse complement strand
GGGTCGTCGTAGTCGGCGGGTGTGAGCGGGCGGCCATAAACGACAGACACCGGCGTGCCGAGCCGCAGCTGGTTGTCGCGGCCGAGGGCGCGGTGCGAGTTGAAGATGCGCGCGGGCACGACCGGCGCCTGCGCGCGACACGCGAGTAAGCCCACGCCGGCCTTGGGCGGCTGGAGCGCGCCGTCGGCCGAGCGCGTGCCCTCAGGGAAGACCACCAGCGCCCGGCCGGCGGCGAGCGCGCGCAGCACGGCCTTGATCGCGGCCACATCGGAGCCGTCGCGGTCCACCGGGATGCAACCCATGGCGTCGAGCCACCAGGTGGCGAGGCCGCCCTTCCAGAGGGTCTTGCGCGCGAAAAACGTCAGCGGGCGCGGCACATGACAGCCGAGAAACGGCGGATCGAGGAAGCTCGCGTGGTTCCCCGCAATGAGCAGGGGCCCGGCTCGCGGGATGTTTTCAAGGCCGGCGACCTCGCCACGAAAAAACGCGGCGTGCGCCGCCGCGAGCAGGGCACGGCTCGCCGCGTAGGCCGGGCTCGGGTGCTCGCGCGCCGGTGCCGCCTCGCTCATATTCCTCCGGGCAGTTTGGCCGCGATGAGGCCGGCCATTTTTTTGACGACCTCGGCCAGCTCCAGTCGTGTCGAGTCAATCGCCACCGCGCCTGCCGGGC
Organism: uncultured Opitutia bacterium; assembly: GCA_903869665.1. Lineage (GTDB taxonomy): Bacteria > Verrucomicrobiota > Verrucomicrobiia > Opitutales > Opitutaceae > CAIYUN01. The sequence goes on along the minus strand of CAIPZZ010000248.1, from coordinate 3,575 downwards.
AGATCAGTGGCGAGGCCTCGCGCGATGAGTCGAGCCGGTCGCGCTCAGCCACGGCATCGGGCTGGCCCTGGCGGTCGCGGCGGCGGGCGCGCTCGAGGGGGTCGGCCGAGAGGAAGAAGCGCAGATCGGCCTTAGGGAAGATCACCGAACCGATGTCGCGCCCCTCCATCACGAGGCCGGCGAATTTCTTGCCGCGCGCCTCGTCGGCCAATCCACGCTGGTAGGCGAGCAGCGCCGAGCGCATAGCCGGCAGTGCGGCGAAATGCGAGACGGCGGCGTTGACGGCCGCGCCACGGATGGCGGCCTCAGCCACTTCGGTGCCGTTGATGGTGATGTGCGCGTCGTGACCGGCGACCTTGGTGCCAAGGCGTAGGTCAGCGAGCTCGGCGCGCACGGCGGCAGCGTTGGCGGTCTTCACGCCGCGGCCAAGCAGCTCGGCGGTGAGCGCGCGGTAGTAAGAGCCGGTATCGGCGTGCAGGAGGTTGAACCGCTGCGCGAGCACGCGCGCGGTGGACGATTTGCCGGAGGCCGCGCCGCCATCAATGGCGACGATGATAAATTTGGGGGTGATGCTCATGGCGGGAGGAGGGGAGGCGGGCGGTGGATGAAATTCAGGTGGCGTGCGAGGTTTCCCACACTTCATGGAGCACGTCAAAAAAATTGGGAAACGTCTTCGCGCAGCACGCGGGGTCACGGATTGCGAGCCACGGCCGGCTGTCGCCGAGCAGGTCGTAGCAACCAAGGATGGCGAAACTCATGGCGAAGCGGTGGTCATGGTAGGTCTCGATTTCCAGCCGCCGCCCGGCAGCCACGGCGTCCGCCGCAAGCTGCCGCAGCTTTGGCAGATCGGGTGTGACTGTCAGCCCGTCGAGGTTCTCATGCTCATGCACGTGTTGGCCGAGCTTGCGGAGTTCTTTCACCATGCCGGCGACGCGGTCGGTCTCCTGTTTCCGCGTGTGCGCGATGCCGAAAATTTGAGTCTGCCCGACCAGCAGAGGCGTAACTGCCGCAAGCGTCAGAAAAGTGTCAGAATATGGGCTGAAATCGTGTGTGCTAGCCGCAGGAATATTTCTATTCTTAAAAAAATCCACCACGTCAGCGAACCTAGAGTCTCCTTGCGGACCATATCCAGCAGGTCGCAGTCCCGGAAATCTAAGCTCGCCTGCCACAATGATTGGCAGAAAAAGAAAATAGCTCGCCGCTGTTGCATCTGGCTCTACGGCGTAAGTTCCGGGAGAAACGTAGTGGGCGGGCTCGATCAAGAAGCGTGTGGTTGCAAGATGGTGAGCGATGTTAACTCCGAACTCGTGCATCAGTTGCCGAGTCATTTCGACAAACGCCCATCTAGTTTTGCCCACCGCCTCGATTGCGATGCTGGATTGTGTAAGTGGTGCGACCATCTGCAACGCAGACAGCATCTGACTGCTTTCGCTCGGATTGATAGAGACTTCACCGCGTAATCCACACGCATGAATTTCAATCGGAAAAAATCCTTCCTCGCCCGTGCAACGGATATCGGCACCGAGCGAGCGGAGCGCGTCAATTAGCCCCTTCATCGGGCGTTTCCTCATCTGCGGCACGCCGTCGAGGCGATAAATGCCGCTCTTGGCCGCGGCGCAAAGCGCCGTGAGAAAGCGCGCGGCGGTGCCGGCGTTGCCGACAAAGAGGTCGGCCGACGACGCGGGGATTTTTCCGCCTTGGCCGGCGACGTGGAAAGTTTTCGCCACCGGGTCGGATGTCACCGCGATGCCCAGCCGGTTAAGCGCCTCAGCCATGATCTCAGTGTCCTCGCTGAAGAGCGCGCCGGTGAGCGTGACCGGGCCGTCGCAGAGCGCGGCGAGCAGGAGCGCGCGGTTGGTGATGCTCTTCGAGCCGGGCAGTGTGACCTCGCCGCGCGCGGGGCGCGTGAAAGGCCGGATGGGAAGAATGTCAGGCAACGGCATGGAACGGGACAGCGTCGGGCAAATTAGCGCAGGCTTCCAGCCTGCATTTTGCCGACGACCGGATAAAAGCCTACGCTACACCAGCGGGCGGAAGCCGTCCCGCCAAACCTTCGCACGTTCGAGGCGGGCGGTGACTTCCAGCCAATCGCGGTTGGCGAGGGCGGCCTGTATGGCCTGCAGTTCGTCCTGAAACTGCCGCAGCGCGCGGAGGAGCTCGTCGCGGTTTTGCTCGAGGATCGCACGCCAGATCTGCGGGTCGCTTGCCGCGATGCGGGTGGTGTCGCGCAGGCCGCCGCCGGCGAAGTTGCGCCACGCGGGATTTTTCTGCGCGAGAAACGCGCCGAGCGCCGAGGCCAGCACCTGCGGCAGGTGGCTGATGTGGGCGACAATCTCGTCGTGCGCGTCGGGGGCGACCGTCACCGGCTCCGCGCCGAGGTCGCGCCAAAATTTCACCACCGTCTCGGCCGCGGCGGCGTCCGTCTCGGGCAGCGGAGTGACGAAGCAGGCGCGTTTGGAAAACAGCTCCGCACCCGCGTGCTCCCAACCGGTTTTCTCGGAGCCGGCCATCGGATGCGACCCGACGAAGTGCGCGCGCGGCGCAAGCGCGGCCTGGCCGAGGCGGCAGATCTCGCCCTTCACGCTGCCGACATCGGTCACTATCGCCCCGGCGGGCAGGTGGGGCGCGATGGCGCGCACCAACTCGACGATTTTGTCCACGGGCGCGGCGACGACCACCAGGCTTGCGCCGGCGGCGGCCGCCTCGGGCGTGTCGGCCACGGCGTCGCACCACGGCTGGCCGCGCAGGGCTAGCCGCACCTCAGGCCGACGCGCCCAGAGCGTGACCCGGCGCGCGACGCCGTGGGCACGGGCAGACTTGGCGACGGAGCCGCCGAGCAGGCCGGGCGCGAGGATGACGAGGTTTTCCAGCACGCCAGAGGGAAACCTTTCGCGAGGACGGTTGTCGAGCACATCGGCGCGCGCGGGCGCGGCGGAACACGTTGCCTTTTGCGCGACCCACCGTCTTGCTGGCGCGCAACTCACGCATGGAAAAACCCGCCGCCGGCCTTCTCCGCGCCCTCGCCCACCGCTGGGCTTGGGCGGTCTGCGCGCTCATCTTTGCGGGGCTGGTCGGCGCCAATTTCTACTACGCCCGGCAGGGCGACCGCCCAGCGACGCAGGGCGAGGCGCTGGGAGCCAAGGATCCGGACGTGAAACGGCTTTCCGCCGAGATCGCCGCGCTGGAAAAGACGTGGCGCGACGCCACCGCCGGCGGCACGGCACCCAGCCCCGCCGCGCTGGCCGCGCTCGACGAGGCCCTGCAAAAGCAGCGCGCGCTCGACCGCCTGACCGACGGCAAGGACGGGCTGCAGACGCAGCGCCTACGCCGCCTTGAGACCGCGCGCGCGGACCTCCGCGCGCAGGACACATCCGCGCACATCGCCCGCTTGCAGGCGGAGGGACAGGCCGCGCTCGACGCCTCGCGGCCCGACGACGCCGCGGCGCCGCTCCGCGAGGCGCTCCGCCTCCAGCGCGAGATCAACACCGGCGCGGCCTCGGCCAGCCTCAAAAGCAGCGCCCGCGAAGCCGTGCTAAGGCAGGCCGTGGCCATAGTTGAGGCCGGGCCGGTCGCGC
>CAIPZZ010000247.1 GCA_903869665.1 uncultured Opitutia bacterium | reverse complement strand
GAGGCCGCGGATTTCGAGAAGGGGCGTTGGCGCGCGCGCTGGCACGCACGGGAAATTGCCGCCGTCATTAGTAAGGTCAACCCGGCTCAATTGCTAACGTTCAAGGGAAGCCATGCCGCTTTAGCGGCATTGGCTCTGGCGCGAGTTCGTGTGAAAACTCCCTTGCGCGCAATTCAGGCCGGCGCGCGGCGGACCTGATGATTTTTTGGGCGGACGACGATTTTTGCCGGTTTTGCCCTGCGCCCGACGGGGCTGCGCGGATTTTCGCCGGATCCGCCACCCGTGACTAAAAAAACGACCCGCCAAAGCCCGGCTCAGGCCGGCACGGGCGTCCTGGCGGGCCCGGTTTGGCCCGCGCCCACGCGCGCGGCGGCCCCGGCCCGCAGCGCGGCCAGCAGCGCGGGCACGCCGAGGATCGTCAGCGCGCGCCGCAGGTTGTAGCACAGCGTCATCAGGCTCCATTCGCCGGAGACTTTCCGCAGTCCTTTCAGCAAAAAGTGCGTGTAGCCCCAGCCGCGTTTGATCGTCCCGAACGGATGCTCGGCCAGCGCCTTGCGTTGCCGATACTTTTCCGGCTGCGCCGCGAGGCGCGCGGCCATCGCTTCCATCAGGTGCTCGTCGGTCGTGCGCGTGATCCGGCGGCCTTCCTTGTTTTCTGTGCAGCGGGCCTTCATGGCGCACGCCGCGCAGGCGGCGCGGTTGGCGTAGTAACGGATCGTGCGGCCGAGTTCCTCGCCTTGGCGTTTGAACGTGAGCGCGGCCCCGGCGGGGCAGATGTAGTGGTTGTTGGTCGCGTCGAAGCGGAACGCGCTTTTGCCCCAGAGGCCTTTGGCGGCGTTGGCGCTGGTCTCGGGCTGCGGCACGAGCGGCGTGATCCCGGCCGCGACACAGCGGGTGACCTGCGCGGTGTGCGCGTAGCCCGCGTCGGCCACAACCGTCAGCGGCCCGCCGCCGAGGTTGGCCTGCGCGGCGGCGGCCATCGGCGCGAGCTGGTCGCGGTCGGTCACGTCCGTCGTGACGGTCTCGGCGGCGATGAGCTTATGCTTCGCGTCCACCGCGAGCTGGCAGTTGTAGCCGACCACCGTGCCTTGCCGCGTGGTCGCCCGGCGGGCGTCGGGGTCGGTCAGGCTGAGTTGTTTCTCCCCGCTGGCCGCGAGGTGCGCGAGGTGCGCCGCGTGCTCGGCCTGGCGTTCCTTGAGCGCGGCGAGCTTCGCCTGCAACGCGGCCTTCGTCAGCGCGGGGGCGGCGGCACCGGGTTGCGCCGCGTCGGCGGTGTCGGCCGCGTCGAGCTGGTGGAGATACTCGTCCATCTGCGCGGCGGCGCGGGCGAGGCGCTCCTGGAGCTTGGCGGCGGAGAGGTTGTTGGCCCGGCTGTTCACCGCCGCGAGCTTCGTGCCGTCAATCGCCACCAGTTCGCGGCCGAAGAGGCCCAGTTGCTGGCAGACCAGCCGGAACTCGGCGGCGACGGCGCGCAACGGCCCGGGGTGGTCGCGGCGGAAGTCCGCGATCGTCTTGTGGTCGGGCCGGACTTGGCGCACCAGCCACAGCACCTCCAGATTGCGCGCGCACTCCGCCTCCAGCCGCCGCGACGAGCGCACCCGGTGCAGGTAGCCGTAGAGATACAGCCGCAGCAGGTCGCCGGGATCGTAGGCCGGCCGGCCCGTCGCCGCCGGTGTCGCGCGGGCGAAGCCCAGCGCCGCGAGATCGAGGCCCGTGACGAAGGCGTCGAGGAATCGCACCGGATGCTCCGGCCCGACGTAGTCGTCGAGGCTGGGCGGCAGCAGGAAAGTCTGGGCGCGGTCCGGGCCCGTGTGGTGGCTCATGGGATTGACGACGTCCCGGACGGCGGGCAGGTTTCCGTCATGCCCAAGGAGTTTTCACACAGTCTGTCGCTGCAGCGAACGGCGGCGGGCTGTGGCGGTTGCAATCGGCGCGCCTCGTGGCCGCCGTCGCTGAGCTTGGGTCGTTAGGCGACGCTCACTTCGCCAGCTCGATCAGCTCAATCTCGTAGCCCTCGGGGGCGTCAATGAACGCGATGGTCGAGCCGCTGCCGGTCTTGGTCGGGCCGTCGCTGAGCGGGAAGCCTTTTTTGGCCGCCGCCGCCGCGAAGGCCGCGAGGTCGTCCACCGCGAACGCCAGGTGCATCAGGTCGGGCTGCACCGCCACGGGCGGTGCGCCGGGCGGCATCTGGCAGATCTCGATCTCCTCCTCGCTGTTCGGCGTGGCGAGAAACACGATCTGCGCCCCGCGCGGCGAGACGCTGCGGCGCGCGACCGTGAGGCCGAGCGCGTCCTGATAAAATTTTACGGTGCGCTCGAGGTCGTTGACGCGCAGCCGGGTGTGGAGGAGTTTTTTGACGCTGGGCATGGCGGAACACTGAAGGAAGAAGGATGAGTGATGAAGGATGAAATTTTTGCCGCGGCTCACTTTCGCGCGCGTGCCGGCTCGACCTCGGGCAGAAACCCGGTGAGCAGCCCGATGAGCGGCAGCCAGGCGCAGGCGTGGAACACGAAACCGATGCTCGTGCGGTCGGCCAATCCGCCCAACAGCGCCGCGCCGATGCCGGCCATCCCAAACGCCAGCCCGAAGAACAGCCCCGCGACCAACCCCACGTTGCCCGGCAGCAGCTCCTGCGCATACACGATGATCGCCGGAAACGCCGATGCCAGCACCACGCCGATGCACACCGAGAGCGCAATCGTCACCGGCAGATTCGCATACGGCAGCAGCAGCGAGAACGGCGCCACGCCGAGGATCGAGATCCAGATCACGCGTTTCCGGCCGATGCGGTCGCCCACCGGCCCGCCGATGATCGTGCCCGCCGCCACGGCGAACAGAAAAACAAACAGCGCATACTGCGCGTGCGACACCGTGACGTGAAACCGGTCAATGAGGTAGAACGTGTAATAATTGCTCAGACTCACGAGGTAGATGAATTTCGAAAACATCAGCACCACGAGCACGGCGATCGCCCACACCACCCGCTTGCGCGACAGCACAACGCGGTGTTCGTGGCCGTGGCCCGCGCCCCGCGCACGTCGCTCGGCGAGATGTCGCTGATACCAGCCGCCCACTCCCGACAAAACGGCGATGCCCAGCAGCGCGATGCCCGAGAACCACAGGATCGAGCCCTGCCCGTGCGGCACCACCACGAGCGCCGCCAGCAGCGGCCCGAACGACGTGCCGAGGTTGCCGCCCACCTGAAACAGCGACTGCGCAAACCCATGCCGCCCGCCCGAGGCCAGCCGCGCCACGCGCGACGCCTCCGGGTGAAACACCGCCGAGCCCGTGCCCACCAAGGCCGCCGCCATAAGAATGTGCGAAAAACTACCGGCCTGCGACAGCAGCACCAGCCCGGTGAGCGTCACACCCATGCCCACCGCGAGCGAGTAAGGCTTGGGTCGCCGGTCGGTGTAAAAGCCCACGACCGGCTGAAGCAGTGACCCCGTCATCTGAAAAACAAAGGTGATCGTCCCGATCTGCGCGTAGCTGAGCTGGAACGAGTCCTTCAGGACCGGATAAATCGCCGGGAGCAGCGACTGGATGGTGTCATTCAGCAGATGCGACAGGCTCAACGCGAGCAGGATGCCCATCACCGTCGTCTCGGCGGCAGCGCGGACGGGAGTTTTTAGAACGGAGGCGGAGTTGGGATCGGCGCGCTGGCTCATGCGGGCTGCCAGCGTCGCGGGCTCACGCGGGGAGTCAAGTGACACGCCGCGATCCGGACCGCGTTCTGTCTGGTGCTCGGGACAGGACTTGAACCTGCACGCCTTGCGGCAACGGCTTCTAAGACCGTCGTGTATGCCATTCCACCACCCGAGCGAGGAAAGTGCGACAGGGTGCAGATTGCGGTGCGCCG
>CAIPZZ010000246.1 GCA_903869665.1 uncultured Opitutia bacterium | reverse complement strand
TGCAGAGGTTCCGCCACGCCTCGTCGCCATCGCGGGGATGGGCGTGCGGGTTGATGAGCAGGCCGTCGGCGGACGGCTCGTTCTCCTTGGCGCGATGGTGATCAATGATGATGACGTCCACCCCGCGCGCCCGTAGCGCCGCGACCTCCACGTGGGCGTTGGTGCCGCAGTCGAGCGCGATGAACAGGCCGGGCGTCCCGCTTTCCAGCGCCCGGTCCACCGCGCTGCGCGACAGACCGTAGCCGTCCTCCAGGCGGCGCGGCACGACGAAGCGCGGGCTAAGCCCGAAGCGACGCAGCAGGCTCACGAGCAGCGCGGTGCTCGTGACGCCATCCACGTCGTAGTCGCCGAGCACGACCACCTGCTCATTAGTGGCGATGGACTGCCGCAGGCGGATGGCGGCAGCCTCGAGGTTGGCGAGCAGAAAGGGGTCGCCCAGCTCGGACAGCGCCGGCTTGAGAAAACGCACCGCCGAGCCGGCGTCCATCGCGAGTCCGCCGCGTAGCAGCAGCGCGGCGAGCACGGGGCTGACGCCCGTCGCGCGCGTGAGCGAGGCGAGGGCTTCTTCCGAGGGTGGCGTGTGGATCCAGCGCATGGCCTTTGGAGGTTAAGCGCGTTGGACCCAACGCGTCGCGTCCGAAGGCGCGTTGCGGTCAACGCGCCCCACCGTTCACTCCGCCGCCTTGCTGGTGGCCGTCCACTCGTAAACCGGGGTGGCGTCGGCGTGAGCCTCAACCTGTTTCCGGTCGCCTTTGTGATACCAGTAGAAGATCTGGGCCGCGACGAAGATGGCTGAGAAAGTCGAGGTCACGATGCCGACGCAGAAGGTGAACGCGATGTCCTTGAGGACGCCGGTGCCGAAGACATAGAGCGCGGCCGAGGCGAGGAACGTGGTCGTCGCGGTCTTGATCGTGCGAGCGAATACTTTGGTGATAGCGGAGTTGATCACGTCCTTGAGCTTGCCGTTGGGGTTGAGCTTCAGTTCCTCCCGGATACGGTCGAAGACAACGACGGTCTCGTTGATCGAATAGCCCGCGATACAGAGGATCGCAGCCACCATCGGCGCGTTGAACTGGTGCCCCGTGATCACAAACACACCGATCGTCATCAGGATGTCGTGCAGTGTGGACACCATCGCGCCGACACCGAAGCCGAACTCGAAGCGGAACGCGATGTAGAGCAAGATGACCGCCATCGAGATGGCGACGGCCTTGAGTGCGTTCAACAGGATTTCGTTGCCCATGATAGCACCGACCTGGCTCCCGCCGATCTTCTCCGCGCCGGACGCAGGAAACGATTTTTGCAGCGCCGCGAGTAGCTCTTGGCCCTTGCCCTCGGCGGTCTCGAGCTTGAACACCTCACCGCCATCCGCCCCTGTGGCGGTTGTCACGCCCAGATCGGCCAGACCCGCCGCCTTGGCGGCCTCGCGAATTTTGACCGCACCGGGCGATTGCTTGAACTGCACGGTGATCTCGTCGCCGCCCTTGAAATCCCGACCGAAGACCGCATTGCCCTGGGCGACGGCGAAGCCGAAGCCAACGACCACGAGCAGGCCCGAGGCGATGAAGGCGGGCTTGCCGAACTTAACAAAGTCGAGCTTCCAATCTTTGATGAGCGGCAGCATGACGAGCCGCCGCAGCGCGCCAGACTCGGCCGCCAGCTCCATAATGAGATGGCCGGTGATGAGCACTGAGAACAGGGTGGAAAGCACGCCGATGCAGAGTGTCCACCCGAAGCCTTTGATCGGGCCGGTGCCGAAATTGATCATCACGGCGCAGATGATGAGCTGCACAAGATGCGCGTCGAGGATGGTGGTGAGCGCCTTGGTGAAGCCGCCTTGGTTGGACGACACCAGCGACTTGCCCTCGGCGAGCTCCTCGCGGATGCGCTCGAAGATGAGGATGTTTGCGTCCACCGCCATGCCGATAGTGAGCACGATGCCGGCGAGACCGGGAAGCGTCATGGTCGCGCCGAGGTAGGCCATCGCGCCAAGGATGAGCAGCACGTTGACCGCGAGGCTGAGCAGTGCGACCACGCCGCCGGAGGTGTAAACCACAAGCATGAACGCCGCCACCGCCACCACGGCGATGGCTGTGGCCTTCACGCCGCTGGCAATCGCGTCCTTCGCGAGCGACGGGCCGACGATCGTCTGGTCGAGCACCTTGAGCGGCACGTCGAGCGGATTGTTAAGCACACTGGCGAGCTCGAAGGCCTCGCGCTGGTCGAACTTGCCACTGATGGAGGCCGTGCCACCGGTGATCGGCTCGTTGATGTTGGGTGCGGAGTGCAGCTTGCCGTCGAGCACGATGGCGAGCAGGCGGTTGACACTGGCGGTGGTGAGGTCGGCAAACTGTTTCGCGCCTTTGTCATTGAACCGCAGACTAACCTGGAAACCTCCGATGCCATCACTAACGACCCCCGCGCGCTCGACCGTGTCGCCGTTCATCTCGGGGAGCTTCTTGACGATGTAGTAAGTGGGCGGGTTGTTACCATCTTCGTCCTCTGCGGCGAGAACCTCGTAGCCGGCAGGCACCTCTTCGGCCGGCGGCATTTGGAGACTGCCGCGTGAGCCTTCCATCACGAGACGGAACTCAAGGTGGGCAGGACGGACGATTTCAACGATGTCGAAATTGCTCGAGCCCGGAAACTGGACCTCGATGCGGTTATTGCCCACGGCACGAATCTGCGGCTCGACCACGCCCAGCTCATTGACGCGTCGGTCAATGATCTCGATCGCCTTCTTGAGCATCTCCGGGGTGGCATCGGCTGAGCCGCCTACCTTGGGCTGCACTTGCAGTGTAACGGCCACACCGCCGGCGAGATCGAGACCGAACTGGATGCGACCTTTCGAGCGGTGTAGCAGCTCGGCGAGGACTAACTTGCTGCGCTTGTCCACGTTCTTGAGCGAGGAACCGAGTTTCATGCCCGGATAAAATCTGGAGAGGTCTAGCTGGCGGTCGTGGGCGAGCTGGCGGAGCGCGACAAATAGGCTGAGCTTGGGGTCCGCCTTCACTCGCTCACGCGCCTCTTTGACCAGCGTGTCGAGCGTGACAGTCTGAGTGACTGCCGGAGTCGCGCTGACGCCAGGGGCGGGAGGCACGACGGCGACTGTGATCTGGCGCGTCTCGGCTTGCTCCAGAACATACTGGCCGAAGTCGGGGGTGTCTTGCAGCGGGATAATTTCGGTCACCGCCCAAAGCATGAGGGCGAAGGTGGCGGCGATTTTCCCGGAATGGCGTTTCAGCAGGGCGGACATGGTTGGTTTTGGTTAAAGTGATGTGGCGTGGCTAGCGGCTCGGCGCGGAGGATGTCAGCCGCCGCAGCGCATTATTTTTTTTCGGCACCGGCCTTGCGGACGACAGCCTGCACGAAGGCTCGGCCGAGCTCGATCTTGGTGTTCTCGGCGACGCGCAAAACGAGACGATCCTCCTTCACACTAGTGACCACGCCGTAGATACCGCCGGTGGAGATAATCTCGTCGCCCGGCTCCAGCGCAGCGACTTGTTTGTCGTGCTCCTTCCGTTTTTTGTTCTGCGAGATCATGGGGGCGATCATCAGGAAATAAAACGCGCCCGCCATCAGCAGCAGGAACGGGAGCTGCTGGGCAAGGCTGGGTGCCGGCTGGGCGGCGGCTCCGCCTGCTGCCGGGGCGGTCGGAGCGGCTTGGGCGAGGAGGGCGTGGACTGAGGAGAGGGCCATTTTCGGCATTGCGTGTTGGTTGATTTGAAAAAAGAAACGCGTAGCCAACCAAACACCCGCCTGCCAACGCAAGCCATAACCCGCCCGCGTTTCCGCCCCGGTTTTTTCTCCACCGCAGTCCCCCACCCTCACCCGCCTTGAAAACTAAGTCCACCACCGCCTGGTCCGCCGCCCGAGCCGAAGAGCTTTACGGCTTCAAACGCTGGGGCGCGGGGCATTACGCCGTGGACGCCGCCGGTTTCGTGCAGATGCAGCCCTTGGCCGACGGCCGCGCCATCCGCCTGCTCGACGTGG
>CAIPZZ010000245.1 GCA_903869665.1 uncultured Opitutia bacterium | reverse complement strand
CTCGGGAAGCAGGGTGAGTAACGCGGCGGCGAGGATCACGCCGAGCGTGATGACCATGCAGCCGAGGATGACCATCACGACAAACTCGATGCTCTTGGTGAAATCGAAGCCGCTGGGCGTGATGGTGAGCGTGTAGTGTCCGTAAAGCCCGCCGGCGATCCCGGCGAAAAACGCGGCCACGACAAACGCCACGACCTTGAGCCGCGTCGTGTCGAGGCCGACAGCAGCGGCGGCGACCTCGTCGTCACGCACGGCAAGGAAACCGCGTCCGTAGGTGGAATTGATAAGACAACCGACGGTGAAGACGGTCAGCGCCGCCCCGGCCAGCACCCACGAGATGGTGGTGAGTGGCGGGATGCCATTGAGGCCGAGCGCGCCGCCGAGCGGTTCGATGTTCTCAAAGACGACCTTGATGATTTGCCCGAAGCCGAGCGTGACGATAGCGAGATAGTCACCGCGCAGCCGCAGCGAGGGCACGCCGACGAGCAGGCCCGCCAACGCTGCCGCCAGTCCGCCTGCGAGCAGCGCGACGAAAAACAGCGCACCTTGTGCCAGCGCGGAGCCGCCGTCGGCACCGAGGAGTTTGGGCGCAATGAACAGGCTGACGGCAGCGGAGCCATACGCGCCGACCGCCATGAAGCCCGCGTGACCGAGCGAGAACTGGCCGGTGTGGCCGTTGACGAGGTTGAGCGACACGGCGAGGATGACGGCGATGCCGACCTTGATGAGCACGTCGAGGTGATACAGGTTGATGTGCTCCGAAAAATGGCCGACGCCCCAGGCGGCCAGCAGCGCGAGCATCAAATAGAGATGCGGTCGGGTAGTCATGGCTCGGTTAACTCACACTTTCTCCGGCGTGAACTTGCCCAGCAGGCCCGCAGGGCGGACGAGGAGCACGGCGATGAGAATGGCGAACGCGATGGCATCCTTGAACGACGACAACTGCGAGCTGCCGGCGACGAAGGTCTCGACCACGCCGAGCAGCAGCGCGCCGAGCGCCGCGCCGGGGATGTTGCCGATGCCGCCGAGCACCGCCGCGACAAACGCCTTGAGTCCCGGCATCACGCCCATCAGCGGGTCCACCGTCGGGTAGTTGAGCGCGTAGAGCACGCCGCCCGCGCCTGCCAGCGCCGAGCCGAGCGCGAAGGTGAACGAGATGACCGTGCCGATGTTTACGCCCACGAGTTGCGCCGCCTGCGGGTTGAGCGCGACCGCGCGCATCGCCGTGCCGAGCCGGGTGCGGTGGACGATCCATTGCAAGGCGAGCATCAGCGCCGCCGCCACCGCGATGACCGCGAGCTGGCTGCTCGACACCGCCAGCCCGCCCAGCGCGAAATTTTTCACGGGAAACACCGCCGGAAACGCGCGCGGCGTCGCGCCGAACACGCCCGGATGCTGGAACACCGACTCGAGCAGCAGCGACACGCCGATGGCGGTGATGAGGACATTGAGCGTGGCCGTGCCGCGCAGCGGCCGGTAGGCCAGCCGCTCGATGACCACGCCCAGTAGCGCGCAGCCTGCCATCGCCGCTACGAGCACCAGCAGTCCGCCCCACAGCGTGCCTTCCGGCAAATTATGGCCGACTTCCAGTCCAATCACCGCGCCGACCATGAATACGTCGGCGTGCGCAAAATTGATGAACCGCAGCACGCCATAAACCATCGTGTAGCCGAGCGCGATGAGCGCGTAGATAGCGCCGAGGCTGATACCGTTGATGAGCTGCTGGAGAAATTCCGTCACGTCCCTCACTCCATCTGGCATCCGCGTTGGTTGGAAGGCCCAATTGCCAGGCGCGCCGTCACTCAATTTCGGCCTGGAGGCTTTGAAACTCGGCTTTGTTTTCGGCTGCCTTGAGCGCCTTGATAAGCTCGTCGCGCAGCTCGGTCTGCGCCTGCAGGTTGGTTTCCCAATACTGGCCGGTTCGAAAAAAATCGTAATAGTCGGCGGCGAGCAGGGCCTTGGCATCTTTTTCGGCGAAGGCGCGGACTTTGCCGAACATGGCCCGCAACTGGTCGAGATCGGCGGCGGCGGGCGGGGTGGCTTTGGTGGCCTTGTCAATCCGGGCGAGCACCGCGTCGTAGGGTTTGATGACGGCGCGCAGTTCGGGCAGCTCGACTTGCACGGCCGCGACGGGGCCGAAGAGCACCTCGCGAATCGCCATGGAGGCGTCGTTGAACTCGCTCACCTGCTTCATTTGCGCCTGCCAGCGTTTCCAGTCTATGGGCTGCCATTTGGTGACAGTGTCGAGCCGGAAGCCGAACCAGCGGGTTTCCCGGCGAACATTGCCGTTGCCGCCAGATGCGGCCATCCGGGTCGAGGTGTATGTGGCGACGCCCATCACCTGCTTGGCCTCCACGTCAAGGATGGGGCTCCCGCTGTTGCCTGGCTGGAAAAATGCGTCCACCTCCACCCGCGCCGGACCGATGCCTTTCACCTGCCCGCTGGTCTGGGTGACCACGCCACCGCCTAGCCGGTTGCCCGCAACGACAACCTTGGCCCCGAGTTTGGCCGTTTTGGCCACATCGGCCGCCAGCTCAAGCGGGGCGGGCGCAGCGGCGGGATCTGTCACGCGCAGCAGCGCGATGTCCGCGCCTACGGCGCCGAGGATGCCCTGCCAGGCCACGGTCTCACCCCGGAGGGTCTTGATGGCGAGCTTCTCATTGTCGCCGAGAACATGGAGGTTGGTGACCACGGAGAGCACGCCGTTCACCCGGGCCAGAAAACCGGTGCCGGTGCCCTTGTCGCCCTCGATGATGACGATGCCGGCCATTTGCCCGGACGACAGCACTTGCGCCTCCACCAATGCCGGCTGGGGCGTGCCGTTCTGGGCGTTGCTCACGAGACTGGCATAATTGAAAGGCTGGGGAGAAAAGATGGTAAAAGTGTAGGTGCCGCCGTGGTATTGGTAGGTAATGGTGAGCAGTTTTTTCACGCCCGGGGCGGGATCGACCCCGAGGTTGGTCGGGTGGGGTGGGGTAGGGTAGGGTGGAACTGTATGAGACTGTGCGTGTATGAGAGACGGGGTGATACCGGTACACCACTGTAGTACTGTACCGGTACACCACTGTAGTACTGTAGTACTGTAGTACTGTAGTACTGTAGTACTGTAGTACTGT
>CAIPZZ010000244.1 GCA_903869665.1 uncultured Opitutia bacterium | reverse complement strand
GGCGTCGGCGCGCCCTCCCGCGCCAGCACGCTCATCAACTACGTCGGCCTCGACGACGGCATCCTCGACTGCGTGCTCGAGATCAAGGGTTCCTACAAGATTGGGAAATACATCCCCGGCACGACCATCCCCGTGGTGGACGAGGCCCAGCTCTTCACCGACCAGCCCGAATACGCGATGCTCCTCTCCTGGCACATCGCCGACGAGCTCATCCCCAAGCTCGCCGCCCGTGGCTACAAGGGCAAGTTCATCATCCCCCTCCCCGAGCCACGCATCGCGACGGCGTGAACCTTCCAGTTAACGCCAGCCCGCTCCAACAATCAGGGGGCGGGCTGCCGATGCTCGGCCCGCCATTTTTCCGCCGCCTGCTGTGAGATTCGGTTCCACTCACGGTTTTTGGTCTGAGCATCCACCAAAGCGGCCATCTGCCCGCTTGAGAGCAATGGTGCCATCTCTTCAATCACCGCCTGCGGAATTTCAGGCAGAACCTGACCCAGCGAGGCATAGACCCCGTTCGCTACCATGAGATCGACAAATTTGTCCTGTAGGTTCTCGGAAAGTTTCTCACCTTGCTTCAGCGCGATTCCCACTTGGATTCCCTCCATCGTTGCGCGGTAAGGAAGTGTGCGCTCATAATCTTGGAAGATTGCGTAGCCATCATCGCCAAGAAAATTACGGATATCCATATCTGCGCCACTTTCCGTTAGGGCGTCGCTGACTGTCTTATCTAACAAAGCGATGTCCCCCACATAGACATTGACCACCCATTTGCCATCTCCCCCCAGCAGCGTGACGGGTCCAACTCCGAACGTTACGGGATCCTTTGTGGCGTAGGCCTCCTGTATTTCGGCTATGGCTGACCGATAGGCATCACCGTGCTTTTCATTTCTCTCGGCCATCATGTTAGCGAGCAGGATTCTTTGCTCGTCATCTAGTCCCAGTTTGGAGAAAAGCCGCATGCTGGCCTCGTCCTTTTGGGTATATTGGATGATTCTATCGCGATTTTTTAACAGCATCCATTGTAGGTTGCTCATCTCAAAAGCCGGACT
The DNA here is from genome assembly GCA_903869665.1 of uncultured Opitutia bacterium. Lineage (GTDB taxonomy): Bacteria > Verrucomicrobiota > Verrucomicrobiia > Opitutales > Opitutaceae > CAIYUN01. The sequence goes on along the minus strand of CAIPZZ010000244.1, from coordinate 5,069 downwards.
TGATGAATCCAGTTTCAGCCCAAATGGGTCGCTATCATCCGGCTTGGATTGGTTGGCAGTGCCGCCAGCCTTTTTTCCCTCCATGGTTGTTCTGGCCAGACGGTTTTCCCGTTGGCCCTTGATCAGTGGCCAGGTGAACACCGCCGACAGGGCAATTATCAAGAGAAGCAGAGCCAACTTTTTCACGTCGGAGATTTGGAGTGGAAGGGCTCCGCCAGCAACATCGAATTAACCTCAGTGCGCAGGCGGTCGAGGTGAGCGAGCGTGAATTCCGCCACGTCCCGCGCCGGGTCGGCGACGAGCGGCGTCAGGTCCAGCGCCCAGGTGATGCCGGTCATGCGGTCGGTCGAGTGTGAGGTGTGGAAGGTCGCGTTGGCCGCGCGGCGGCCGAGGGTGGCGAGGTCGTAGCGTTTGCCGCCGGCGAGCTGGGAGTCGAACACCCGCAGCAGTGCCGCCGCCAGCTCGGGCCGCCGGCCGCTGTCGAGCGCGACCTTCGCGTCGTCGGGCAGCCAGTCGAGGTCGCGCCACACCTCGCAGCCGAGCACGCGGCGCGGGCGGCGCTCCGGCGGCAGCGCGCGCAGCGCGGCAAGGCAGCGGAGGAGGACGGCGACGTGCGTCGGGTGCTTGTCGGCGGGGTTGTGCAAATAGACGACCTCGGGTGAGCAGGCGGAGAAAATATACTCCAGGTCGGCGCGCACGCCGGCGTGGCCGGGCGCCTTCACGTCGGCGCTAGGGTGGGCGAGCTGGAGTTGGATGGCGTAGCCGCCGAGCATGGCGGCGCGGCGCTGCTCCTCGCGGCGGACGGTGCGCATCTGGTCGTCGGTGAACTGCGCGTAAGGCCCGGCACGCGGCGCGCCCGCGCCATCGGTCACGACCACGCCGCCAAACGCCTTGTGCGCTGGCTCGTCGAGGCAGTCGCACAGGCCGGCGTGAGCCATGATCTCGATGTCGTCCTGGTGCGCCGCGACGCACAGGTGGGTGACGCGCGCGAGCGCGGCGGCGGCCTCGCCGCCAGCGGGCAGGAAAACATCGGCATCGGGACGGGAGAAATTCATCGGCGTGACCAAGGGTCGCGCGGGATGACAGGGACAAACCGCCGCCGGCTCAATCCCGGAGATTTAAGCTCTCCGCGTCTCCGCCTCTTCGCGTTATAATATCCTTATTCGAATCCGTGTTCATCCGTGGTTAATTCTGTCTCAGTTTCCTGAATTCCTGAGGTCCACATTGCTCCTTCATCTGATCTCCCGTGTCCGATTTCGCGTTCCTTCGCGTCCATTCGCGGTTAGACAATCCCCATTCGCGCCATGCTGCACATCGTCCTCTTCCAGCCCGAGATCGCACCCAACACCGGCAACGTCGGCCGGATGTGCGCGCTCACGTGCTCGCGGCTGCACCTGATCCATCCGCTGGGTTTCGTCATCAACGACCGCAACCTCCGTCGGGCCGGCATGGACTATTGGAAATCGCTCGACGTGCATGAGCACGCCGACTGGGCGGCGTTCCGCGCCAGCCCGCACGCGCCCGCGCGCCTGTGGCTGTTCACCACCAAATCGGAAACAGCTTTCTGGGCCGCCCGCTACGCCGACGGCGACGGCCTCGTCTTCGGCAACGAGAGTTCCGGCGCGCCCGACTGGCTGCATACCGAGATCGGCGCGGAGCGACGCGTGACCATCCCGCAGGCCAACCCCGCACTGCGCTCGCTCAACCTCAGCACTGCCGCTGGCATCGCCTGCTACGAGGCGCTGCGGCAGGTCGGTCTGCTTTCGCCCCGTTGAGGTTATGTCAGATGCCGCTGGCTATGACCCATCTCATGTTCTCCCAGAGGCGAGTGCCTTATCGGCCCAGCATCGCGTGGGCCTTCGCCACCTCGGTGTATTTTTCCGCCCACGGGCGCAGGGTGGCCTGTTCGGCGGGGGTGAGCGGGCGGATGATTTTGGCGGGGGAGCCATAGATCATCGAGCCGGGCGGACAGGAGAATTTTTGCGGCACGAGCGAGTTTGCGCCGACGATGCTGCGCGCGCCGATGTTTGCGCCGTCGAGCACCGTCGCGCCCATGCCGATGAGGCACTCGTCGCCGATCGTGCAGGCGTGGATGATCGCGGCGTGGCCGATGGTGCACCACGCGCCGATGATCGCGTCCACCTCGTCGGCGAGATGGACGATGGCGTTGTCCTGGATGTTGCTGCCCTCGCCGACGAGGATGTGCGCGATGTCACCGCGCAGCACCGCGCCGTAGAACACGCTCGATTGCGGCCCTAGCGTCACGTCTCCGACGACGGTGGCGTTACGTGCGACGAAGAGGGCGCGCGCGGTGTCGGGCGTTTTGCCGAGGTGACAGGCGAGGAGACTTTGGACGGCAGTTGGCGCGGGATTGTTGGGCGAATGGCTCATGGGGCGGGAAGATTGCTCAATGGTTATCGGCTGACGCTTATTGGGTCATTTCGGAACCGGGTGCCGCCGATATGGTGGAGCGCGATGACCTCAACACGCTTCTTCAAACCAGCCGGTTGGGGTCAACCGGCTCCACTTGCGCGTCACTTCTTCGCCCATGTGCCCTTGTCGTCCTGCACCCAGACTCCCTTGGCGCTGTTGGCGGCGAGCTGGCGGGCGCGGGCCTTGGCGACCTCGGCGGCGGTCACGCCCTGCGATTTGGCGAGCGCCGCATAGACGGCCTCGCGGTCCTTGTTCTCCTCGGCGGCGACGGCGGCGGCCTCCTTCACGGCGGGGTCGCGCACCTCGAGTAGCGCCTGGTTGTTCTCGCCGAGTGCGCCCTTGAGCTTAAGGGCGTCAATCGCGGTGATGCGGGCGGTCATGCGCGCCTTGACGGCGGCGAGATCGTCGGCGGCGCGGGCAGCGGGCGCGGCGGCGCCGAGCAGCAGGGCAAAGGCAAGGAGGAGGCGGGCGAGGGTTTTCATGGCTTGGCAGGGGCGGAGGGGTTGACGGCGGCGGACTTCTGGTCGAGATCGCCGAAGAAATCGTTGAGGGCGCGGTCAATCTTCAGGTTCACGTCGAGCGTGCCGTGAAACTCGTTGGGGATGTTGACCTGGATGCAGCCGGCGAGCACGGCGGCGAGGATGAATGCGGAAAGGGCGCGTGGCATGTGGCGGAGGATGGGCGGTGTGACCGCGCGGGGCAAACAAAGTTTCACGGCACCTGGAGCCGGAGGTCTTCCTGCCGGCTCATCCTGAGCAGCTCCTGCACCGGGCCGTCCACGTTCACGTCGAGTGTCACCTTCGGCACGAGGCTGGGCTCGACGGGCTGGGCCACCAGCCGCAGCCGGACGAGCTGGCCGCCGTCCTCCTTGGGACGAAGTAAAATGTCGAGCGACTCGATCCTCAGGCGCGCGCGACCGAGCTCGATATCCTGCAACGGGGCGAACACAGGGTTGCGGGCGGCAGTCCAGCGGCCCAGCGGCCCGAGCCAACGCGGCAACACGACCAGCCTCTCTGGCATATGTCCGGTCAAGAGCCCCGGCGCCGGCGAGAGGCGGATGATGGGCGCCGCCGCGCCGCGCGCGCCGGTCAGGCGGATGTCGCCGGTCAGCCTTCCGGCGGCGGCTGGCCAGCGCAGCGTCATCCGCCCCTCCACCCGGCCTTCGGCCGTGGATAGGCCACTCCTAGGCAGAAACGGAAGTATTTTCTCCAAGTCAATTTGGCGCAGGCTGGCCCGTAGCTCCTCTGCTGGCGCTTTCAGCGACAGTGTGAACGGCTCCACCTCCATGCCGCCGCCGAGCACGTCCACGACGGCCCGTTCGACGCGCACCGTGTCTAGCGCTGGCAGCGCAATGACGATCCGGCCGTCACGCAAGGTCAGCCCGCCCACCCGGGCTTCCTGGAAAGTTACAGCTTGCCCATCGGGTGTGCGCGGCGGCACGAGGCCCGCCAAGTGAAAATCGGTCGCCAGCCCCGCCAGCGTGAGACCGGAGACGGCGTGGGTCAGGGTAGCGTCGCGCAATTCGACCGTCAGCGCGCCGTCGGGCACGCCTGCGCGCAGCAGGCCCGCGCCGGCAAGGCGCGCCACGCCGGTGGCGGAAAAGTCCTTAAGCCACGCGAGGGAAAATTTTTCCGCGAGGATCGGTAGCCAGACGGCGGTGTCCACCGTCGCCTCGGTGATTTTCCAAACCCCGTCGCGCGTGGCGGGATCGAGCTCAATCTCGCCGGTGAGCCGCAGCCCGTCGGACTGCGCTTCGACGAGCAGCCGCTGGCGGCCGGCAACGGCGGGCGCGGCCATGGTCACGCGCCAGCGCATGTCGGGAAGGCCGGGCGTGGTGAGTGTGCCGGCCGCGTCGCCGCTGAGAACGGGCAGCGGCCACGCCAACGCGGCGACCAACGGGTCGGCGGGTTGGGCGGCGTCGGCCCCCACCGTGAGAAACGCGGCGGTGGCGAGCGCGCGGAGGAAGAAATTTGGCGGATGGCTCAAGCTTGTTGGTTGACGAATAGCGGCGTCATTTCGGAACCGAGTGCTGGCGTGACTTTGAAATAGTCCGATGGGCAACAGCCAACAACCAATAACCACTCGCTCCGCGCCTCACAGATGCAATCGGGAATGAGCTCAATCGAGTGCCCGGCCAAAACCGGGCGGGCTGTCATGGGCAGGATGCCCATGCTACGCATCAGGGCCGGCCGGGTGTGGCAGCGGCGATGCAGATAGGACACATACCAAGGAAAAGCTGACTGCTTGCGGCGCGGAAGCCCCGGCGTGAATGTTGATCGTTGAATGTTGGATGTTGCGCGCTGCGCGGCGTGTCACCCGCCGAGATAGGCGGCCTTGAGGCGCGGGTCGGCGGCGAGCTCGGCGCTGGGGCCGGACACCACGATGCGGCCGCACTCTAGGACGTGGGCGTGGGAAGAGACGGCGAGGGCGAGGCGAGCGTTTTGCTCGACGAGGAGCACGGTGACGCCATCGGTGCGGTTGATCGCGGCGATTTTCTCAAACAGCTCGCCAACGAGACGCGGGGCGAGGCCGAGCGAGGGTTCGTCGAGCATCAGAAACTTGGGATTGCCCATCAGCGCGCGGCCGATGGCGAGCATCTGTTGCTCACCGCCGGAGAGCGTGCCGGCGGTCTGGCG